>JAHFRE010000028.1 GCA_023258955.1 Sterolibacterium sp.
GCCCGCTATCGTCTTCGGCGCTGCGTCGAGCCTGCTGCTGGGCGGCTGCGTCTCGGTGCCGACCGGTCCGAGCACGATGGCGCTGCCCGGCGCCGGCAAGAGCTTCGAGCAGTTCCGCGCCGACGATGCCGAATGCCGCAACTACGCCCAGTACCAAATCGGCGGAGCCGACGCCAACCAGGCCGCGGCCAATTCCGCCATCGCCAGCGCCGCTGTCGGCACCGCGGTGGGAGCGCTCGCCGGCGCCGCCATCGGTGGCAACCATCAGGGTGCCGCGGTGGGTGCCGGCACCGGCCTGCTCTTCGGCACCATGGCCGGCACCGGCGCGGCGCAAAGCTCAGCCCACGCGACGCAGCGCAACTACGACCACGCCTACACCCAGTGCATGTACGCCAAGGGCGAACAGGTGGCGATTCCCGGTGGCCGCGTCAGCGCCCGCCCCGCTCCCGTCTACGCGGCGCCGCCGCCACCGGGCGCCGCGATGCCGACGCCGCCACCGCCGCCGGGCTACCCACCACCACCACCGCCCCGCTGAAGGTCAGTCTTCTGAGCGCCCCCAGGGCCAGGCTACGCCCAGCCCGCCCCCCGTGGGGGTCAAGAAGACTTGGGGCGGCAATTCGTCTTCTTGTGCGGGGCTGGCGGCACCCAGGACCAGGCCCGATGGCCGCGGTCGACGCTTGATCGCAGCGGCGGTCGCCCGATGATGCGCGCCATGGAAGCCCGCAACGCGCGCGCCAGGAAGTCGCTGCGCCTGGCGCTCGCCGCCTCAGTGCTGCTGCACGCGGCAGCGGCCTTGGTCAACCTCTCCGCCTCCGGACGCTACACCGGCACAGCGACGCGAGCCGACAAGCAGGCAGACGGTGCGCGCTCGCGCCTGCTCGCCACCATCGTCAGCCCACCGTCGACCCGACCCATCCCAGCCCCGCACCGGGATGCCGCTGCGGCAACCGCCGCGCGGCGCCAGCCCGCTGCGCCGCAGGCGGCAGCGCCGCGCCTGACCACGCCTGCGGGGCTGTGGCCCTCGCGCTCCTGGTCGCGCGCCGAGCGCGAAGACATGGACAGTTTTCTCGACGAACTGGCGCAACAGGCGAGGCCGCGAACCGGCAGCGAACTGGCGCAAAACGCCATCACTATGGTCAGGGAGCTGGGACAATCTGCGCCGGATGAGACCGAGGCTGACAGCGCCGCGCCGGCCTCAGCCGGCGACCGGGCCGAGGCCTTCAGCCTGGAGATGTACTTCGACGCCTTCATCCGCAAGTTGAACCGCAGCGCCGCCTTCGTCAAGGTCGATCCGGGCGGCAGGGGCAGGCGCAAGGCGCTGGTGCAGATATCCCTCTATCCGGACGGTCGCCTGAAGAGCTACCGCGTGCTGCGCGCCGCCGACCAGGCGGCGCAAATCGCCTACATCAAACAGGTGATAGACCGCGCCTCGCCCTTCTCGGCGTTTCCGCCGGATCTGGTCCTGGCGCGGGGCTCGCTGTCCATACTGATGTGCATCTTCGCCGCCCACGCCGGCGACGGCGGCGGCTTCTCGCGCAGCTTCGGCGCCCAGGATTGCAAGGATTGAACGCCGAACAAAGCTATCGGCAAGCGCTGATCCTGGCGCCCGGCGATGTCGTCGCGCTCGCCAACCTGGGGCTGCTGCTGGTTTCGGCGCAGCGACTGGAGGAGGCCGAACCGCTGCAGCGTGCGGCGCTCGCCTTGCTGCCGCACAACGCCAAGCTGCACGCCAATCTGGCCAACCTCCTTGCCGAACGGGGTCGCGACGCGGAGAGCGAGCATCACCACCAGCGCTCGCTGCAACTCGATCCGCTGGCCGCGATCTCCTGGTCCAACCTCGGCGTCTTCCTCGCCACGCGCGGTCACGAAGCGAGGGCCGAAGCCTGCTTGCGCAGGGCCCTCGATCTGCAGCGCGATCACGCCCGAGCGCGCTACAACCTCGCCTACCTGCTGTTGCGCCAGGGCAGGCTGCGCGAGGGCTGGCGCCAGCACGAGGCGCGCTACGCGCCCAATCTGCCGGAGTCCGGGTCGCTGCCACCGGCCCTGCCCTTCCCGCAGTGGCGCGGCCAAGACCTCGCCGGCAAGTCGTTGCTGATCTGGCCCGAGCAGGGGCTGGGCGACGAGATCCAGTTCTGCCGCTACGCACCGTTGCTCAAGGCGCGCGGCGCCTCGACCCTCACCTGGGTGTGCCGGGAACCGCTGCGCCGCCTGCTGGGCACGCTCGCCGGGGTGGACCAGGTGCTGAGCGTCGAGCGCGCCCAAACCGGCGTCGCGATGCACGACTACTGGTCGTTTTCGCTGAGTCTGCCGCTGCACTGCAACACCCTGCCCGGTCGCGTGCCGGCGACCATTCCCTACCTGCATCCGAGTGCCGCCCGCCAGCGCTTGCCCGGGCAACCCGGCCTGCGCGTCGGCCTTGTCTGGCGCGGCAATCCGCACAACCCCTACGATGCCGATCGCTCCCTGCCGGCGCTATCCGCCCTGAGGCCGCTGTGGTCGATCGACGGCGTCGGCTTTGTCAGCCTGCAGAAGGGCGAGGGCGCAGCGGAGGCGGCCGCCGCACCGCCGGAAATGCCGCTGCTGGAGATGGGCTCGCAGCTCGGCGATTTCGCCGACAGCGCCAGTCTGCTGGCCCAGCTCGACCTGCTGATCAGCGTGGACACCGCCGTCGCCCACCTCGCCGGCGCCATGGGCAAGCCCTGCTGGCTGCTGCTGCCTGCCTACATGACCGACTGGCGTTGGCTCAGCGAGGGCGAACAGAGCCCCTGGTATCCCGGTAGCCACCGCCTGTTCCGACAGCCCCGCCGCGGCGACTGGGCGAGCGTAGTGGAGCGCCTGGTGGTAGCGCTGGCTGATCTGGCGCAGTGCCCTGCCCCAGCCCGGGAGGCGATCGGGGAAATGTTAAAGTAGCGCTTTTTCCGCACAAATCCAACGCTCAGGGGAACGCAGGATGGACTTGATCGAAAGCTTGCATTGGCGCTACGCAACCAAGAAGATGGATCCGCAGCGGGTGGTGCCGCAGGAAAAGGTCGACCGCATCGTCGAAGCGGCGCGCCTGGCACCCAGCTCGAGCGGCTTGCAGCCCTTCGAGGTGCTGGTCGTGACCAACGCCGCGATCCGCGAGAAGATCCGGGCGATCGCCTGGAATCAGCCCCAGGTCACCGAGTGTTCGCATCTGCTGGTATTCGCCGCCTGGGACGACTACACGGCGGAGCGGATCAATATGATGTTCGACCTGACCAACGAAGAGCGCCAAGTCAAGAACGAGTTCTGGGAAAGCTATCGCCAGCGGCTGCTCGGCCTCTATCCCGGACGCGGCGCCGAGCAGAACTTTCAGCACGCCGCCAAGCAGGCCTACATCGCCCTCGGCGTGGCCCTGGCCGCCGCCGCCTGCGAAGAGGTGGACAGCGTGCCGATGGAGGGCTTCGACGCCAAAGCCCTGGATGAAATCCTCGAGCTTCCCGCCAAGCGCTTGCGCAGCGTGTTCATGCTGCCGCTGGGCTATCGCCAAGCCGATCAGGACTGGCTGGTGAACCTGAAGAAGATCAGGCGCAGCCGCGAGCGCTTCGTCACCGAGATCAAGTAGGTGCTCGCCGCTCGCCGCTGCTGGCCGAAAGACTACGCCAGACGCGAGCGCGAGCAGCTCGCCTGAACACTAGCCGACGAAGCTCAAGCGCTCACTCGACCGACCTGACATCGACCACGAAATGCTCGGTGTCGCCGAAGCAGCTGCTCGGCACACCGCGGTGCTCCTGATAGACGAGCGCCACCCGCTTGCCCATGGTCTTTTCGACCTTGGCCGCCACCGCGGCGTCGCGCACGCTGAAGGCGAACTTCTCCGCCAGGGAGCCGGGCATCGCGACCATCGCCAGTTCTCCCTCCCAGGTCTTGCACAACCAGCCCTTGTTCGAAAACTTCTGCACGTAGCCGGCACGCTCGCCCTCGGAATAGCTCCAGCTCAGCGCCAGCCAGGTGTAGAGCACCGCGAGCACCAGCAGCAGCGCAACGAAGCCGGCGAACCAGAGCAGCCAGCGGCGGGAGGAATTGGTGGGCATGGGCAAGGTCGTCGCGGGCGAAGTCAAAAGCTATGATAAGCCGCGGCGGCGCCCAGGGCTAGCCATCGCCGGGTGCGGCACGGTGCGCCAACGCCAATTGCAGGGCATCGCGCTCGGCGCTGAGCTTGGCGAGTTCGCCGAGCAGGTGCTGGTTGGCCTGTTCCTGCTCCAGGTACATCTGGTAGAGCTTGCGCTCCGATCGGGTGACCCGCTCGAATTCGCGATAGATCGACTGCTCGCGGTCGGCGAACAGGGAGATCCGGTCGGCCTCGGGCGGGCTCGCTGCGGCGCCACCGCAGATCACCAGAAAGTACATCGGCGCCGGCGCCTGCAGCGCGGGCCCCGCCTGGCCGTCGACCACGGTCAGCGTCTCCAGCGCGCGCAAGCCCTGGTCCTGCACCTCCGGCCAGATCAATGAGTGAAATTGCAGACTCTGTCCGTACCAGCGCTGCCTGGGAAAGCCTGGAGCGAGCAGCATCGCCAGCTCGTCGCGGGTCAGTTCGCGCAGATGAAATTCGTTTTGAAACTGGCGCTGGTCGGAATAGACGGGCTTGTTCGGCGACGAGATCGCCAGCAGGCCGGCAGGGGTCAGGACTCGGCGGAACTCCGCCAGCATCGCCTCCTGCTCGCGCAGATGTTCGACGGTCTCGAAGGAGACGATCAGGTCGATGCTCGCCGCGGCGATCGGCAGCGCGGTGACCGAGGCCCGCACAAAGCGCGCTCGGCCCTTGTCGCCATAGCGCGCCGCGGCGTGCGCGATCGCCGCTGCCGAGACATCGACACCGACCAGTTCGGTCGCCACCGCCGCCAACAGGCCGCTGCCGTAGCCTTCGCCGCAGGCGGCGTCGAGCACCCGCTTGCCGCGCGCCAGCGGCAGCACCGTGCTGTAGCGATGCCAATGTTCGTACCAGATCTCTCCGGGCGTCTCCGGCGTGAAGCGCTCGCCGGTAAACGCCAGCGGCTCAGACGCCGACGGCTTGCTTGACGACAATGTCTTCTCCCGATGCAGCGTCGATGGTGGCAACTTCGGCCAGGCGCAGCAGCTCGCGCAGCGTCTCCCTGGCGCAGGCGCGCGAGAAATGCCGCCGCACCTGTTCGCGGCCGCTCGCAGCGAGGCGGTTCCACAGCGCTTCGTCGCCATACAGCCGAACCACGGCCGAGGCAAAATCGGCCGCCGTGTCGGCGACCAGCAGGCTCTGGCCGTCCTCCAGGTCGGTGCCCTCGCTCGCCACCGAGGTGGCCACCACCGGCAGACCGCAAGCCGCGGCCTGGATGATCTTGCCCTTGATGCCGGCGCCGTAGCGCAGCGGTGCCAGGGAAATGCGCGCACGATCGAGCAGCGGTTCGACGCGCTCGACGAATCCGGCGACGACGATTCCCGGTCCCGCCAGCGCATGCAACTGCTCCGGCATATTGCTGCCAACGATGGTCAGCTCGACCTGCGGCAGATGCTGGCGCACCAGCGGCCAGACCTCGGCGACGAACCAGAGCATCGCGTCGGCGTTGGGCGGATGGCGAAAGCCGCCGATGAACAGCAGGCCCTGGCGCTGGCCGAAGCTGCGGCCGCTCGGGCGCGGCTCGTGGATCAGCGACAGGATGCGTACCGCGGCGGCAGGCGCCTCGCGCGCCAGCAGGGTCTGCTCGACCGAACTGACCACCAGGGTCAGGTCGGAGCGATTGATGACGTCCAGTTCCTGCGCCCGCGTTCGCCGCGCTGTCGCCTGCAGGGTCGGCGAGCGCTCGAGCTCGGCCTGGCGGGTCTCCCTCAGGTAGTGCAAGTCCACCGTGTCGAAGACGATGGTCGCGCGCGGCGCCCATTGCCGGATGCTGCTCATATAGGGTGCAGCGATGTAGTGGCGGCAGAGCACGATCGTGTCGAAATCGCCGCCACGCTTCTCGAGAAACTGCGCCACCGAATGCACGTAGGGGCTGTGCCAGACCTCGACCCCGGCCTGCTGCAGCGCCCGCGCGTAGGGCTGGCGATACTCCAGATTGTCGGCGATGAAGCTGACCTTGCAACCCAATTCGAGCATCAGCTCGAGCATCGCCTGCATGCGCACCGAGCCCGCATCCTGGTCCGGGGTGATCATGCAGGCCTCGACCACCAGGACCCGCGAGCGGGCGCCACGGTCGGCTTCGCGCCCCGGCTCGACGCCGTTGCCGCGGTGGGCCGCCAGGGTCGGACGCCAGCGCTCGAGAAAGACCTCACGATTGATCACCTGGTGGCGCTTGACGCCCTGGGTTTCGTCGGTGCCCGAGCTGGCGCCTTCGTAATGGATGATCATCGCGTCCGGCTGGTAGTAGACGCGCTTGCCCATGGCGCGCACACGGAACGCCAGATCCGCGTCCTCGTAGTAGGCCGGCGCGTAGGCGCGATCGAAGCCGCCGCTGGCGATCCAGTCGACCCGCCGCATCACCAGGCAGGCGCCGGAGCAATAGTCGACGGCGCGCAGATAGCGGTAGCAGGGCCGCTCCGGATCGTCGCCGCGACCCCAGTTCCAGGCCGAACCGTCGCGCCAGACGATGCCGCCGGCCTCCTGCAGGCGACCATCCGGATAGACCAGGCGGGCACCGACCAGTCCGGCATCGGAACGCAGCACGAACACCTCGAGCAGGGCCTCGAGCCATTCCGCCGTGACCTGGATGTCGTTGTTGAGCATGACCAGGAATTCGCCACGCGCCAGCTCGGCGCCACGCTGACAGCTGCCGATGAAACCGAGGTTGGTGGCATTGCGCAGCAGGCGCAGGCCACTGACGCCCCGCAGCGCGTCTGCCGCCGGTTCTGGCGAGGCGTCGTCGACCACGATGATCTCAACCGCCGCCAGCGCCGTGTGCGCGGCCAGGCTCACCAAACAATTGAAGCTGAGCTTGTGCTGCCCATAGACGGGGATCACGATCGACACGCGCGGGGTCTGCGCCTCGGCGCAGGTCGGCAGCGCCAGCGCGCCGATCTCCGCCACCACCGGCACTGGCGCGGCAACGGGACTATAGGCCTGGCCCCTGAGCCGATCCGCAACACGTCGCTGCAGCACCCGCGGTCCCTGGTCGCGCAGAATCTGCAGCGCCAGCGGCAAGCGTTGATAGGCCCAGCGGCAGCGATGCAAAGCGCGAGCGGCGCTGTCGCGACTGGCCTTGGCGACTCTGCCCAGCAGGCGCAACGGCGCCGTCAGTCGCCAGGAGGTGCTGGTCTCGAAGCGGCGAATCTGCGCCACCGCCAGCGACAGATCGCGGCCGCGCTGGTCGAGTTGGACCTGCAAAGCGCCGTTGCCGGCGCGCAGCTCGATGCACTGCGCGCCCAAGTCGCTGGCCTGCGCCTGCAAGCCGCCGACCTCCGCCTGCAAGCCGCCGAGCTGCGTCTCCAAGCCTCCCACCTGCAGCTGCAAGCTGCCTGCTCTCTCCTGCCAGTCACCGAGCTCCGCCTGCAAGCCACCGACCTGCGCCTGCAAGCCCGCGACATGCCCCTGCAAACCTTCGACCTGCCCCTGCAAAGCGGCGTTGCGCTCGTCGCGCAGGCGAATCTCGGCGTCGAAGCGCGCCGATGCCAACTGACGATCACGGTCAACCTCTTCGAGCACGTCGAACCAGGGTTTGCCGGCCCGCGCGCTGTACTGTGCGAGCACGGCGTAGTCGCCGTCGATTTCGCGCAGCCGCTGCTGCAGGGCGAGTCGCGATTCACGCTGGCCGCAAACGACCCCGTGTTCGAATAGCGAGTCCAGCGACCGCTCGGCGTGCGCTGCCTCGGGCGCGGACACGACGAGCAGGGCGCCCGAATCGTGACGCTGGGGAAGCGCCGACGCGTCTGCCAAAGGACGCATCAGGTAGCGCGCGTAGGCCAGTCGCCGCTCGTTCTGGGCCACCGGATCTGGCCAGCTCGACGGCGCAGCCGCTGCGCTCGCCGCCGCCATGAGCGCCGCGTTCCAGTCTGCGGCAGCCGTAGCGGCGGGCAGCAGGACGCAGCCTGCACGCCCGCGCAGCCGCTCGCCGATGGCGCCCAAATCGCTGGCGACGATCGGCAAACCTGTTCCCAGCGCCACGTCCAGGGTATAGGAATAGGTCTCGGGGATCTGCCCGGGAAACCACAGCAGGTCGGCTCGCTCGAAGTCCAGGAGTTCGGGCAGCTGGCTGTCCGCGTATTCGCCGCGCACCTGTATCGGCAGGTCTGGCCAGGTCGCGATCGCGCGCTCCGGAAAACCGAGCAGGCAGAAGGCGAGCGGCAGATCGCCGGCGCGGGCAGCGCTTGCGCAGGCGAGCAGCACCTGCAGACCCTTCACCCGCGCCAGGCCGCCGAGCAGCACCACCTTGATCCGCCGCTGCGGCGGCGCCAGCCAGTCGGCACGCGGTGGGTGCGGTCGCAGTTCGACCGCAACGCCGGGGAAGTGGCGCTCGATGCGCGCAGCGACGAAGGCCGAAGGCACGATGACCCGCGCTGCGTTGGCGAGGAAGGCACGCATCGCCGCGCGCCAAGTGCCTATCGTCCAGTCCCAGGCGTGGGGCCGCGCCGCGGTGCAGGCGGCGCAGCCGGCTTCATCCGGCTCGCCGCAATAGATGCCCTCTGCCGTTGACAGCGAATGCAGCGGACAGAAGGGGTAGAAATCGTGCAGGGTCAGATCGTAGGGGAGCTGCAGGGCCATCGGCAGATCGAGGATGGTCGCCGCAAAACCATGGACATGGTGTACGTGGATGCGGCTGTAACCGCGGCCACGCAGCGCCTCGACCAGCGCCGGCCAATCGTCGGCGCGCCACAACGCGACCCCTCCCCGATGTTCGAGCCGCACCGCGGCCGCCCCCGCCGGACGCAGCAGTTCGACTTCGGCGAAGGGAGCGAGCAACAGGCGCAGGTCGGCGAGATGGCGCTCGACGCCGCCGCCGAGCGCGTGGCTGACCAGGAGTATGCGGGGCGGTTCGCTCATAGTGCTCGTTCGCTGCGCCGCGCTGCTCGCCAGGATGCGTAGATTCGCTGCATGGGCCGCTAGTTTAGCCGATCGACGGCCAGGCGAGCTCGCCGCCCGCCCACGCCGAAGCGCGCGCGCTGTGTCAAACTGTCGGCTGCCCAAGAACCCCCACTTTCTGGAGTCGCTATGCCTGGCCTGTTGCCCGATGTAGATCCCGATGGTCTGCGCGAGTATTCGGTCGTATACACCGATCGCGCCCTGAACCACATGTCGCAAAGCTTCCAGGGAGTGATGCAGGACATTTCGCGCATCCTCAAGCAGGTGTATGGCGCCCGCGCCGCGATCGTCGTGCCGGGCAGCGGCACCTTCGGCATGGAGGCGGTGGCGCGCCAGTTCGCTGGCGACAAGAAGTGCCTGGTGCTGCGCAACGGCTGGTTCAGCTTCCGCTGGACGCAGATCCTCGACATGGGATCGATTCCGGCCCAGACCACGGTGCTGAAGGCGCGCCGCAGCGCCGACGGCGCCCAGGCGCCGTTCGCGCCGGCACCGATCGATGCGGTGATCGCTGCCATCCGCCGCGAGAAGCCCGATGTAGTGTTCGCGCCCCACGTCGAGACCGCTTCCGGCATCATCCTGCCCGACGCCTACCTGCGCGCCGTCGCGGCCGCGGTGCGCGAAGTCGATGGCCTGTTCGTCCTCGATTGCATCGCCTCCGGCGCCATGTGGGTGAACATGGCCGACACCGGTGTCGACGTCCTGATCAGCGCACCGCAAAAAGGCTGGAGCGGCTCGCCCTGTTGCGCCCTGGTGATGCTCGGCAAGCGCGCCCGCACGCGCATCGACGCGACTTCCAGCAGCAGCTTCGCCTGCGATCTGAAGAAGTGGTTGCAGATCATGGAAGCCTACGAGGGCGGCGGCCACGCCTACCACGCCACCATGCCCACCGACGGGCTGCGCCGCCTGCGCCAGATGATGCTCGAGGCCGAGGCCTTCGGCTTCGACAAGCTGCGCGCGGCGCAGCAGGCGCTGGGCGATACGGTGCGCGCCTTGCTCGAGCGCAAGGGCTACCCGAGCGTCGCCGCGGACGGCTTCAAAGCCCCGGGTGTGGTGGTCAGCTACACCACCGACGCCGCCATCCAGTCGGGCAAGCGGTTCATCGACTTAGGGCTGCAGACCGCCGCCGGCGTGCCCCTGCAGTGCGATGAAGGCGACGATTTCCGCAGCTTCCGCGTCGGCCTGTTCGGCTTGGACAAGCTGCGCGACGTCGCCGGCACGGTGGCCACGCTCGCCAAGGCGCTGGACGCGATCGCCTAGTCTAGTTCTAGTTTATGCAGGCGGTCGCCGGGGTCGAGAAGTCCTGTCGGGTGATGGCCTTGGTGACAGACAGGCCGCCCACGCTGTAGTTCAGGGTTCCGTTCATGCCGTCGGCGAAGCGCAGTTGCATGCTGCCGACCTTGCTCATATTGGCCGCGCCTATCGGCGTGAACGGCTGGGCGCTGAACGCCGGTCCGGTCGTCTGGTAGAGATCGCCGAGATATGCGCCATCGGCCTGCTTGACCCCGGCCGACATCACGAACCAGACCCCCCGGCCCCCGGCGTCGTAGCTGAACAGCGTCGCAAACAGGGTATCGTCCTGGTGCGCGATACCGATGCCCCAGCCCGATTCCCGCGGATTCCACCACAGGCCCTGATAATTGCTCAGCGTCGTGCGCGTCGCTTGCGTGGTTCGGCACAGCGCCGGCCGCGAGCCGAACACCTGCTGCTGTATCGATTTGCGCACCATCGTGCCATCGACCGTGTAGCTCAAGCTCGCCTGGCTCAGGCTGGTAAAGGTCACCGACAGGGTTCCCACCTTTCTCACGTTCGCGGCGCCGATCGGAGTAAACGGGTTGGCGTTGAAGGGCGGGCCGGTGGTTTGGTACAGATCGCCGGTAAAGGTCGCTCCATCCGCTTGGCGGATGCCGTTGGACATGACCAGCCACAGCGGCTGCCCGGTGAGGTCGTAGGTGAACAGCGTGGCAAAGACGACGTCGCCCTGCTGGTCGAATCCGATGCCCCAGCCTGACTCCTGCGGATTCCACCACAGCCCCGTCGCCGTGGTGCCAAAAGCGCCGGCGTTGGGCGCCGTGTAGTCGATCAGCAGGTTGTCGTCGAGTCCGCCGGCAACGTCCTTCTGCTGCAGAAAGGCGGCCATGGCGCTGGCGTCGCCGCGGACGTAAGCGTTGAGGAAGGGTACGGTCCAGCCGATCACGTCGCCGGCGTAGGTGCCGTCGTAGGCGTGGGGCACACCGGTGAGCGCCACCAGATAGCGGGAGCTGCGGAACTGGCCGACGGCCTGGGCCGCGCGCGCGATCGGCGCGATGTTGTCGGCCGTGCCGCTGAGCGCCAGATAGGGGGTGTTGACGGCGGCGGCGGTGGCGTTGCTCTCGCCGAAGGCGGGGAGAAAATTTTCGCCGGCGAAGGGCACGTAGCCGACGGCCGCCTTGAGCCGCGGATCGTGCACCGTCGGATGGGCGTTGTGGCTGACCAGGCCATCGGTGACCGAGGCGCCCAGCAGCCAGACCATCGAGGCGCCGCCCATACTGGCGCCGAAGCCGCCGATCTTGTCGGGATCGATGCGCGGCCCGAAGTCCGGATGGGCGAGCAACGCGTCGACGGTGGCCTTCAGCCCCAGCGGCCGCAAGCCCTCCATTTCGACGAAGTGGTCAAAGTTGTCTATGAAAGAGAATAGGTCGCCCAGGTCGCCGATCTTGAGCAGGGTAAAGCGCGCATCGCCGTGGAAGGGGGCAGCAACCAAGTAACCGAAGCTGGCCAATCGGCGCATCACGTCGAGCCATTCGATGTCGAGCGGACTGCCGGAGAGGCCGTGCGAGAGGACGATCAAGGGCAGGAGATTGGGGTCGCTCTCGCCGGGCATGATCGGCCGGAGGATCAAGGGCGGGAAGATCGGCTTCTGCCCGGCCCGCTGCATCTTCGGCACCACCAGCCCACCGGGCAGCGGATAATCGGCGCGGCTGTTGCCCGGGCCGGTCGGATAGCAGACCAACAGCACCAGGGGCAGCGGCCTGTTGGCGGTCTGCGGATAGTAGCTGCTGTTGTTGGGCACCAGCGGGCTGATCTGCAGCGTATCGTTGGGCTCGAGCAGGATGTCGGTGAAATAGCGCGGCCTGCCGTTCTGCGGATTTCCCTCCCAGAAGTCCGCCGGCGCGCCGCCGATCTGGTTCATCCGGGCGACGTCGTAGGCGACGTCGCTGCAAGCCACCGGAAACGACCCCGCGACCAGCGGCGGCGCCTCGACGCTGCGCGCGCACACCGCGCCGGCCAGGAACAGCCAGGCCGGGAGCAGCAAGGAGAGAACACGCCGCAGCGCTACGCTTGAAGTCACCATGGTGCAGTATCCCCCAGCCCCCAGCCAAGCTCAAGCAGCGTCAGGCACCGCCGGGCAAATCTGGTCGACGATGCCCAGCGCCAGGTAGCGCGCCGGGTCGGCGACTTCCTCCTGCCCCTCCTTGCCGATGTGGGCGAGCGAAGTACTCGGCAGGGTGCGCACCAGGGCACCGCGGCCCAGCTCGATCGAGGTGACGGCACCAGCCAGGGCGGCGTAGACGCCGCCCGAGATCTCGCCCTGCAGGCGCAGCCGCAGCGGCGTTCCCGCGCGCACCAAGAAGCGCAGCGACAAGGCCAGGTGGGCCAGATACTGCGACAGCAGCAGGCGCTCGTCCGCGAGCGCCAGGCTGTGTCCGGGGCAGTCGACCTCGAGCAGCAGCGGCTCACCCGGCTGCGCCTGGGCCGCCCGCTCCGCTTCCACCACCAGCGCCAGGGCGGCGGCGGCGCCCAAGGGCAGCTCGCTGCGCAGAACCAGGGTGGCGCCGCGCGCGCGCACCGCATCGTCGCCGTCGGCAGCGCCCAGCCGTCGCCGCAACAGTTCGCGTTCTGCCGCCCACTGCTTCCTGACGTCGATCGGCTGGGTCGTGCCGGCCGCCCAATCCGCCGCCACCCGCACCCAGGCGTCCGCATCACCGAGCAGCTGCTCGGCGCCGCCCTGGGCGGCCCTGGCTTCGCCGCAGATCGCGGCGATCGCCTCGGCGTGGGCCAGGGCGCGGCCGTCGGCGCCGTGCAGCAGCCGCGGCCCGGACATGGCGAGCAGGGTCTGGGCGCTGTAATAGCGGCTCTGCGCCGCGAAGGCGAGCAGGCTGGCACCGCCGAAGGCGTGCCGGCCAAGCATGGCGAGCAGGGGCAGACCGTCCGCCCGGGCGTCGAGCGCCTCGCGCAGCAGCGCCCGCAGCGCCCCCTGGATCGCCAGCCCGGCGTCGAGGCGGGCGCCGGCGGAATCGATCAGCAGCAGCAGCGGCTGCCGCGCCGCGCGGGCGCGCTCCAGCGCCGCGACGGCGGTCGCGCACTCGGCAGGACCGAGCGTTCCCTTGGCCCGCTGCGGATCGGTGGCAAGCAGCGCGATTTCGCGGCCGCCGATGGCGCCGACGGCGACGGCAAGATCTGAGGTCGCCGGCAGCAGGCGCCACGGCCCGTCGCCGAAAAGCGCGTCCAGGCGCTGCATCAGGGGCAGGCGGGCGAAGCTCAAGCCGCCTCGACCGCGACAAGGCGCTGCGTGGCTGCTGTGGTAGCCTTCTGCTGCAACGCCAGATGCGCGTCCATAGCCTGGGATCCTGTCGATGAAAAGAACCGTAGCGAGCGATTCAAACGTGGAGTTCGAGCCGGAGTTTCTCGCCGGCCTGACCAGAATATTCGACGAACTGATTCCGTTCAACAAGGTCCTCGGCCTGACGATCAAGTCGCTCAAGCCGGGCAATGCAACCGGCAGCATCGCCATGCGTCCCGAACTGATCGGCCACTACGGCTACAACCGCCTGCACGGCGGCGTCATCAGCGCCGGCCTCGACGCCATGGGCGGCATCGCCGTGCTGGCGGCGATCGGCGCGCGCCACATGGACGAACCACCTGAACAGCGCCTGGCGCGCTTCGAGAAGCTCGGCACGATCGATCTGCGGGTGGACTACTTGAGCTCGGCGATGGGCGAGCACTTCGAACTGCACTCGACCGTGCTGCGCCTGGGCTCGCGCGTCGCCACGACGCGGATGGAATTCTTCTCGGCGACCGGCAAGCTGCTGGCGGCGGCGGCCGCGGCCTATATCGTTTCCTGAGTCGTCGCCTGTCCCCCGACCACGCGGGCCGGGGGATGGGTCGGTGCGCGCCGCCTTAGGGCAGCGCCTTCCAGTTGCCGTTCTGGATGGTCAGCATCATGCGCGAGTTGTCGCCGAGGCCAAAGTGATCCTTGGCGGTGTAGTGGATCACGCCCTGGGTGAGGACGATCGGACCGACGTTCTCCAGCGCGTCGCGCAGGGCGCTGCGAAACTCCTTGGTCCCCGGCTTGCCCTTGGCCATCGCCACCGGCACCACCTTGGCCAGCACCAGGCTCGCGTCATAGACGTGGGCGGCGAACTGATTGCGCGTGCCCGGGCCGAAGATCTTCTCGTAGCGTTCGACGAAATCCACCGCCAGCTTCTTCGACGGGTGGCTGTCGGGAAGGCCCTCGGGCATCACCGCGAGGCCGGCGACGACGAAGGCGCCCTCGACGTTCTTGCCGCCGATGCGGATCAGATCGCGCGAGGCAGCGCTGTGGGTCTGGTAGATCTTGCCCTTGAAGCCGCGTTCGACCACCGCCAGGTGGGGCATCGCCGCACCGCTGCCCGAGGCGACCAGGACGATGGCGTCGGGATTGGAACTGACGGCCTTCAAGGCCTGGGCGGTGACCGAGGTGTCGGCGCGGGCGAAGCGCTCGGCGTCGGTCAGCTTGATGCCGGCGGCGGCGGCCAGGCGGGTCATGTCCTTCAGCCAGTTCTCGCCGTAGGGATCGGAGTAGCCGATGAAGGCGAAGCTCTTCACCCCGTTCTTCTTCATGTGATCGATGATGCCGGCGGCCATCACCGCGGTCGACTGCGGCAGGCGGAAGGACCAGGCGTCCTTGCCCTCCGGCAGTTCGATCGGTGACGAGGCCAGCTGCACCGTCTGGCTCTCCGCGGCGATGGCGGCGATAGCCAGGGCCGAAGGCGTGGCGGTCGAGCCGACGATGACATCGACCTTTTCTTCGCTGGTCAGGCGACGGGCGCAGGTGGTGGCCTGGGTCGAATCGGTGGCGTCGTCATAGATGATGGTCTTCACCTTCTGCCCGGCGATCGTATCCGGCCACAGTTGCAGACCGTTCTTCGACGGGATGCCGAGGCCGGCGGCGGGGCCGGTCAGGGGCAGGCAGACACCGACGGTAAGGTCGGCTTGGGCCGGGCTCACCATGGCGGCGACAACGCTCGCCAGCAGACTGGCGCGAAACAGCTTGTTCATTTCGATCTCCTCATCTTGTTAAAAACCTGTTGTGGCGCCCAGCTTAACTCACGCGCAGCACCAGGGCCATACCCGAGTCGCCGGCGGCGCAACCGGTGAACAGGCCGACACCGCCGCCCTTCAGCACCAGTTCCTCGATCAGTTCGATGGTCGCGCGCAGGCCGGTCGGGCCTTGCGGGTGGCCCCAGATCAGCGAGCAACCGAAATTGTTCATCTTCTCCAGGGGGAAACCGGTCTCCTTGGCGAAGATCAGATCGTTGGCGGCGAAGGGATTGTGCGACTTCACCGCGGTGACGTCCTTCATCGTCAGGCCGGCTGCCTTCAGCGCCAGCATCGCCGCCGGCACCGTCGCCGCGGGCATGAAGCCCTTTTCGACGCGGGCGTTGCCGAAGCCCAGCAGTTCGATCTGGATCTTCGGATCGAGGGAGAATTGCTTGGCGCCCTCGCGCGTGGTGACGATCATGCCGGCGTTGCCGTCGGCCGGATGGGTCTGACCGCCGAAGGTCACCGTACCGTCCGGCTTCACCGGCTTCAGCTTGGCCAGGCCCTCGGGGGTGGTCTTGGCCAGGCCTTCGTCGGCGGAGAGGGTGCCCAACTGCTTGCGGAAGCCGGCGTCGGTGATGGCGATGTCGACCATGTAGCGGCGCTGGAAGGCGCGGTCGTCGGCCAGGGCCGCCTGGTATTGGGCGTAGCGCTGCAACACCACCTCGTGCTGCTGGGCGGTGGTGAAGCCGTTGGCGCGGGAGACGTTCTCCGCGGTCTCGATCATCGCGTTCAAGGCGTAGGGATCTTTGCCGAAGTTGTCCAGCGACCAGGACTCGGTGATGCCGCGGCCACCGGGCGCCGAAGCGTCGGGATAGTAGATCACGGCGGCGTTGGACATGCGATCGGCGCAGACCACCAGGGTGCAGGCGGAGCCGCCGTCGGCGACTTCATGGCTGGCCATCTGCAGGCTGCGGGCGCTGGTGGCGCAGGCTTGGGTCACCGTCGGCCCGGCGACGCGGTCGATGCCCATCATGCCGGTGACCCAGGGCAGGCCGTAGAAGCTCGAGGGCTGCGGATTGGTGATGCCGAGGATGCCGTAGTCGATGGCTTCGAGCGGGAACTTCTTCGCCGTCAGCGCCTGTTTGCCGCAGATGGCGGCGAGCTTCATGCTGTGCAGATTGGCCAGCGAGCCCTGCCACTTGGCGAAGGGGGTGGACCAGTAGATGCCGTAGGGGATGAATGCGTGGGCCATTTGCTGCTCCTTTATTTCGTTTGTTGTTTCTGGTATTCGGCGAAACTCGAACCGGCTGCCGCCAGCTTCTTCAGCAGCGGTGCCGGCTGCCAGTATTGGGGATCGAGGGTCTTGGCGAACTCTTCGATGCGGGCGACGATCTTGGCGAGGCCGACGCTGTCGGCGTAGAACATCGGGCCGCCGCGATAGCGCGGAAAACCGTAGCCTGCCGTATAGACGACGTCGATGTCGGAAGCGCGCAGGGCGATGCCCTCTTCGAGCAACAGCGCGCCCTCGTTGATCATGCCGTAGAGGCAACGCTCGACGATTTCCGTGGCGTCGGGCTTGCGCTGGGGGATGGCCAGGCGCTTGGCTTCGGCGGCGAACATGGCGATCGATTCGGCATCAGGGGTGCGCTTGCCTTCCGGATAGGTGTAGTAGCCGCGGCCGGTCTTCTGGCCGAGCCAGCCCTTCTCAGTGAGCAGCGCCGTCGGCCGGTAGAAGCTAGGATCCTTGGGCAACAACTCCTTGCGCGCCTCGCGCGTCAAGTGGCCGATGTCGATGCCAGCCATGTCGTAGACGGCCAGGATGCCCATGGCCATGCCCCATTTTTCCAGGGCGCCGTCGACCTCGGCCGGCGTCGCACCCTCCAGCACGCAGCGCTCGGCCTCGCGACCGTAGGGATCCATCATGCGATTGCCGATGAAGCCGTAGCAGACCTTGGCGACGACCCCGGTCTTCTTGATCTTCTTGGCTACATCCAGGGCCGTGACCAGCACGTCGGGCGAGGTCTTGGCGCACTGGACGATTTCCAAGAGCTGCATGACGTTGGCCGGACTGAAGAAGTGCAGGCCGAGCACGTCGGACGCCCGTCCCGTGACGGCGGCGATCTCGTCGATGTCCAGGGTCGAGGTGTTGGTGCCGAGGATCGCCCCGGGCTTGGCCACCTTGTCGAGCTTGGCGAAGATTTCCTTCTTCAGCGCCATGTTCTCGAACACCGCCTCGATGATCAGATCGGCGGTGGACAGCGCCGCGTAGTCGAGGCTACCGCTGATGAGCGCCATGCGTTGCTCGAGCTGCGCCTCGCTCATGCTGCCGCGCGTGACCGAGCGCTGGTAGTTCTTGCGGATGGTGGCCAGGCCGCGATCGAGGTTGGCTTGGGCCGCATCGACGATGGTCACCGGGATGCCGGCGTTGGCGAAGCACATCGAGATGCCGCCGCCCATGGTGCCGGCGCCGACGATGCCGACGGCGGCTACGTTGCGCGGCTTGACCTCCTTGCCCAGGCCGGGGATGCGCGAGACGTCGCGCTCGGCGAAGAAGAGGTGACGCAGCGCCTTGGATTCGGTGGTCAGCGGCAGCTCGTCCGACTTGGCCTGCTCGACCTTGAGGCCGTCGTCGAAGGGCAGCTTGACCGCCGCCTCGACCGCGTCGAGCAGAGCCGGCGGCGAGACGCGATTCCTCATGGTCTTGGCGACCTGGGCGCGCTTGGCGGCAAGCAGTTCGGCGGCCTTGTCGGCGCCCTGCACCGCTTGTTCGCGGGTGCGCCGCGGGCCCTTGCCCTGGGCCAGCAGCTCGCGGGCGTAGGCGATGGCGCCGGAGCGCAGCTCGCTGTCGATGACCCGGTCGACCAGGCCCTGCTCGGCAGCCTTCGCTGCCACCGTCGGCTTGCCGCTGATCATCATGTCCAGCGCCGCTTCGAGCGGCATCAGCCGCGGCAGACGCTGGGTGCCGCCGGCGCCGGGGATGATGCCCAAGGACAGCTCGGGCAGACCGAAGCGCGCCCCCTTGTCGGCGACGCGGTAGTGGCAGGCCAGCGCCAGCTCGGTGCCGCCGCCCAGGGCGGTGCCGTGCACCGCCGCGATCACCGGCACCGGGCTGTCCTCGATCAGGCGATAGACCTCGTGGTAGCCGGGAGCGCCAATGCCCGTGTCGAATTCCTTGATGTCGGCACCGGCGACGAAGGTCTTGCCGGCGCAAACCAGCACCACCGCCTTGACCGTCGGGTCGGCGCGCAGCGCCGCGAACGCCTGCTGCAGGCCGGCGCGCACCGCCTGGTTGATCGCATTCACCGGCGGCGCGTCTATGGTCACCACCGCGATCTCGCCTTCCCGTTCCGTTCTCACCACTTCAGCCATGACTCTTTCCTCTCGATCGTTGACAGCGCTGCGAATTTGGCGGCAGACTAGCAGCCTGGCGCTACCTTGTCAAACGGCTGGATAACTCGGTAGTATGGGCCAAACCATGGTGTGACGGGCCCTTCTTGCCCGGCGCGCCGACCCAGCGCAGCGAGAGAGGGCAGGCATGGAGGTTCGCAAGCAAGCGGCGGATACGCTCGAGACGGCGGTGCTGCGTTTCGCCGCCGAGCAGCCGCAGCTGGGCCAGGCCAAGGCCGCGGCGGCGCTGACCCGCCTCGGCCACCCGGTGTCCCCCTCGGGGGTGCGCTACATCTGGCGCAAGCACGGCCTGGAGACGACCTACAAGCGCCTGACGGCGTTGGCCGGCAAGTCGAACTGGCAACCGAGCGCCGGCCAGCGGGCGCTGCTGAACCGCGGCCGGGTGCAGCGCAAGGTGGCGCGCAAGTCGGCTGCCGCCGGCGGCGAAGACGGCGCCGAGGCGCGCCGCGGCCAGATCCTGCTCGCCGCCGCCGAGCTCTACTCCCAGCACGGCTACGCCGGCACCTCGATGCGCGACATCGCGCGCATGGTGGGTCTGCTCGCCGGCTCCGTCTACCACCACTTCCCGGCCAAGGAGGACCTGTTCGTCGCCGTGCACCAGGAGGGATTCCGCCAACTGGTGCAAAGGATCGAGGCCAAGCTCGGCACCGAGCTGGATCCCTGGCGCCGGCTGGAGATCGCCTGTGCCGAACACATCGCCGCCATCACCGGCGACAACCCGATCCACCAGATGACCGGCACCAGCCTCTTCGCCATTCACGAACCGCAATTGCAGCAGCGGGTCGCCGTCGAACGCGAGGCCTACGAAAAGATCTTCCGCCGCCTGATCGCCGCCCTCGAACTGCCGCGCGGCATCGATCGCTCGCTGTTCCGCCTGTCGCTGCTGGGGGCGCTGAACTGGTCGCTGGTCTGGTACCGATCCGGCAAGAAGACGCCGCAGGACATCGCCCGCCGCATGATGACCGTATTCGGCGCCGGGCTCATCCAAGCATCCGCCGCGGGGCAGCCGCCCCGCGCCCACCACGGCCGGTCGCGACCGGCCGCCTCACGCGCAAAGGATTGACATCTTGAATCAAGAGAAATCATCGGCCCTGCCAGGTTTTGCACCGCCCGTAGTCAATGTCGAACGGCGCGCCGATGGCGGCATCGTGCTGCGCTCGCCGCAGCGCCTCGGCGACTATCCGCGCAGCATCTCCGCGCATCTCGCGCGCTGGGCCGAAAGCGCGCCGCAGCGGCTGTTCCTCGCCGAGCGGCGCGGCACGGCCTGGCGCAGCCTCAGCTACGCCGAGACCCTGCAGCAGGTGAACAAGCTGGCGGCGGGCCTGCTGGCGCGCGGCCTGTCGGACAAGCGGCCGCTGGTGATCCTCTCCGACAGCGGCATCAACCACGCGCTGTTGACGCTGGCGGCGATGCACGTGGGCATCGTGGTGGCGCCGATCTCACCGGCCTACTCGCTGGTTTCGAAAGATCACCTGAAGCTGCGCAACATCGTCGCCCTGCTGCGCCCCGGCATGATCTACGCCGCCGACGCCGCCAGGTTCCTGCCGGCGCTGCAGAACATCGACTGCGGCGACGCGCTGCTGCTGTTCGATGGCGTCGCCGCCGGCGCCATCGCCTTCGACCAATTGCCCAGCGACGAGGGCGCAGCGGCGGTCGCCGCGGCCCACGCCCGGGTCGGACCCGACTCGGTGGCCAAGGTGCTGTTCACCTCGGGCTCGACCGGCAACCCCAAGGGGGTGATCAACACTCAGCGCATGCTCTGCTCCAACCAGCAGGCGATCGCCCAGCTGTGGCCCTTCCTCGAACGCCGGCCGCCGGTGGTTGTCGACTGGCTGCCGTGGAATCACACCTTCGGCGGCAATCACAACTTCAACATGGTGTTGCGCAACGGCGGTTCCTACTACATCGACCAGGGCAAACCGGTGCCCGGCCTGATCGAGCAGACCGTGGCCAATCTGCGCGAGATCTCGCCGACCATGTATTTCAACGTGCCACGCGGCTACGACATGCTGATCCCCTACCTCGAGCAAGACGCGGCGCTGGCCCGCAACTTTTTCGCCGATCTGGACATGCTCTTCTACGCCGCCGCCGCCCTGCCGCAAAACCTGTGGCAGCGCCTCGAAGCGCTGTCGCTGGCGGCGCGCGGCAAGCCGACGGTGATGATCTCCTCCTGGGGCGCGACCGAGACGGCACCGATGGTCACCGGGGTGCACTTCCACATCGACCGCGCCGGCGTCATCGGCCTGCCGGCCCCCGGCTGCGAGGTGAAGATGCTGCCCAACGCCGGCAAGATGGAATTGCGGGTGCGCGGCCCCAACGTCACGCCGGGCTACTGGCAGCAGCCCGAACTCACCGCCAAGGCTTTCGACGCGGAGGGCTACTACCTGATGGGTGACGCCGGTCGCTTCGCCGACCCCGCCGATCCGACCAAGGGACTGGTGTTCGACGGCCGCATCGCCGAGGACTTCAAGTTGATGAGCGGCATCTGGGTGCACGTCGGCGCCCTGCGCGTGAACGCCATCGCCGCGCTGGCGCCGCTGGCACAGGACATCGTCGTCACCGGCCACGACCGCGAAGAGATCGGTCTGTTGATTTTCGCCAACCCGGTCGAGTGCCGCAAGCTCTGCCCCGAGCTGGCGGCGGACGCTCCGCTGGCGCAGGTGCTGCTCGACGCGCGGCTCAAAGACCAGGTGCAAGCCGGCCTGGCGACGCTGGCGGCGAGCGGCGGCGGCAACTCGATGATCGCCGGCCGCGCGCTGCTGATGGCCGAGCCGGCCTCGATCGACCTCGGCGAAATCACCGACAAGGGCTACATCAACCAGCGTGCGGTGTTGGAACACCGTTCGACCCTGGTCAACCGCCTCTACGCCGCCGCACCCGACAGCGAAGTCATCATCGCGGCGCGGGCCGCCAGCCGCTGACGATCGATAGGGCTACACTGACCGGTGGCGCTGGCCGGCGAACAGAACAAAGGAGACCCACATGCTCATGATGACAGCAGCGCGCAGCGGCCGAGCGCTGGGCGTGGCGCTGACCATCGCCACCCTTTCCTTGCTGTCCGCGGCCGGGACCGCCAGCGCCCAAGCGGCGGCGTTCGGCCAGTATCAAACGACGCCGGCCTATTCCGAGGCGATCACCAGTTCCCAGTACCTGTCCATGCGCGACGGCGTGCGTCTGGCGCTCTCGGTCACCCGCCCGGCCAAGGACGGCAAGCCGGTGGCAGGAAGGTTTCCGGTGATCTGGCACCACACGTTGAGAATCCTGCCCGCGGGTCCGCTGCTGCCCATTCCGCCCGGCACCCAAGAGGCAGGCTACGCAGCGGTGCCGAGCCTGGCCCTGCACGGCTACGTCGTGGTGCAGGTGGTGCGTCGCGGCCAGGGCCCGTCGTTCGGCAAGCGCCGCGGCTACAACGACCGCAGCGAGGCCTACGATGCCTACGAACTGATCGACTGGATGGCGGCCCAGCCCTGGTCCACCGGCGCCATCGGCGTCTACGGCTGCTCCAACACCGGCGACGCTTCGATGCACGCCGTCACCGCCGCCAATCTCCACCTCAAGGCCGCCTGGGCCGGCTGCTTTTCCTGGGAGAAGTACGACGGCTTCTGGCGCGGTGGCATCTTCGCCAATTGGGGCACCGGACCGGAGCGCAGCGTCGAGCAGGACATGGCGAGCACGCCGGTGCAGGGCGATGACGCCAAGGTCCTATTGCGTCAGGCGGCGGAAGAGCACCAGGGGGCGGGCGCGCTGGCCAAGATGTGGGCGGCCATGCCCTACCGCGACGACTACGCGCCGGCCCCGGCGAGCCGCTTCTGGTACGAGGGCAGCGTCGCCAGCTATCTGCCGCAGATCCGCGCCTCGGGCACGGCGGTCTATGTCCAGGGCGGCTGGCGCGACGATCTGCGCGGCCAGGGCCTGCTGACCTACGCCAATATGAGCGGCGACCGGCACATCGTGATCGGCCCCTGGGGCCACTGCCAGAACGACGACTTCGACCTGCTCGCGGAGATGCATCGCTTTTTCGATCAGCATTTAAAGGGTGTCAACACCGGCATCCTGACCCAAGATCCGATCCACTATTTCACGGTGGGTGCGCCGGCGGGCAAAGAGTGGCGCTCGTCCAAGACCTGGCCGGTGGCGGGCACCCAGCCGACCCGCTACTACCTCGCCGGCAAGGCGGCGGGCGAGGGTTCGCTCGCCGCGGCGCCGCCGCAGGGGAAAGACGAAAGCAGCCGCTTCAGCGTGCGCTACGACGTAGACTGCCCGACGCTCAAATCCCGACCCGACGGCCTGCTCACCGGCGCCCCGCCCTGCCCGCTGGCGCACGGTGGTCCGCGCTTTCTCGGCGCGCCGCTACAGAGCGACACCGAGGTCACCGGTGACGCCATCGCCGACCTGTGGATCTCATCGACTGCCAGCGACGGCAATCTCTTCGTCTATCTCGAAGACGTAGCACCCGACGGCTCCGTCACCCAGGTCACCGACGCGCGGCTGAAAGCCTCGCTGAGGAAGCTGTCCAAACCCGGCTACGAGAACTTCGGCCTGCCCTACCACCGCGCCCACAAGGAGGACGCGCAGCCGCTCGAGCCGAACGAACCGGTGCGCCTGGTGTTCGCCTTCCTGCCGGCTTCGCACCTGTTCAAGGCCGGCCATCGCCTTCGCATCTCGATCGCCGGCGCCGACTATCGCGAACGCGATCGCACCGCGGTCGTGCCGGCGCCGGTCGTCACCCTCCTCAACACGGCCGAGCATCCTTCCTCCGTCACCCTGCCCGTGATCGCAGCGCCAACCGCCGCAGCGATCGAGACCACCCTGGGCAAGCTGGCCGACGGCACCGACTACCGCATCGACCGGCCCAAGAACTGGAACGGCACGCTGCTCGTCGGGCTCGACTACGCCGGCCGCGGCGATCCGCTGGAAGGCGACTCCAACGCCGCCAACCGCTATCTGCTGGCCCAGGGCTACGCCATGGCCGGGACCACGCGCAAGGTCAGCGGCTGGGCCATCCATCAGGCCGCCGCCAACGCCATCCACACCCTCGACCTGTTCGAGGCCAAGTACGGCAAACCCAAACACGCGGTGGAATTCGGCAGCTCCCAGGGCGGCCACGTGGCGGCGGTCAGCGTCCAGGCCTATCCCGGGCGCTGGGACGGCGCCGTCGTGCAGTGCGGCGGCCTGTCGGGGGCGGTCGGCCAGTGGCAGGGTAAACTCGACGCCCTGTTCGTCGCCAAGACCCTGCTGGCACCGGCCTCCACCCTGCCCGTGATCAACGTTCCCAAGGACTTCCAGACCACGGCCCTACCGGCCTGGCGGCAGATGCTGGAGGCGGCGCAGCAGACCGCGCCGGGGCGGGCGCGCATCGCGCTGGCGGCGAAGGTCGCGCAGCTGCCGGAGTGGTCCGATCGCAGCAAATCGCAACCACGGCTCGACGATCTGGGCTCGCGCCAGGCGGGGCTCTACGACAGCCTGGCGGTGGGCTTGGCCCTGCTCAATCAGGCGATGAGCAGCCGCTCTCAGATCGAGACCCTGAGCGGCGGCAACATCAGTGCCAACCTCGGCGTCGATTATGCACGGCTGCTGCAGGAGGCCGACCAGGACGGTCTGGTCGCCAAGCTCTATCAGCAAGCCGGGCTCGATCTGAAGGCCGACCTGGCGACGCTGGCCGGCGCAGCGCGTCTCACCGCCGACCCCAAGGCCATCGCCTACGTGGCCTCGGGCGTGTTCGACGGCAATCTGCGGATGCCGGTGCTGACCCTGAGCGGCATCGGCGACGCGATCTCGGTGGTCGCTTCCCAGCAGGACTACGAAGCGAGGGTCGCGCACGCCGGCAAGGGGGCCTTGCTGCGCCAGGTCTACACGGCCAGCGCCGGCCACTGCGGCTTCACCCCGGCGGAGAGCGTCGCCGCGGTGCAGACCCTGGTGCAGCGACTGGAGAGCGGCCAGTGGGACGCCACCGGCGCCGAGGCCATGACGCAGCGGGCGCAGCAAACCGCGCTGGGCCCGTCGCGCTTCATCGACTACAGCCCGGCGCGCTTCCTCCGTCCCTATGGCCCGTGCGAGCTGGCGCGGCAACTGCAGGCGGCGAACCTCAAACCCATGGCGACGCCGGGCCAGACGCCGCCTGCCTGCCTGTGAGCCCAGCGTCCGCGACGCGACAGCGCCAGATCGCCACTGCAAGCGTGGGATCGTCGACGTCGGGATGAGCGACCACTACCTCGAACAGCTGTTCGCACCGCGCAGCATAGCGGTAATCGGCGCCAGCGAACGCCCAGGGTCGCTCGGCCGCATCGCCTTCGACAATCTGCGCCGCGGTGGCTACGCTGGCGAATTGCTGCTGGTCAATCCGAAATACCAGCGCATCGCCGGCCTGCCCTGCTTCCCCTCGCTGTCGGCGATCGGGCGCTCGGTCGACCTGATCCTGGTGACCACGCCGGCAGCCACCGTTCCCGGCATCATCGACGAAGCGGGTCGGGAGGGGACCAAGGCCGCGCTGATCCTGTCCGCCGGCTTCGGCGAAATCGGCGACGCGGGCCAGATGCTGGAGGACAGGCTGCTGGCGGTGGCGCGCTCCTATCGGGTGCGCCTGCTCGGGCCCAACTGTCTGGGCATCATGCGCCCCTCGCTCGGGCTCAATGCCACCATCGCCAGGGGCATGGCCTTGCCCGGTTCGATCGCCCTGGTCTCGCAATCCGGCGCGGTCGCGGCGGCCTTGGTCGATGGCGCCCAGGCCTCGGCGATCGGCTTCTCCAACGTGATATCCACCGGCACCGGGATCGACCTGGACATCGGCGAAATCCTCGACTACCTGACCTATGACCTGAAGACGCGCAGCATCCTGATCTATCTGGAACGGGTGCGCAATCCGCGCCGCTTCATTTCCGGCTTGCGCACCGCGGCGCGCGCCAAGCCGGTGATCGTGCTCAAGGCCGGACGGCATCGAACCACCGCCGCGGGCGATGGCGAAGACGCCGCCTTCGACGCGGTGCTGCGCCGCTGCGGCGCGGTGCGCGTGCGCAGCTACGCCGAGCTGTTTTCGGCCGAGCAGCTGATCGGCAGGGGACGCATGCCGCGCGGCAATCGCCTGGCCATCGTTTCCAACGGCGGCGGCCCCGACGTCATCGCCGCCGATCACACCGGTGCCGCCGGCGTCGCCATCGCCCAGCTGTCGCCCGAGACCCTGGCCGCCCTCGACGCCTGCCTGCCGGCCCATTGGACGCAGCGCAACCCGGTCGACATCCTCGGCGACGCCACCGCCGCGCGCCTGGCCGCGGCCCTGGCGCCGCTGCTCGCCGACGACGGAGTCGACGCGGTGCTCACCGCCTTCTCGCCGCAGCAGGTGCTCGACTCCAAGGAGGCAGCGCAAGCCATCGTCGACTGCGCCAAGGCCAGCTTCAAACCGGTGCTCACCGTCTGGCTGGGCGAGGGCGAGGTGAGCGCCGGAGCCAGCCTGGCGGCGGAGGCGAAGCTGCCGGTGTTCCACTCGCCGGAGAGCGCCGTGGCCGCCTTCGGTACCCTGGCCGAATACCGCACGGCGCAAGAGCTGCTGCTCGAAGTGCCACCACCGCTCTCCTCGGTCGCAGCGCCCGATCTGGCGCTGGCCAACCGAATCGCCCAGACCGCCGCCGACAGCGGCCGCAGCCGCCTCACCGAGGTCGAGATCGCGCAGCTGCTGGCCTGCTTCGGCATCGCCTGCGCGCGCACCGAGATCGCGCACACGCGCGACGAAGTGCGCGCCATCGCCAAGGCCATCGGCTTTCCCGTGGCCATCAAGCTGCTCTCCGCCGACATCGAACATCTGGCCGACGTCAAGGGGGTGCGGCTCAACATCCGCGGTGAAGACGGCTTGATGCGCGAGTACGACGCCCTGCTCGCCCGGGTGCAGGAGCTGCGCCCCGACGCGCGCCTCGACGGGGTGACCGTCCAGCCGATGGTGGAGAAGCGTTACGGACGGCGCCTGATGATGGGGGTGGACAGCCAAGCCACCTTCGGCAGGGTGATCCGCTTCGGTTCCGGCGGCATCGGCGCCGAACTGCTGCGCGACCAGGCGGTGGGTCTGCCGCCGCTCAATCGCCGTCTGGCCGAGGAGCTGGTGTCGCGGACGCGGGCGGCGGCCCTGCTGCTGCCCTATCGCCACATACCCGGGGCCGACAGCGCGGCCGTGGTCGACACCCTGCTGCGCGTCTCGGAGATGGTCTGCGCCCTGCCCTGGCTGTCGCAAATGGAAATCAACCCGCTGATCGCCGACGAGGCGGGCTGCATCGCCGTCGATGCCCGGGTGAGCATAGCCCCGGCCCACCTCGCCGCCGATCCGCGCTTCACGCACATGGCGATCCACCCCTATCCGGTGCACCTGGAACAGGTCGCGACGCTGCGCGACGGGCAGAGGCTGCAGCTCAGACCGATCCGCCCCGAAGACGCGGCGCTGGAGCTCGCCTTCGCCAACCGCCTGTCGGAGCGTTCGCACTACCTGCGCTTCTTCAGCGTCGGCCGCGGCCTGACCCCGGTGATGCTGGCGCGCCTGACCCAGATCGACTACGACCGCGAGCTCGCCCTGATTGCGCTGGCGACCGACGAGGACGGCGCCGAGCGGCTGATCGGCGTGGCCCGCTTCGGTTCCAGCCCGGAGCCCCATTCCTGCGAATTCGCCGTCACCGTCGACGACGAATGGAACGGCCGCGGCGTCGCCTCCCTGCTGATGCGCCGGCTGATGCAGGCGGCACCCGAGGCGGGGTACTCGCGCATGACCGGCGCCGTGCTGTCGGAAAACGCTGCGATGCTGAAGCTCGCCGCCCACCTGGGCTTTCGCCGCGAAAAGGACGACGAAGATCCCGGCGTGATCAAGGTGGTGAAGAACCTCGTCTAGCGAACCAGCAGCCGGCTCGCCAGACGCAGCGGTGGTCTTCTAGCCGACGCAGAAGACGTCGAGCTTGTTGCCGTCCAGATCGCGGAAGTAGCCGGCGTAGAAACCTTCGCCGCGGGGTCCGGCCGGGCCCTCGTCCTTGCCGCCGAGCGCCAGCGCCTTCTTGTAGACCCGGTCCACCTTCTCCCGCGAATCGACCGCCAGCGCCACCATGACGCCGTTGCCGACGCTGGCCGCCTTGCCGTCGAAGGGCTTCATGAGGCCCAGGCTGGGCTTGTCCGGCGCCACCCCCCAGACGATGCCGCGCTCAAACTCCATGGTGCGCTTGCCGCCGATCTCGGCCAGCAGCGCGTCGTAGAAGGCTGCCGCGCGCGGCAGATCGTTGGTTCCCAGCGTTACGTAACCGATCATCGGACTCTCCTCGCTCACCTAGATTTTGCATTGTATGAGCTGGCGCCAGCGCCCGCCCGAATAATTGCCGCAGCAGCAGCGCTACTTGGCGGCGGCGCGAAAGCGGAAGCCCCTATAGCTGAAGATCATGCCGTCGGGGAGGATCTCTTCGAGCTTGAGATCGGCGGCGACGCTGTCGCCTTCGCGCAGCAGGCGGTTGTCCACGCTGACCAGCCGATCGCGCGGCTGCGCCGAATAGACGTGCATCGCGATCGACAGCGGCGGCAGTTCCTGCTGGATCGACATGGGCAGCTCGGATCGGGTGCCGACCTTGGCTTCGGGCGGGCTAGCGGTCTGGGCCTCGCCACCGGCCTTGGGCGGCAGGACAGGAGATGGCGACGCAGCGCGTTCGGCCCGCACCGGGGCGGATGCGGTTCGCCCTGGGCTCGGCGGCTGGGCGAAGTCGATCGCCGCTGCCGGCGCTTCCTGGCGCGTCGCCGACGTTGGCGGCGGCGCCGGCTTGAACGTCGGGGCTGGGCGTGGCGGGCTGGCCTCGGCCAGGCGCACCTGGCTGCGCGCCAGCGGCGGCGACTCCGTCCGCCAGGGGCTCCACCAACCGATGCCGACGCCCAGGACCAGCAGGCCCAGTCCGAGCGCGCCGTAGAGGGCCCAGAGCGGCCGCTTGGCTGTTGTTGGCGCGGCGCTCGTCAGGGTCGGCACCTCCCCACGCCGCCGTTGCTGATCGGCTTTCTTGATGGCATCGAGGATGTAGGACATCGCTATCTTCCCTTGCTCGCGCGATCGAGCGTCGGTGCCGCGCTGTCGCCCTGGAGGCTCAGTCGCAGCAG
>JAHFRE010000185.1 GCA_023258955.1 Sterolibacterium sp.
CGCCTCACCGAGCTTCGGCCGCTGGGTCGGGGTCGAGCTCTCCGGCGACAACAAGCGCATGCTGTGGATCCCGCCCGGCTTCGCCCACGGCTTCCTGACCCTGTCCGAGTCCGCCGACTTTCTCTACAAGACCACCGACTACTGGTATCCGGAACACGAGCGCTGCCTGCTCTGGAACGACGCCAGCATTGGGATCGACTGGCAGATCGCCGGCGAACCGCAACTCGCCGCCAAGGACCGCGCCGGACTGACGCTGGATTGGGCCGAGACCTACCCGTGACGGGGGCGGCGGGCAGCCCTGGTGATTTGACTTTCGCGCATCCTTACCATAAAGTAAGGCAACTCCTAAGGAGCGGCTCATGTCGACTGCGACCATGACCAGCAAGGGTCAGATCACCATTCCCGCCGCGGTGCGCGCGGCTCTCGGCGTGGCGGCCGGTGACCGGGTCGAGTTCGTGGAGGTGGAGGCCGGCCGTTTTGAGTTGGTGGCAGCCACACTATCGGTGACCGCCTTGAAAGGATTGGCGCGCAGGCCAGCCAAGGGCGTTTCGATCGAGGCCATGAACAGAGCGATAGCCGCGCACGGGGCCAAGGCACGATGATAGGTTTGGATACCAACGTGCTGGTGCGATACATCGCGCAGGACGACACCAAGCAATCGCCCCTTGCTACGCGCCTCATCGAATCGTTGACGCCGGACGCGCGAGGCTACGTGAGCCTGGTATCGCTGGTTGAACTGGTATGGGTTCTGTCTGACTGCTATTCGATGAGCAGAGAGGAACTCGGCTTGACGCTGGAATCCCTGCTCCGGACCAAGGAACTTGTCGTCGCTCATGCCGACACAGCTTGGCAAGCGCTGCGCCTGTACAAGGCGGGCAAAGCCGATTTCGCGGACTGCCTGATAGAGCGACTCGGCAGCGCCGACGGTTGCGAGCATACGGCAACGTTCGATCGCGACGCAGCCAGGTATTGCGGCATGCGTTTGCTTGCGCCACATGCATAAACTTTTGCTGATCGGCAGCCAGGGCCAGGTCGGGCGGGAGTTGCAGCGCTGCCTTGCGCCTTTGGGTGAGCTCGCCGTGCGCGATCGGACGACGCTCGACCTGAGCAACGCCGCGGCCCTGCGCGCAGCCATACGCGGCGAGCGGCCCGACGTGGTGGTGAACGCCGCCGCGTATACGGCGGTCGATCAGGCCGAGCAGGAACCGGCGCTGGCGCTGCGGATCAATGGCGAGGCACCGGCCGTCATGGCCGAAGAGGCGAAGAAGCTCGGCGCCCTGCTGGTCCACTACTCCACCGACTACGTGTTCGACGGAGCCAAAGACGGCCCCTACCAGGAAGACGACGCGCCCAATCCGCTCAGCGTCTATGGCAGGACCAAACTCGCCGGAGAGCAAGCGATCGGCGCCGCCGGCTGCCGCCACCTGATCTTCCGCACCAGTTGGGTCTACGGCCTCTACGGCAAGAACTTCCTGCGCACCATGCAGCGCCTCGGGCGGGAGCGGGAGGAGCTGCGCGTGGTCGACGACCAGATCGGCGCGCCGACCTGGAGCCGTATGATCGCCGAGACCACCGCCCTGGCCCTGCGGCAGCCGGCCGCCGACGGGATCTATCACCTATGTTGCGCCGGCGTCACCTCCTGGCACGGCTTCGCCGCAGCGATCCTCGCCGCGCAGAACTGGTCAGGCCGCCTCTCGCCCATACCGGCGAGCGCGTATCCGCTGCCGGCGCGCCGCCCCGCCAACTCGCGCCTCGACAACGGCAAGCTGCAGCGCCTCTTGGGTTTGGCGCTGCCCGACTGGCGCAGCGCCCTGGGACTTTGCCTGGCCGATCAAGCCGAGCGATAAGGCGGCGGATTCGGCTTCTATTCCAGAAACTTCTCTGGGAAATTGGGTCTATAAAGTCGACCATGGTTCGCCACAACCCCAGCGGTTATCGTCTGTACCCCGCTCTGATCCTGCTCGCCTTGCTCGCCGGCTGCGGCGGCGGCGGCGGCAGCAACAACGGTGCGACGCCCCCCGCATCGACAGCGCCAACGCTCGTTTCCCTCACGGTCACCCCCGTCCAGCCAACGATCAATGTCGGCGGCACCGTCCAGCTCTCCGCAAGCGGCGCCTATTCGGACGGAACCAAGGCCGCAGTGACGACCGGCCTGAGCTGGAGTTCCAGCACCAACTCTGCCACCGTCGTCACCAGCAGCGGCCTCGTCACGGGGGCCAAGATCGGCAACGCGACCGTGAGCGCGACCGTCGGCGCTGTGTCCGGCGGCACCAAGGTCACCGTCCAAGGGGAGTTCATTGGGATCGCCGCTGCCGGCGGCCACACGGCGGCGGTAAAAGCCGGTGGGACGCTATTCGGCTGGGGATCCAACCGGCTGGGCCAGCTGGGCGACGCCACCTTGGCCGACAGGCTGGCGCCGACCCAGATCGGCAGCATCGCGACCTGGAAATTTGTCGCGGGTGGGCAGTTCCATACGGCTGCGATTCGTGCCGACGGCTCCCTATGGACCTGGGGCTACAACCAGAACGGTCAGTTGGGCGACGGCACCTTCGTCAACCGCCTGGTGCCGACACAGGAGTCGACCAAGGACACCGGCTGGGTCGCGGTGTCGGCTGGCGGCGCCCACACGCTGGCGATCAAGAAGGACGGCACCCTCTGGGCCTGGGGCCGCAACCTCAACGGCCAGTTGGGCGACGGTACGAATGTGGACAAGGCGGCGCCGACCCCGATCGGGGTCAAAACGCCGGTAGTTACCGACGCGGCGGGAAAGGCGATCGCCAACGTCTGGAACTCGGTCTCTGCCGGTGCCAGTCACAGCTGCGCACGATTGCAGGCCAACGCGGTCGTCTATTGCTGGGGTAGCAACAATCGCGGACAGCTCGGCAACAGCACGACGACCGACGCCAATCTGCCGGCGGCTGTGCAGACGGCCGCAGGCAATTTCGTCGCTGTGGCGGTTGCGGCTGGTGGCTTCCACACGCTCGCCATCGCCGCCGACGGTTCGCTCTACGCCTGGGGTGCCAACGAATTTGGACAGCTCGGACTGGGTACCAGCGTCGACGCAACCACAGCGCGGCAGGTGTTCCCGTCCACCAACACCTACAACTGGGCCATCGTTGCCGGCGGCGATCGTCACAGCCTCGCCATCGATTCCGACGGCAACCTGTGGGCCTGGGGCTCCAATCTTTGGGGCCAGCTCGGCGACAATACCGAGACCGACAGGCCGCTGCCGACGCTGATCGGCAGGGACACCTGGTACGCCATTTCCGCTGGCGAATCGCACACCGCGGCGATCCGTTCCGATGGCACCCTGTGGACCTGGGGCTACAACCAGACCGGCCAGCTCGGACTGGGTTCTTTGGACAGACTGTTCGTACCCGCGCCCACGCTCCTACCGTAGCACCTCATACCTGGCAGCACCTGCAACGTGCCAGCACCTGCAACGTGCCAGCACCTGATACGTGCCAGCACCTGATACGTGCCAGCACCTGATACGTGCCAGCACCTGATACGTGCCAGCACCTGATACGTGCCAGCACCAGCTGCTAGAAGCGCAGCACGAGGTCGACGCCGAACAGGTCCTCAACCGACTTCTTGAACAGATTCGCCGCGTAGGCTTCAAAGCTCCAGCGCTTGTCCGCCGACTCCCAATGCAGCTTGAGGGTGGCCTCCCAGCCCGCTGGCAGGCCGATCTGGTTCGCTTCGTCGGCGAAGCGCGCCGAGCGCCAGACCGCCTGGGCGCTGAGGATCAAGCGCTGATCGCCGGCCCAGGTGAGCCCCAGCGTCGCTCGCTGCTGCGGCAGGTAGGGCAGTCGTTTGCCGGCGTAGGCGACGCTGGTGTTCTGTCCATGGGTGTCGGTGTAGCCAAGATAGCCGGCCAGTTGGGGCGACAGCACGTGATTGACCGTGACACCGGCGCTATCCGCCTTGCCGCGCGAGAAGACCGGCGAGGCTTCGAGCTGGTCGGGCGCCGCCAGATTGGCGAGCGTCTTCTGCCGCAGGCGATCGAGATTGGCGACGTCGGCGCGGGTATTCTGCACCCCGTCGAGCGGCGAGGCGAGGTTGTCCACCCGCCGCTGGTCGGCGAAGGCGTTCACGTACCAGGTCGGCGAGATCTCCCAGTCGAGTTGGCCGCGGTAGCGCGACAAGGAGCCGCCCGGATAGACCAGGCCGTCGTCGATCGGGATGCCGGCTGTGGCGACCGGCGAGAGCGCGTTGTAGGAAGCGGGCCGCAGCCACTTCTGGTAGGCGGCGCGCAATCTCAGCCCTGGATCGAGGACGTAGACCGCGCCCAGGCGCGGCGTCACCGATGTCCGATCGTAGCTCTCGGGCAGCAGTTGGGTCAGCGGCGGCGTGCGGTCGCGATAGACAACGATGTCGCGCCGCTTGCTGTAGCCCGCCCAGGCAAGATCGCCCTGCAGGATCAGCTGCTCGCTGGCGCGATAGCGGTCGGACAGCCACAGCTCGCGCGATTGGTCACGGTCGTGTTGGTCGAGCCGGTCCGAGGGCACGAGGCCCACGCCGACGTGGTAGAAGTCTTCCTGGACCAGGGTGTTGCGCTTTTCCATGCGGGCGTGCTCGGCGCCCCAGCTCAACTCTTGCTGTTCGTTGGCCTGGAAGCTGTGGCGCCATTGCTGGTCGTGCTGCTCGGGCTTGGTCTGGAAGAACGAAGCGCTGCTGGCCGGGCCGATGTTGGTGGCGATGGTGCTCATGCCCCTGACCGTCGAGGACTCGCTTCCCTGACCGAGTTTCAGCCAGGCCTGGGACTGGGGACCGAAGCGATAGTGGGCGCCCAGATCCAGTCGCTGATTGTCGCCGGCGACCAACTGCTGGACCCCGCTGGCCGGGCTCAACGCAACGTCGGCCTTGAAGGCGTTGGCGTAGACGAACAGGCCCAACTCGTAGCTCGGGCGCGCGCCCAGCGCCACGGTATAGGTGGTGGCGCCGGCGTCGAAGGCCAGGCGATCGGGCCGGGTGTCGGTGCGTATCGCTTCGGCGAAGTAGGCGAAGGGCATGCCGGCGTTGGCGTAGCCGTTGGCGCTGAAGGTCGGCTCGAGCAAGCGGAAATCGCGGCTGTGGTCGTAGCGGGCCTCGATGGTCCCGTAGTTGCCGGGACGCGCGATCAGGGTGGAGAAACGGTTGGAAGCCCCGAACACCGTCGGATCGGCGAGGAAGCCCTGGAACAGCTCCGACTTCTTGTTGAAGTCGCCGCTGTAGCGGTCGGCGAGGAACAGGTGGCTGCCCGCCCAGAAAGGATAGTAGGAATCCTGGGCGTAGCTTCGCGCCCAATCCTCGAGGCCGAAGGCGGCCAGGGCGGACCCGAGGTTGGCGCCACCCTTCTGGTCGTTGGCGACCTGGTTGAGCGACTTCAGATTGGGCAGCAGGGCGAGCGCCCGCCGCGCCGTCACCAGCGCTTCGCCCGGCTGCAGCAGATCGTTGCGGATAACGCTCTCCAACAGGTCGGGCAGCGGGTCCTTGGCATCGAGGGCGCGCGCGCGCGACAGCGCGAACAGCGCGTCGCGAACGCGCGCCTGCTGGTAATAAGCGATCGCGAGGTAGGTCTGGGCCCGCGCGTAGCGGGGTTCGATCAGGGTGGCGGCGAGCAGGCGGGTGATGGCCTCTTCGGTCTTGGCCGACTTCAGCTCGACCAGGCCCAGGCCGGTCAGCGCGACGTAGTCGTCGGGTCTTTGCTCGAGCGCCTGCGCAAACGCGGCTCGGGCCTCGCCGAGCCGGTCGGCGAAGGCCTCGAGCGTACCGAGCTCGCCCAGCAGGCCCGGGGCCTGCGCCTCGAGGGCGAGCGCCCGGCCGAGGCTCTCGCGCGCCGGGCCGACGTCTTCGCGTTCGCTCTGGACGATGCCCAGACCCTGCCAGGCGCTCGCCGCCGTCGGTGCTTGCGCGATCGCCGCGCCATAGGCGGCCAGCGCAGCCGCTGCGTTGCCCTCGAGCCGCTCGAGCTCGCCTTCGACCAGCAGCGCTTCGACGGAGAGCGGTTTGCGCGCGCGCGCCTGGGCAACAGCGGTCCGCGCAGCGGCGGGTTCGTCGCGCAACAGATGCAGGCGCGCCCGCCAGACGTCGAAGCGTTCGTCGTCGGGAAAGCGGCCGCCAGCGTCGACCAGCGTCGCCAGGGCCGCCGTCAGTTCCCCCGCCATGACCTGGAAATCGGCGAGCAGCAGGCTGGCCACGGCGAGCCCCGGCCGCTCCGCGTTGAGGCGTTCGACGCTGCGGCGGGCCGCGGCGTTGTCGCCGGCGCGCAGCGCAGCAGCAATCGCCTCGATCTCGCCGCTGCCGGGCTTGGCGAGTTCCGGATAGCGCGACGCGTCGACCGTGAAGCTGCTCACCCATTGCACGCGCTCGCGCGGGTTCTGCAGCAAGCGCTTGACCGGCGCCACGCCGGACTGGGCGCGCCCCTGCTCGCCCGGGCGAACACTGATGCTGCCCTGATCGTTGGAGAACTGCACCTCCCCCGAGAGAACCGTCAAGGTCGACGCACCGTCCGGGTCCACCACCAGTTCCCAGTCGGTGCCGCGAATCGCCGCCACCGCCGAGGGGGTCTCGATGATCAACTGGCCGGGGGCGTTGAAGAGATTGGGCACGTTCTTCGACTGGGTCCAGGAACGGCCAGCACTCTGTTTGATCACCGTGCCCCGGTCGTGGTTGTCACCGACCTGTTTGATCTGGATCATGCTGTTTGGCGCCAGTCGCACCTGGGTCTGATCGGCCAGCAGCACCGCCATGCGGCTGGCGTCGCCGGTGCGCACGAAGTTGCCTTGGGCGAGCCGCTGTCGTACCGCCGCCTCGCGCCAGAGCGCCTCTTGCGCCTCGCGGTATTCGCCCTTGCCCTGGAGGCTGACGATCTCTGCGGCTGTCTCGCCGCTTGCGGCGCCGGCCGTGCCGGCGCACAGGGCCAGCAGCAGCGTGGCCAGCTCTCTCGCGATGCGTTTGAAGCCGCTTTGCCCCAGCATGTCCCAGCCCCCCCAACGACGCCGCCGCCCTGTCGCCGGCCAGCATGCGCCAAGCATTCTAGCCAGGGATCGCGCTGGATAGTCAGAATTTCTGCCGTCGTTTGCGGCATTTTGCACATACCGATGCGCGGGTTATGCTTGGCGATCGCAGCTCCGCCATTTCGCAGCCTCGACCGAGGACAGATGAACGCCCCAGCGCTCGCCAAAGATGGATCCGGCGTCCCCATCAAGCTCCTGGTTGGCTTCATGGTGCTGTGGTGGTCCGTGACCGCGGCCCTGTCGCTCAGCTCCGGCTGGCGGCAGCTGGAGCTGAAGCTGCTCGATCAAATGACGGTGACCACGGCGCCGAACAGATCGACCTTTCCCATCACCATCGTCGGCATCGACGACGTCTCGTTCTCGGAACTGGCGCTGCAGTGGCCCTGGCCGCGGCGCCTGCACGCCGAACTGACCGACAGGCTGGCCGCCGATGGTGCCGCGGTGATCGCCTTCGACGTGCTCTTCGCCGAGCCCTCGAACAAGGAGGATGACAGGCTCTTCGCCGAGGCCATTCGCCGCGCCGGCAACGTGGTGCTGGCCGCCGATCGGGTGTACCGCGAATCCTCGTCGCTTCGGCAGTGGCTGCGCCTTGATCCCTACCGGCTATTCACCGAGGCCGGCGCCCGGGTCGGGCTGGCCACGGTCGCCCTCGACCCGGACCTGGTGCTGCGCCAGATTCCGGATTCGGCCGATGCGCTGTGGCGAACGATCATCGCCCAGTTGATGCGCGAGCATGCGGAAATCGCCCCGAATCTCGGCATCCCGCCCGGATCGTTGATCAGCTACGCGGGGGGCAACCACACCTTTCCCTACGTCTCCTATCACGAACTGGTCAAACCGACGGGTGCGATTCCAGCG
>JAHFRE010000186.1 GCA_023258955.1 Sterolibacterium sp.
CAGCGCCATGGTTCAGTGGCGAAACTACACGCCGTAGGCGCGTTCGAGCTGTCTCTTCTTGGCTGCGCCACCGAGCAGTCGGCGCAGATCGTCCATCCAGGGTTCGGTGTGGCGGCGCACTTCGGCGTCGTCGTCGAGGATACGCTGGATCATGCGCGCCTTGTGCTCGCGCTCGGCTTCGCTCATGGCGTTGTTGTCATCCTCACGCATCAGGCTGTCGCGAAGAGCGGCGACGCTGTGTTCCAACTCCACGAGACGGTCCCAATCGTTGGCCTGCGCCGCGGCGACCATCTGCGCCGAAAGGGCGCAGATCTCCTCGTAGCGGCTGATGATCTGACTTGGCATGAGGCGCATGGTAGCGGTCAGGCGGCGTCTTGCTTCGCGGGATGAACAGCGGGATTGTCGCCTATTTCTGCCCAGGCTCCCTTGATCTCGCCGAGCAGACCGCTGACCTCCTCCAGCGTCGCCGTGCTGTTGTTCACGTTGGCGTAGAACAGGCGATCGCACATGTAATCGTAGAGCGCTCCCAGCTTCTCCGCCAGTTCGCCGCCCGCCTGCACGTCGAGGCTGGCGCGCAGCCCGTCGCCGATGATGGTGATCGCCTGCGACACGGCGGCTCCCTTCTCCGGAATTTCTCCGTGTTCCATGTGGCGCTTTGCCGAGGCGACGGCCATCAACGCGCCGTCGAACAACATTAGGATCAGACGGTGCGGATTGGCGCCGTCGATTTCCGTTTCGTAGCCTACGCTCTTGTAGGCCTTGGACGGGCTCTGGTGTCTGCCGAACATGCTTACGCTTTGCCTCCGGTGACTGAGTAGTTGGCCAAGGCCGAGAGCGACGAGAGCTGTTGGGTGAGAAAACTCTGGGTCGACTGCATGCTGGCGATCAAGGTGTCCAGCGCGTTGAACTGCGCCCGGTAGCGCGCCTCGATGTCCACAAGGCGCGCCTGCAGTTCGGTCCTGCGCGTGTCGATGTCCTTGATCGAGGCGTTGATGCCGTCGGTCTCCGAGGCAAAGGTGCCGGTCGTGCTGTCGAGGAAACTTGTGGTCAGCGCATTGAGTTGGTAGGCGAAGCCCTGACTGAAATTGACCACGCCGTGATCACCGGCGGTCGTCGCGGAAATCAGCAAGCGCAGGCCCATGGCGTTGCCGGTGCCCGTCAAGTACTGGCCGGATCCGGTCGCCGTCGCGCCACCGATGGTGCCCGCGACATCGGTGCCCGCCGTCGCGACACCGACCCCCGTCAGGTTGGTCGCAGCGCTGCCGGAAACGGAGACGCTTGAGGCTGAGCCGTAGCGGCTCGAGGTGATGACCATCTTGCCGTCGCCGCTGCCTGCCGTCTCGGTCTGCACGCCGAACAGGTTGCTCAAACCGCTGCCGCCGGTGAGATTCACCGCCGAGCTGGCGCCGTAGCTGTCGGAGTTGATGGAGAGCACGCCGCTCGACTGCGAAACGACCACCGACGTGCCCGCGGGCAAAGCGGCGTTGATCGAAGTCTGAATGGCCGAAGCCAGCGTGGCGGCGGTGTAGACCAGATTTGGATCGAGGGTGATGCTTACCGCCGCACCGTCGACTGTGAGGTCCAGCGTGTTGTTGGCGTTGGTGACCGGCAATCCGGCGGCGGTGGAACCGACGGCCTTGCCTTGCGTACCGTTATAGCCGACTGTCACCGAGCTGCCTGCGCCTGACAGGACGCTGGAGCCGTTGATGCGCGACTGCACTTCAGCGGCCAAGGTGGTCGCGGTGTAGCTGCCGGTCGACAGAGTAACGACATCGCTGACGCCGTCAACATTGAAGCCCAAGCTGTTGTTGGTCGCGTCGATCGTTTGGCTGACCGGCGCTGCGGCGCCAAGGAGTTTGCCCTGCGTGGCGATGTGGGTGACGTTTATCGCGTAGCTGCCAGGCAGGGTCGAACTCGTCGAACCCGCTACCGAGACCAAAGAATCGGTCGCCTTGCCGACGGAGGCGAAGAGGGTGGAGACGTCCTTGGTGCTGTCGGCGAGGACGCTGCTGAGCTTGCTGCTGTCGAGCAGCAGGGTCCCGTCCTTCTGGAAGGCAATGCCGATGTCCGAGAGGGTAGACAGGCCGCCGCCGGGAAAACTCAGTGGCCTGGTGAGTAGGTTGGCCATCTGGTTTTGCATGGTGAGCACAGACAGGTCGCCCTGGAGTGGCGCGGCTGTCTTGGTCGCGACGTCATAGGCGGATGCGTCGGCCAGCGCCTTGTTGGCGTCGTTGTAGGACTTGACGAAGCTTTGCACCGCAGCCTGCGTGCCGCTGTCGTCGCGCGCCACGGTCAGGGTGGTCACGGTGGGCGTGGACGTGGTCGAGCCCGCGCTCAGGCTGAGCAAATTCAGGGTGACACCGTGGATGGCGTCGGTGATGGTGTTCGACGGCTTGGATACTGTTACGCCGTTGACCTTGACCACGGCGTCGGTCGCCGCCGTGTTCTCTGTCATGCTGTTGGTGGCTGCCGTCGGGTCGAAGTCGAACGCAGACAACTTGCCTGTGGCCGAAGTCGAGGTGATCTTCATCTCGTTGGCAGCGCCGGTGCTGGTTGATGTCAGCACCAAGCGGTTGCCGCTCGCCGAACCGTCGTTGATGATGCTGGCGGAAACGCCGATGTTGGCTGCGTTGATGGCGTCGGCCACGCCGGCCAGGGTGGCGTGGCTGGCATCGATGGTGACGGTCTGGGTTCCCTTGGTCGGGTTGAGCGTGAACCCGCCGCCGACGCCGCTGCCGGTGCCGAACTGGAAGGTCAGCGTGCCGGCTTCCAAGGCGGCCGAGGGCGATGCAAGTCCGGCGGAGCTGAGGTTCTGCGACTGCGCCAGGCTGCTCACCACCAGGCTGTAGCTGCCGGCTGCGGCGATGGTGCTGGCGCCACCGGTGACCACCGAACTGTCGGACGAGGAAACGGTCTTTGCCGTGAACTTGGTCGGATCGTTGAGCGCCGCAACCGAACTTTGCAGAGAGGAGATGGCGCCCTTCAGCGTGCCAAGGGCGGTTATCTTCGCCTGGAACGAGGCTTCATCGGTGTCGAGCTTGGTCAAAGGCTGCTGTTCGATCGACATCAACTTGGTCACCAGACCATTGACGTCGAGGCCAGAGCCGATTCCGGGGGATGAGAGTCCTGCCATGAGAAAACCTCGATCCAGACGACTGGTTAAATCTTACCTTACTTATCGGCGAAAAACGCGAGATCTGAAGCCAGCGCGTTTCTTGAGCTCAGGCCCTTTGACTGAGGAGCAGGCCTTGCATATTGTTCATCGCCTGCGACAGGGAGAGGATTTCATCCGCAGGAATCTGGCGTAACACCGTACCGGTATCGCTGTCCGTCACCGTTACCATGGTCTTGCCCGCGGCTTCGGTGATGTTGAAGGCGAGCGATCCGGCCTGCGCGCGGACGGCCTGCTCGACCTGGCGCGTTGCCAAGCGCACCGCCGCGATGCTTGGTTCCGTTGTCCCGGCGGGCTGAGCACCCGCATCGCGCGGCAGCAGCCGAGCAGGCGAAACAGGCTGCGCAACGAGGCCATGGTCTTTGGCGTGGTCGGACGTTTGCGTTCCGGGGCGGGTGATGAGGGCGCTGGCAAGAGAGCCAAGAGCTGGGAGCGCCATGGTTCAGCCCCGATCCACCTGGCCTACTTCAGCAGTTGCAGCACCTGTTGCGGCAGGGCGTTGGCCTGGGCCAGCATGGCCGTGCCCGCCTGCTGCAAGATCTGGTTGCGCGTCAGGTTGGCGGTTTCCGCCGCAAAATCGGTGTCGCGGATTCGGCTGCGCGCGGCAGAGACGTTTTCCACGGCCGCGGAGAGGTTGCCAATGGTTGCCGTGAAGCGGTTCTGCAGGGCGCCGAAGGCGGCGCGCTGGTCGTTGACGGCGGTGATCGCGGCGTCGGTGATGCGCATCGCGTTGTTGGCACCGGTCACGGTCGAGATGTCCAGGGTGGAAACCGCCTGGAGCGCCGCTGCGCTGGCAGAGTTGCCGCCGACCAAGCCGGCCGACGAGGTGCCGCTGAACAGTCCAACGCTATCGTTCGCTCCTTGAACGATCGAATAGGATTTTGGTGAATCGAGGACGATCTGCCCCGCCACCGTCGCTGTCTGATTGGTCTGAATGGTGACCGCGCCGGCCACCAAGCCCAAGCTGCCACTGGTGGCGGCCACCGCGACGTTGGTGACGGGACCAGAGACTTGGCCGATGCTGACGTTGCTGCCATCGGCGGCGGTCAGCGTGATTTGGGATGGGGAGTTGGCGCTGATGGTTGCGACGATTCCTGTTTGCGACGACTTGTCGTTGAAAGCTTGAACGACGCTGGACAAGCCGGTTCCCGAAGGCGGATTGCCGACGCTGAAGGAGATGACTTGGGCTGTGCTCGTGTTGGTGCCATAGACGTTCCAAGTGTAGGACTGGCCGCCGCTAAATGTGCTCAGGTCGAACTGGGTGTAGGCCGACGCGGTCACGCCGGTTTGCGGCTGGCCATTGATCTTGTCGGCGATGGACTTGGCGCTGTCTGTCGTCAGCACATCGAAGGTTCCTGTTCCGTAACCGCCGTTGATCGTGTTCTGGGTGTTGCCGTTGGCCACGCTGTTGTCCGCGTAGATGGCGGCCGGGGTCGTGGCGTTGGTCGCATCGATCGCTGCCGATGCCGTATCGAAACTCTTGAGTTCCTGGACGCCGTAGTTGTTGGTGCGGAAATTGGCCGAGGTCGCTGTCACCGTCTGGTTGGCGTTGGCACCGACCTGGTAGTTGGTCGAAGTGAATGTGCCGTCGAACAGCGCCAGACCGTTGAACTGGGTCGAGGTAGAGAAACGATCGAGTTCAGCCGTGAGCTGGTTCAATTCCTGGTTCAGCGACTGTCGATCGCTGGCCGTGTTGGTACCGTTGGCCGACTGTACCGCGAGCTGGCGTATGCGCTGCAGCAGGCCGTTCATCTGGGACAGCGCGGATTCACCCGTCTGCGCCAGGGAGACGCCGTCGTTGGCGTTGCGCTGGGCCTGGGTCATGCCGTTGATCTGCGAGGTCATGCGCTCTGTAATCGCCAAGCCGGCGGCGTCGTCGCGCGCCGAGTTGATGCGCAAGCCGGAGGAGAGCCGCTGCAGCGAGGTCGCGAGGGAGTCTTGCGAACCCACCAGGTTGCGCTGGGCGTTCAGAGACGCGATGTTGGTATTGATGGATGTGGCCATGTTCTGAATCTCCTCTCAAGGATCCGCTGAGCCACCTGCCAACCCATAGACACGCGGCTGTGGCTTACGGTGGGCACTGAGCAATCGCTGTGCCAGGTCTGCGGGAGGGGCTTGCCAGAGTGGCCAAGCGTCGCTTGGCCGGCCGATCTTCTATCTAGCCAGTTGGAGGCCGCAGCCCGGAAACTTTGGGTTGCGGCAAAAAATGCCACGCTGCGCGTGGCAAGCATTGCCGGGGCGGCAATGAGAAACGCCGCCCGTCTTGCGAGGGGCGGCGGGTCTTCTAAACTGCTGCGGGGCTACGCCTTCTGCTTCAACAACAAGCCTTGCATCTTGTCCATGGCTTCCGACATGGCAATCATTTCTTCCGACGGAATCTGGCGGATGACTTTCCCCGTCTCGCTATCCATGAGCTTGACGACGGTCTTGCCCGATCCCTGGTCGACGCTGAAAGTCAGATTGCTCGTCTGGGCCTGCACCATCTGCTGCACCTGCTTTGCGGCCTGTTGTACCTGCTCGAGGCTCGGTCCCGCCCTTTGCACGGACTGGGTGACGGCTTGCACCTCGACCTGCACCGGTGAGGCTTCCGCAGCTCGCGGGGCCTGTTCGGGCGGGTTGGGTGTCACCGCGGTTCCAGCTCCGCTCAGCGACGATATGTTCATGGTCCGATCTCCTAACTTGGTTTGAACTGGGCGGGCCCTTGGTCAGGTCCCGCCTGGTTGTTCACCCGATTACTTGAGCAGCGACAGGACTTGCTGGGGCAGGGCGTTGGCCTGCGCCAGCATCGCTGTACCCGCTTGTTGCAGAATCTGGTTGCGCGTCAGGTTGGCCGTTTCCGAGGCGAAGTCGGTGTCGCGGATGCGGCTGCGGGCTGCCGAGACGTTCTCTACTGCCGCCTGCAGGTTGCTGATCGTAGCCGAGAAGCGATTCTGCAGGGCGCCAAAGGCGGCGCGCTGGTTGTTGATCTGGGTGATGGCGCTGTCAGCGATGCGAATCGCGGTGTTGGCCCCGTTGACGGTGGTGATATCCAAGGCGGAGACCGCCTGCAGCGAACTGGCGTGGGCGTTGGTGTCACCGGTAACGGTCGTGCCGAACAGTCCGAGACCCGCGGCGCTCGATTGGACGGAGTAGGCCTTGTCCGAATCGACGGTCAATTGTCCGGCGACCGTGGTCGTTGCGGTCGCGAGGCCGGCAGCGCCGGCGGCGATCGACGTGGTGCCGGCGAACGCGCCGTCCACGTTGGGCGCGGCGGCGAACACCAGGTTTGCGTTGGCGGTGACCTGGCCGATGGTGATGTTGCTGCCATCGGCGGCGGACAGGGTGACCTGGCCCGAAGTGTTGCTCAGCTTGGCGGTGATGCCGGTCTGCGAGCTCTTGTCGTTGAAGGCCTGGACCACGCTCCCCAGGTCAGTGGTGTCGGTGCCGATATGGAAGGTGATCACCTGCTTGCCGTTGTCGACGACGCCGTTCACATCCTTGTGGGTGGTGTCGTAGTTCTTGCCGAATATATTCAGGGTGTAATCGGATGAGGCTGCAAAGCCACCGAGGTCGACCTGGGTGGTGGCCGTGGCTTTTACCCCTGCGTTGGGCAGGGCGTTGATCTTGGCGGCGATCGTCTTGGCGCTGTCGGTGGTGGCGACGGCAAAGGTGCCGGAGCCGTAGAAACTGTTGATCGTGGCGGCGGCATCCGCGGTGTAGACCGCCGCCGCGGTGATGCCGTCGACCGCTTGCGTGGCGCCACTGGCGGAATCGGTCGACTTCAACTGATTGGTGCCGTAGTTGTTGGTACGGAAATTGGCCGAGGTCGCGGAGATGATCTGGCTGGAATTGGCGCCGACCTGGTAATTGACCGCGGTCAGCGTGCCGTCGAACAGGTTGAGGCCGTTGAACTGGGTGGCCGTGGCGAAACGGTCGAGTTCCGAGGTCAGCTGATTCAATTCCCCGTTCAGCGACTGGCGGTCGCTGGCGGTGTTGGTCCCGTTGGCCGACTGCACCGCCAGTTCGCGGATGCGCTGCAGCAGGGTGCCCATCTGGCCCAGGGCCGATTCACCGGTCTGCGACAGGGAGACGCCGTCGTTGGCGTTGCGGCCGGCCTGTTGCATGCCGTTGATCTGGGAGGTCATGCGCTCGGAGATGGCCAGACCGGCGGCGTCGTCCTTGGCCGAGTTGATGCGCAGGCCGGACGACAGGCGCTGCAAGGAGGTCGACAGCGAATCCTGCGATGCGGTGAGGTTGCGTTGCGCGTTGAGCGAGGCAACATTGGTGGCAATGGTGGATGACATCTGAAATCTCCTTCGAAAAGCCTCGCCGGACAAGGCAAGAAATTCGCGCCGCTGGCGCCCTCGGGAAACCTTCGTTTGTTTCCTTGTGAGCTATTACGGCCCGGCCGGAAAAAGCTTTAGGGCCTTGCCTTTTTCGCCGCAGAGCCTCAATCTGCGCCTCGACGATGACCAAGCAGAAACCCGGTAAACCCTCGGCGATGCTGGCCGAGGGCCTGGCCCACCATAGACAAGGCAAGCTCGCGCTTGCCGCTTCCTGTTACCTGAAGGTGCCGCAAGGGGACGCGGGCTACCCAGATGCCCTGCAATTGCTGGGTCTGGTGGCTCTCGCCCAGGGGGATACGGCTACGGCCGAGGCCGCCATCCGGGCGGCGATCGGACTGCGCC
>JAHFRE010000187.1 GCA_023258955.1 Sterolibacterium sp.
CGGCGATGTGATAGGCCGCCACCTCGATCATGTCGGCGCGCTCCTTGTCGCTGGGAATCCAGGCGGCGAAGGCAGCGGCAGCGCTCGCTCGGTCGGCCAAGGCAACGCCCCTCGATCGTCCTGCCCGTTGCTAGGCGGTTCTGGCGCGCTCGTACTGCTGGATGAAGATCATCATGCCCAGCGGCGCCGTCAGGATCACGCCGACGAACAGCAGGATGCAGCCGGCGACCGCGATCACGTAGCCGACGACGTAGGCCAACAGCCAGTTGACGAAGCCGGCCTGGATGGTCTCCAAGCTCCACTTGAAGGCCTCGATGGCGCCACGCTTGCCATCGATGACAGCGTAGATGCCGGGCATCGCCACGAAGCCGAGCGCCAGCGAGGCCAGGGCACCGAGGATGGGCACGATCCCCAGGATGATGCTGGCGAGGAGCAGCAGCAGCAGATAGATGAACAGGTTGCCGAAGCAATCCCAGGCGCCGAAGATGTCGCCGACTTCGGCCTTGCCCTGGCCGCGCGCCACCTTGAGCAGCGAACGCGCGTAGCCGGCGATGAAGCCGATGTTGGCGATGGGAATCCACACCACCAGCAGGAACACCAGGGTCAGCAGCACCAGGTCGCCGAGATTGGCTTTCCAGAGATCGAGCGCGGCGGTGAACAGGGCGCCAAAGTCTCCCGGCGCGGCGGCCGTGCCGATGACCGAGCCGCAGTGCTTGCACTTGCTGGCACCGTCGAGGATTTCTTCTTTGCAGTAAGGACATTGCATTCTTATTTCCCCCTGTGGATTTAGAACATGCCCGAAGCGATGTTGATGGTCAGCGCCACCAGCGTCGTGTTGAAGAAGAAGGCCAAAACGCAGTGTACCAGGCCGGTGCGGCGCATCGCCCGGCTGCTGAAGCTGACGTCGGCGGTTTGTCCCGAGGTGCCGATGACGCAGGCGAAGTAGAGGAAGTCGCCGTAGTCGGGAGCGTGGCCGCCGGGAAACTCCAGGCCGCAGGGATGGCCGCGCAGTTCGGCGAGGTAGTAGTCGTGGGCGTAGTGCAGCGCGAACATCATCTGGGTGAAGGCCCAGGACGAGAGGATGGTCAGCGCCGCCAGGGCGATGTGCGCGTAGCGCAGGCTACCGTGCATGTCCTTGGCCACCGCCAGTTGCGCGACGATGGCACCCAGGCACATGATCGCGGCGCTGATCACCAGCACCAACACGACGATGCGTCCATCGTCGTGCTGCATCGCGCGCGTGCGCATCCGCTCGTGGCTCGACCAGAACATCATCCGGAAGGCGAGCAGCAGGTAGAGGCAGGCGCCGGTGTTCCAGCCGATGATCAGGCGGGTGCTCCCCTGCTGCGCCAGCCAGTTCGGCAACCACAGCACCGTGGCGACGCCGACCAGGGTGCAGATGAGGAGCCTGGGCCGCGCCAGGATCAGGCGCAGCAGCAAGGGGCGGCCGGCGTGCGGGTTCTCCATCCGCCCATGCTACCCCAAAGCGCGGCGCCAGTCCGCGCCCGGCGCGCCAGTTGGTGTCGCTTACTTGAGGTTGCCGACGAAGCGGTTCTCGACCAGCGGGCTGGCACCGATCTGCGGCACGTGGCAGCTGACGCAGACATAGCGCGCGGCCGAGACCTTGTCGCCGCCGGGAAGGAGATGGCTGTCGCCGATCTTCGGTGCGCTCATCGCCGCGTGGTTCTCCGGGCTGTGGCATTCGAGGCAGGTGTTTTCCTTGAGATTGATGTCGAGGAAATTGGCCACGTCGTGCGGGATCAGCGGCGGTTGCTGGGCGAAGGTGCGGGCGATCCGCGGCTGCGAGCCGGGGGCTGAGCCCTGATAGCTCGCCGGCAGCGGGGCGCTGTCGGCGGCGGCGACGTCGCTGCCGCGCATCGAGGTCAGGGGTTCGACGCTGGCGCAAGCCGCGATCAGGGTCAACAGCAGGATGGTGGCGGTCTTGTTCATGAAGGGCTCCCGGGACGAGGATTGAGGCGTATGCCGAAGGCGAACACATTTTTGCCGCAGACGTCGATGCAGCGTCCGCAGTTGCTGCAGTTGGCGGCGAGAATAATCGGTGCCACGCCGCCCACGGCTTTCAGCGCCGGACGGATGACCTGTGGTTCGGGGCAGACGGCGTAGCAGTCCATGCAGTCGTTGCAGGCCAAACGCGCCGGCAACCTGACCCGCGTCAGCGCCAGCTTGCCGATCAGGCTGTAGAAGGCGCCGACCGGGCAGAGGTGGCCACACCAGCCGCGCTGGACGACGAGCAGGTCGAAGAGGAAGACGCCGGCCAGCACCGCCCACGCCAGCCCGAAGCCGAAGATCGCGCCGCGATGGGCCATCGAAACCGGGTTGACCATTTCCCAGGCGAGGTCGCCGCTGGCCGCCGCGAGCAGCAAGGTCATCGCCAGCATCCAGTAGCGGGTCTGGCTGGGCATGCGGGCGCTGTGCTTGAGCCCCAGCCGCTGGCGCAAGACGTGGGCGGCGTCGGTGAGCAGATTGACCGGGCAGACCCAGGCGCAAAAGCTTCTGCCGCCGACGAGCAGATAGAGCAGCAGCGCCAGCGCGGCACCGACCAACGCCAGGCGCTGCGGCGCCTGGCCGGCGAGCAGCGACTGCAGCATGAGGTAGGGATCGGTGAGCGGCAGGGTGTTCAGGGTGAGGCTGAAATTGAGATTGCCCTTGACCCACCACAGACCGAAGACGGGGCCGGCGAGGAACAGCGCGAGGATGCCGAACTGGCTGGCGCGGCGCAGCAACAGCCAGCGCGGCGCGCCCAACCAGCGCCTGGCGGTCGCGCTGGTCACAGCTTGCTCCCCTGCATCGCTTTCGGCGTTGCTCCCTTGCCCGCTTCGTAGCCCATGCCTTCGGGCAGTTGGTAGCGGTGCTCGATGTCGGGCGCGACCAGGCTGGCCCCGGCCCGCTCCTTCTCCACCCAGCCGAGGCGGTAGTGGCTGGCCAACTGGCCCTTGGCCAGGCCGAGCGGCAACACCTTGATCGAGGCGACCGCTGTCGGGCAGGCGTGCTCGCACTTGCCGCAGCCGGTGCAGGCGTCGGAATGCACGACCGGGATGAACAGCGTGTGTAGGCCGGTGCGGGCGTTCTGTTGCCGGTCCAGGCCGATGGCCTTGTCGAGCGCCGGGCAGACGCGGTAGCAGATGTCGCAGCGCATGCCCAGGTAATTGAGGCAGGTCTCGTGATCGACCAGCACCGCCAGTCCCATCTTCGCCTTGAACACGTCTTTGAGCTGGTGATCGAGCGCGCTGGTCGGGCAGGATTTGACGCAGGGCAGGTCTTCGCACATCTCGCAGGGTGCTTGGCTGGCGACGAAGTAGGGTGTGCCGGTCGCGAGCGGCTCCTCGGGCTTGGCCAGATGCAGGATCTGGTAGGGACAATCGCGCACGCACAGGCCGCAGCGGATGCAGGCGGCGGCGAACTCGGCTTCGGCGATGGCGCCGGGCGGCCGGATGGCGGCGGCCGGCAGGGCTTGCGCGCGACGCGCGTAGAGGCCCAGCGCCGCGCCGAACAGGCCGACGCCGCACGCGATGCGCCCGCTCTCGGCGAGAAAGCGGCGCCGGCCGGCGTCGGCGTTTAGGCCTTGACCACTCGCGCGGCGCACTTCTTGAAGTCCGCTTGTTTGGAGATCGGGCAGGTCGCATCGAGGGTGAGCTTGTTGACCAGGCGGTGCTCGTCGAAGAAGGGGATGAAGATCAGACCCTCGGGCGGCTTGTTGCGGCCCTGGGTGTCGACCCGCAGTTCGATCTCGCCGCGCCTGGTCGCCACCTTGACCACGTCGTTGCGCTTCAAGCCGCGTTTTTCCGCGTCCTTCGGGTGCATCCACACCACGGCGTCGGGGAAGGCCTTATAGAGCTCCGGGACGCGCCGGGTCATCGAACCGGTGTGCCAGTGCTCGAGCACCCGTCCGGTGCACAGCCACAGATCGAAGTCCTTGTCCGGCATCTCCGCCGCCGGCTGGTAGGGCAGGGCGAAGATCTTGGCGCGTCCGTCGCCCTGGCCGTAGAACCTCACCCCCTCGCCCTTCTTGACGTAGGGGTCGTAGCCCTCGCGGAAGCGCCACAGCGTTTCCTTGCCGTCGACCACCGGCCAGCGCATGCCGCGCACCTTGTGATAGGTGTCGAAGTTCGCCAGATCGTGACCGTGGCCGCGACCGAGATTGGCGTATTCCTCGAACAGACCCTTCTGCAGGTAGTAGCCGAAGTGATCGGACTCGTCGTTGCTGTAGCCGGCCCAGGCGTGGGCGTGCACCTTGGCCAGGTCCGCCTTGGGGAAGGCGTCCACCTGACCGTTGGCGTAGAGCGCGTCGTAGAGCGTCTTGCCTTTCAGCTGCGGCGCCTTCGCCAGCAGCTCGGCCGGCCACACCTCTTCCAATTTGAAACGCTTGGAGAACTCGAGCAGCTGCCACAGGTCGGAGCGTGCGTTGCCCGGCGCTTTGACCTGCTGCCGCCACATCTGGCTGCGCCGCTCGGCGTTGCCGAACATGCCCTCTTTCTCTATCCACATGGCGGCGGGCAGGATCAGGTCGGCGGACATCGCCGACACCGTCGGGTAGATGTCGGTGACCACGACGAAGGCCGCCGGATTGCGCCAGCCGGGGTAGACCTCACCGTTGATGTTCGGCCCCGACTGCATATTGTTGTTGGTCATCGACCAATAGAAGCCGATCTTGCCGTCCTTCAACATGCGGCTCTGCTGCGTCGCGTGATAGCCGAGCTTGGCCGGTATGGTGCCGGCGGGCAGCTTCCAGGCCTTTTCACAGAACTCGCGGTGCTTCGGATTGGCCACCTGCATGTCGGCGGGCAGGCGGTGGGAGAAGGTGCCGACCTCGCGCGCCGTGCCGCAGGCCGAGGGCTGGCCGGTGAGCGAGAAGGGGCCGTTGCCCGGCTCGGAGATCTTGCCGACCAAGAGGTGCACGTTGTAGATCATGTTGTTCGCCCAGGTGCCCCGGGTGTGCTGGTTGAAGCCCATGGTCCAGTAGGAACAGACCTTGGTCTTCGGATCGGCGTAGGTCTTGGCCAGGGCCTCGAGCCTGTCCTTGGGCACACCGGATATCTCGTGGGCGCGCTCCAGCGTGTATTCGGAGACGAACTTGGCGAACTCGTCGAAGCTGATCGGTGCGTGGGCGTTGGGGTCGCCCTTGGGCTTGCCGTCGGCGCCCGGATAGCCGTTGTTGTTGGCCGCCTGCTCGAGCGGATGGTTGGGGCGCAGGCCGTAGCCGATGTCGGTGACCCCCTTGAAGAAGGCGACGTTCTTGTTGACGAACTCCTGGTTGACCGCCTTGTTCTGGATGATGTAGTTGCAGATGTAGTTGAGGATGGCCAGGTCGGACTGCGGCTTGAAGATCAACTCGTTGTCGGCCAGCTCGCAGGAGCGATGGCTGAAGGTCGACAGCACGTGGATCCTGGCGTGGTTGGCGGATAGACGGCGATTGGTGATGCGCGACCAGAGGATGGGATGCATCTCGGCCATGTTCGAGCCCCACAGCACGAAGGCGTCGGCCTGCTCCATGTCGTCGTAGCAACCCATCGGCTCGTCGATGCCGAAGGTGCGCATGAAGCCGGCCACCGCCGAGGCCATGCAGTGACGCGCGTTGGGATCGAGGTTGTTGGTGCGAAAGCCGGCCTTCATCAGCTTGACCGCGGCGTAGCCCTCCCACACGGTCCACTGGCCCGAGCCGAACATGCACAGGCCGTCCGGGCCCATGGTCTTCAGCGTCTCTTTGGCCTTCTGGGTCATGATGTCGAAGGCCGCGTCCCAGGAGATCGCGGTGAACTCGCCTTGCTTGTCGAACTTGCCGTCCTTCATGCGCAGCAGTGGCTGGGTCAGCCGGTCCTTGCCGTAGGGTATCTTCGACAGGAAGTAGCCCTTGACGCAGTTGAGGCCCTTGTTCACCGGCGCGTCGGGATCGCCCTGGGTGGCCACCACGCGGCCGTCCTTGACGCCGATCAGGACGCCGCAGCCGGTGCCGCAGAAGCGGCAGGTCGCCTTGTCCCAGCGCACCCCGTCCTGGCCCTGGGGGCTCGCTGCGAGGGCCATGCCGGGGATGCTCACGCCGGCGCTGGCGGCAGCGGCAGCGATGGCGTTGGCCTTGATGAATTCACGCCGCGTCAATTTCATTTCAGATCTCCTTGTCTGGCTCAGATTCGAGTGGCCGTGCGATATGTAAAGAAATATCTATCGAACGCAGACTAGACCTTATCTGGCGAATGCAACTTGATATTTGTCAAGCCGTAACCCAACCACGGTGGCGCCGTGGCGGCTCGATTCCGGCGCTGATCGCCGCTCAGAGCTCCTGGTCGGGTTCGGACTCGGCCTGGTGGTAGGCCATCGCGGTTGACATCACGCCGGCGATCTGACCGATGCGCTCGAAGGCGGCGACGTTGGCCAGCTCATCCGCGGTTTCGATGGTGACGATGATCTTGCCCTCGGGCGAGACGGCCTGCACCTCGACCCCGGCGAGCCGCTCCAGTTCGGCGCAAACGCTGGCCGCCTGGCCGGGACGGGCAAAAACGATGACGCTGGAAATGTTCATGGCCGGGATTATCACACGCGCGCCCTGGCGACCATGCGTCGGCCGCCGCCCATCGGTGGCAAAATGGGCGTTTTGCGGAGGGCAGTGCCATGAGCATCACCATGTACCAAGCGAGCGTCCCGCGCTTTGCCGCGATGCTGAAGAACCTCGATGCCATCCTCGGCCGGGCGCAGGCGCACGCGGCGCAAAAGAAGATCGATCCGGCGGTGCTGTTGGCGGCGCGCCTGTTTCCCGACATGTTCGCGCTGCAAAAGCAGGTGCAGATCGCCTCCGACCACGCCAAGGGCGCTTGCGCGCGCCTGGCCGGCGTCGAGGTGCCCAAGTACGAAGACAACGAGAGCGGCTTCGATGAACTGAGGGCTCGCGTCGCCAAGACCATCGCCTTCGTCGAATCGGTCAAGCCGGCGCAGATAGACAACTCCGAGCAACGCGACATCGCCTTCAAGCTGGGCGGCCGCGACCTGGCGTTCAAGGGTGCGGACTACCTGCTCGGTTTCGCCTGGCCGAACTTCTATTTCCACATGGTGACCGCCTACAACATCCTGCGGCACAACGGCGTCGAAATCGGCAAGCGCGACTACATGGGCAATGCCTAGCGCCCCGGGGTCGCGGATGACCGAAGTGCACGGCGAGTTTCAGCTGCTGCTGGGCGACTGGCAGGCGTTGGCCGAGCGCGCCAGACCGGTGCGGATGAAGGTGTTCGTGGAGGAACAGGGTGTGCCGCCGGAGCTGGAGTGCGACGCCTACGACGCCGTGTCGCGACACGCGGTGGCGGTCGATCGCCACGGCGTGGCCATCGGCACCGGTCGGTTGCTGCCCGACGGACACATCGGCCGCATGGCGGTGCTGGCGCCGTGGCGCCGCCAGGGCGTCGGCTCGGCACTGCTCGAAAGTCTGATGGCCCAGGCGCGCGCGCAGGGCATGGTCGAACTGGCGCTGAACGCCCAAATCGACGCCCAGGGCTTCTATCGCCGATTCGGCTTTGCGCCCGTGGGCGACGAGTTCATGGAAGCCGGCATCGCGCACCAGGCCATGAGCCGCACCCTGCCTTGATCAGGGCAGCAGCCAGACCAGGGCGGAGATGAGCAGCAGCAGGCCGGCACCGAGCAGGAAAGGACCGTTGCCGCTGGAGCTTTCGGGGAAGGAGACCCGGCTGCCGGATGCGCCGAACGAGGATCTCATCCAGACATCGTGGAACAGTCTGCCTGACCGGCGAATTCTAAGGCCCATCGCAGCTCTCCCTGATTGACGGTAAAGTCCGACAGCTTGCATATCGGCACGAATTCCCG
>JAHFRE010000029.1 GCA_023258955.1 Sterolibacterium sp.
TTCGCCCTTCATGGGCAAATCCGGCGTGACCATGGGACGCAGCCACGACGACGATATGTCGGTGGCCATGGCCGATCGCGGCCGCAACAAGCTGTCCATCACCCTCAACATGAAGCACGCACGAGCGAGGCAGCTGTTCGCCGACCTGGTGAAGAACGCCGACGCCATCGTCGAGAACTACTCCGCCGGCACCGCCGATCGTCTGGGCATGGGTTACGCGGCGGCGGCAAAGCTCAATCCGCGCATCGTCTATACCTCGATCAGCGGCTTCGGCGCCGATCAGGTGAGCGGCCAGAACAAGGCGATGGACACCATCGTCCAGGCCCTGAGCGGCCTGATGATGACCTCCGGTGAGCCGGGCGGCGCACCGATTCGCGTCGGCGTTCCCTTCGGCGATCTGTCGGCGCCGCTGTTCGCCGTGATCGGCACCATCGCCGCCCTGCTGCAGGCGAGCCGCACCGGCGTCGGCCAACAGGTCGACGTGTCGCTGCTCGGCGCCGTCACCTCGATGGTGGCCTGCGAGCCCTTCGAAGCGCTGGAGCGAGCCGGCCTGGAAACGCGCACCGGCAACACCCTGCCGCGGCTCGCCCCCTTCGGCATCTTCCCGACCTCGGATGGCTACGTCGCCATCTGCGCGCCGCGGCCGAACATGGCCGGCGCGCTGTTCTCGGTGATGGGCAAACCGGAACTGGCCAAGGATGAACGCTTTGCCAGCCGCGACGGTTGCGTCAAGAACAACAAGGCGCTGCACGCCCTGGTCGGTGACTGGACCAGCACGCTCACCACCGCCGAGGCTGCCGCTCAACTGGAACAGGCGGGCGTGCCGTCGGGGCCGGTGCGTCGCCCCGCCGAGGGGGTGCGCGACCCGCGCCTGTTGGCGCGCGGCGAGACCGAGCAGCTCGAGCATCCGACATACGGCAAGATGGATCAACTTTACGGCGGCGGCATGCCGATCCTGATGTCCGGTTCATTCACCGGCTTCGACCGACCGGCGCCGACCCTGGGCGAGCACAACGAGCTCGTCTATCGCGAACTCCTCGGCTACTCCAGCGAAGAACTGACCAGCTTGAAGCAGGACGGCGTAATCTAGAACAATCGCTGTTGAGGAGACGTAGCATGATGGTAGACGACGTGAGCCCGGCCCGGCCCGGTGCCCCCTGGGTGCTCTCCTACACGGCGGTGGTGCTGGCGATGATGTCGATGCAGATGTCCAGCCTCGGCTTCTCGCCGCTGTTGCCTAGCATCCAGAAGGAATTCCAGATGAGCTTCTCGCAGATGGGAACCTTCACCGGGGTCTATGGCTTGGTGGCGCTGGCGCTCTCCATCCCCGCCGGCATCATGGCCAAGCAGTACGGCGAAAAGCGCGTGCTCTCGATCGGACTGGCCATCCTGGCGATCGGCCTGTTCTTCCTCAGCCAGGCAGAAAACTACGGCGAGGCGCTGACCGCGCGCATCGTCTGGATCACCGGCTACCGCCTGGCCTTCATCTGCGTCATGACCGCCATCGCGCTGACCGCACCGCCCAATATGAAGGGCCGGGCGATGGGCATCCTCGGCGCCATGTCGGCGCTGGCCTCGGTGGTCGGCGCGCCGTTTTGCGCCAAGATCGGCGAGACCCTCGGCTGGCGTCACGCCATCGAAGCCTTCGCCGGCGTCGCCTTGGCCGGGCTGGCGATCTACTGGCTGTGCTACACCCAGCGGGTTGAGCCAACGGGCCGCGCCGCGAAAGGTGGCGAAAAGCAACAAAGCGCGCTGGCCGCCTTCAAGATCCCCATCGTGTGGACCATACCGCTGCTCGGTCTGATCAACGTCGGCGGCTTTGCCGCCACCTTCTTCGTGCCCTCGGTGCTGAAAGCCGACTTCAACGCCAGCGCCACCGACGCCGCCTATCTGATCAGCGTCGCCTACATCACCGCCATCGTGGTCAACCCCCTCAGTGGCTACCTGGCCGATCACTACAACCGCTGGCTGGTGCTGGCGCTGATGGTGGCGCTGATGATTCCGGCCAGTCTGGCGATGAACAGCAGGGACCTGTTGTTGTTCCAACTCGGCACGATCGCCCTGGTCTCCCTGGGTCTGGCCGCCACCAACCAGCTCTATCCGACCATCGCCGAACTGATGCGCGGTCGCGACGTCGGTCCGCTGATGGGCATCACGGCGCTGGGTGGCGGCCTGTTCGGTTACCTCGGCCCGCAGGCCCTCGGCTGGCTGCGCGACTGGTCCGGCGGCTTCGCCGCCGGTTGGTACTCGCTGACCTTCGCCGCAGTGTTCTCGACCCTGCTGATCCTCTTCCTCAAAGGCTTCTCCGAGCGGCAGGACGCGAGGCTCGCAGCCGCGGCGCAAGCCTGAGCGTTCGCGGAGAAATGACCACGCCAACGACAGACGAGTTCCTGCCCCTGGCGGGGATCAAGGTCCTCGATCTGACCCACGCCCTGGCCGGTCCCATCGCCACCTTTCACCTGGGGCTGATGGGCGCCGAGGTGATCAAGATCGAAGCGCCGGGCAAGGGCGACGAATTTCGCGGCTATAGCGCGGGGGTGTTCGCCCAGGCCAACGCCGGCAAGCGCTCCATCATCCTGGATCTGAAGCACGCCCAGGGCCGCGAGGTCCTGCATCGACTGGTCGCCGGCGCCGACGTCGCCATCGAGAACTACCGTCCGGGGGTGGCCGCCGAGTTGGGCCTCGACTGGGCGACGCTGGCAGCCATCAACCCGCAGCTCATCTACTGTTCGATCAGCGGCTACGGTCAATCGGGGGAGCTCGCCCAGCGGCCGGCCATGGAGTGGTCGGTGCAAGCCATGGTCGGAGTCACCGACCTGCACGTGGACGCGGATGCGGACCCGCGCAAGCTGGGCCTGTCGGTGCTCGACCCGTTCACCGGCTACATGGCCTACGCCACGATCATGGCGGCGCTACTGCAGCGACAGAAAACCCGGCGCGGCCAGCGGCTGGACATCGCCATGTTCGACGCGGCCTGGGTATTGAACGCCGCCTGCGCGGTCGACGCGGTGGCGGGCCGGGTGCCGGTCCCGCTGACCAAACGCGCCAACGTCGCCCGCTTCATGGCCAAGGACCGGCGCTTGTTCATCAGCTTCGTCTGGCCCAAGTGGTTTCGCGCCCTATGCGAAGTGCTCGAAGCGCCGGAGCTGCTCACCGATCCGCGCTTTGCCGACAACCGCGCCATGCAGGCCAACGCCGATGCGCTGCAGGAAGAGATCGAGCGCCGGCTGGCGCACAAGACGGCTGAGGAATGGGCCGATGCCCTCTGCCGCGTCGGCGTGCCGGCCAGCCCCGTGTGCTCGCTGGCCGAGGCTGCCGCCTGGCCGCAGGTGCGCGAACGCGGCCTGCTCACAGCCATCCCCTTTGGCGACGATGAGGCACAGCTGGATGTCGTTGGCGCCGGCGTCGTGTTCGAGCACCACCCGCCGCGCGCACCGGGACCGGTGCCTGCGCTTGGTGGATCGACGGACGAGATTCTGCGCGACGCCGGCTACGCTGCGGAAGAGATAGAAGCCCTGCGCCGCGACGGCGTCATCTAGGCGGCAGCGGCAATTCGATACGCGCCGGATCGGCGCCGCCCACGGCCAGCGTCAGACGCGGCGGCGGATCCTGCCTGATCTCCTTCAAGTTGCGCTGACGCGGGTCGGCACCGGTGATGGTCAGGCGCAGCCGATGTCCGGCGGCGAAGACGCGCGCGCTGGGCGTCAGGTCGAAGGCGAGCGGCACGAACTTGCCCGGCGCCAGCGCTTGGACGTCGCTGGAGAGCCCCGAGTGCCAAGGCAGACCCAGAGTGTCGTAGGGCGCGGGCGAAACCTTGCGTTGCGAGGCGGCCAGACGGCCGAAGGAGACGACCGTCGCCTTGCCCGCCGCATCCACATCCTCGAGATAGGCGAAGACGTTGGCATCGGGGCGATCGGCGGCCAGGCTCAGACGCAAGAGCGGTATGCCGACCATGGTCAGCTCGGCCGCCAGTGGGGCACTGGTGTAGGTCAGTCCCTTGTCGTCCTGGGCGTCGACCCAGAAGTTGAAATACTCGCCCGCCCCCAGATCGTAGTTCACCGCGAAGCTGTCCTTGCCCTTGGCCGGGGGACGAGATGACAGCGATCCGTCGTTGACCGAGGGTGCGCTACCGCTCTTCTTCGCCGACAGATACCAGGGCGTTCTCTTGACGCCGACACCCGGTAGCGCCTCAGCGCGCCGCCACTCGCTGCCCTTGGGCGCGTTGTCCATCCAGTAGGTGACGCGCGGCTCGCGTTCGATGCCGTTATCCATACCCTTCAGGTGGCGATCAAAATAGCGGACGATCTCGCCCGAAAAGTCGAAGCCGGGCGGCGGCACGCAGTGGCTGCCCGGCCCGACCAGGAGCTTGCCGCCGGTGTTGGCCGCGGCGAGGATCATCTGCTCGGTCGGCTCATCCTGCCAGTTGCCCCAGAAATAGGTGGCGATGCCCGACTTCTTGAGCGTGTCGAGATAGGTGTAGGGGCCGACCTCTTCCCAGAAGCGGTTGCCTGTGTACGAGGAGACGCTGTCGCGATAGGGCATGCTGTACCACAGCGGGGCCATCGGCGTGTTCTTGGCGTGCTCGGCCACCGCCGCGCGCAGCAAGGCGCCGTCGCCGTCGGCGTCCATGGGCAGGCTCATCAGATCGTCGGACAGCGGCTCGTCCGGGCGGGTGTTGAACTGGGCGGGAATGCCGCCACGGCGGACGAAAGCGTACTTGTCGAGGTCGGCGGCGCCGACGAAGATCGCCTTCAGGGAGGGCGGCGCCGTGGTCGCCGTCTGCAACGTCGAGCCGCCGAGGTAGGAGCAACCGATCATGCCAACCTTGCCGGTGGACCAGGGTTGGTGGGCGAGCCACTCGATCAGGTCGCGCCCGTCCAGCGCTTCGGTCCTGTCCTGGAAGCCGCGACGGGCGCCAAAAGATGCGCCCTTGCCGCGGATGTCGGCGACCGCGACGACGTAGCCGTGATCGGTGAGACCCTTGAGTCCCAGGCGCTCGGACAGGCCCAATTCGTTGACCGTCCCCTTGGCATCGCGATAGCGGGCGCGATAGGGGGTGAAGGCGAAGACCACCGGCAGCTGCGCCGTCACCGCCTTGCCGTCGACGGCGGGACGATAGATGTCCACCGCCAGCCGCGTGCCGTCGCGCACCGGGACGTAGAGCGATTCGCGCGCGACCTCGCCGTTGGCTCGTGGCGCGGCGCTGGCGGCGGCTTCGGCGGCCAGCGTGCGGCCGGGGATGGCAACGGCGGTCGCCAGCAAAATAAAAAGCGCGGCCGACATCCGACCGCGAAGGAGGAGACCTGTATCTTTCATCGTTCCGCCCTCAATTCATGTTCAATTCATAAACTGTTCGTTGCCGACCAGACCAATTTTGGTCACGCCGCGTCGCTGCGCCGTGGCCATCACCATCGCCACCGACTTGTAGAGCACCAGCTTGTTCGGCCGCAGATGCACTTCCGGCTGGTCGGGCAATGCGGCCAGGGTCGCCATCTTGCCCTCCAGCGTCGGCCGATCCGGTACCACCTGCCCGTCCCAGATCACCGTGCCGTCGAAGTCCACCTCGATCCGCACGATCTCCGGCGGCTTCACCGGGGGCGGTGGATTGCCCACCGGCATGTTCAGCTTCACCGCGTGCGTCTGGATCGGTATCGTGATGATCAGCATGATCAAGAGGACGAGCATCACGTCGATCAGCGGCGTGGTGTTCATCTCCACCATCACTTCCGGATCCCCCGAGCCTCCGCTCGGTCCCACGTTCATCGACATCTCAACCCTCCCTCCCCGGCGGCTCGGTGATGAAGCCGATCTTGACGATCCCCGCCCGCTGGCAGGCGAACACCACCCTCCCCACCGCCTCGTAGCGCGCATCCATGTCGCCGCGGATGTGCACCTCCGGCTGCGGGTCGAGCACCGACACCTTCTTCAGCCGATTCACCAGGTCCTCGTTGTCCGGTATCAGGAGGGTGTTCCAATACACCTCCCCTTCCCGGCTCACCGACAACAGCACGTTCTCCGGCTTGGTCACCGTCGGCACGTTCTCTTCCTTGGGCAGTTCCACCCGCGCCGATTGCGTCACCACCGGGATGGTGATGAGGAAGATGATCAGCAGCACCAGCATCACGTCCACCAGGGGCGTGGTGTTGATCGACGAGACGACCTCGTCCTCGTCGCTCGATTCTGTGCCTACAGTCATGCTCATGTTCTTGGCCTTTAACCTTTACCGCCCATCAGGATGGCGTGCACGTCGGCGGAGAATCCTCTGATCTTCTCCATCGCCACCTTGTTGCGCCGCACCAGCCAGTTGTAGCCCAGCACCGCCGGCACCGCCACCGCCAGGCCGATCGCCGTCATGATCAGCGCTTCGCCCACGGGTCCTGCCACCTTGTCGATCGAGGCCTGGCCGGCGATGCCGATCGCCGTCAAGGCGTGGTAGATGCCCCAGACCGTGCCGAACAGGCCCACGAAGGGGGCGGTCGAACCGACCGTGGCGAGGAAGGCCAGGCCGTCCTGCAGCCGGTTCTGCACGCTCTCCGTGGCCCGCTGGATCTGCATGGTGAGCCAGGTGTGCTGGTCGATCTTGGCCACGATCGCTCCCTCGTGCCGCGTCCCCGCCTCCACCGCCGCTTCGGCGATGTAGCGGAAGGCGTTGCCCGCCTCCAGCGCGTTGATCCCCTCCTGCACGCTTCGGGCTTGGTCGAAGGAGGTCTTGGCGGCGTTGGCCTGGGAGAACATCTTCAGCTGTTCGTAGAACTTGGTGACGATGATGTACCAGCTGCCCATCGACATGATCACCAGGATGATCAAGGTGCCCTTGGCGACGAAGTCACCGGTCTTCCACAGGGCGTCCAGACCGTAGGGGTTGTCGATCTTCTCCACTTCCTTCTTCGCTTCGGGCATCGCCGGCGCTGCCGGCGTCACCTTCGCCGCGTCGTTAGCAACTGCAGCGGCTGCGGGCGCAGGCTCGTCGGCGGCGACCGCCGGCAGCGTCGTCGAAAACGTTGCCACCAGCAGGGCGGTAACCATCACCAGTACTTTGTTCATTGCCATCTTCCTATCTCCTGTGCTTCGATTGAGTGTCTTACGCTGGGCCTTGCTGCTGTTATTCGAGCTTCCACACGTATTGCAGCCGCGCCCAGGAGGTCTCGGGCTTGCCGTCCACCGTCCCCGCCTTGAACTGGCACAGCGAGAGTGCGCGTCTGGCCGCCTCGTCCAGGCGCGGATAACCGCTCGACGTTTCGATCTTGCTCTCGGCCACCCGCCCATCGACTCCGATCAGGAACCTCAGGGTCACCGTCCCCGTCTCTTCGTTGCGCCGCGCCGCCGCCGGGTACTCCGGCTGCTGGCAGGAGCGGGCGGCGTCGATCACCGGGGCGGTGCGCTCGACGTGCCTTGCGACCACCGGCGGCGGTGCGGCCACCGGTCGGGCGCTCGTGGTCGAGCTGATGGTGTTGGCGGCGGGGGCGGCGACCGAGATGTTCACCTCCACCGGCGGGATGTAGGCCGGCGGCGGCGGCGCCAGCTTCGGCGGCGGCGGCGGGGTCTTGTCCGGTGGCGGCTTCTTCGCCTCCTCGATCAGCTTGGTCTCGTAGGGCTTCTTGACGATCTCGACGATCTTGTGCGCCAGGCCGTTGACCAGCGCATAGACCAGCGCGACGTGGAACACGATCACGAAGCTGATGCCGATCAGGTGTTTGCCGGGATTCCTCTGCTGCTGTGCGTAGTCCATAGATCCTTACTGTGTCAAAGAATCGTGTTCGAACATGAATGGCTGTGCCGACCTGTGTCCTCTTGATTTCTATTTCCGCGCTTGGCGAGCGCGACTCGACCTGCCCTTGAAGACCTCAACCAATTCGTGGGCGACCTCCCTGGGCGCCTTCTTCCCCGGTCTATACCAGGTCAAGGTCCAGTTCAGGGCGCCGAGAAGAGCCAGCCTGAAAAACGAACGATTGACCGTGCTCGGCAGATCGAGCGCATCGACCAGGCCACGGAACTGCTCTTCATAGCCTCTGCGGTCCTTCGCCAGCCGCTTTTGCAGCCTCGGCTCGTGGATCGCAAACAGGCCGATCACCGTGATTCGGTCGATCGCATCGCCGGCCAGGGCACAACAGATGTGTATCGTGCAAGCCGACTCGAGCCGCTTCCAAGGATCTTTTTCGTTCTTGATCGCCTCATCGCTGCGCGCGACGATCTGCTTGAATCCTGCGCGATGGATGGCGACGAACAGGTCTTCCTTGCTGGGGAAATAGTGATAGATCGATCCGGGCAGCATCCCGACCTGTCTTGCGATGTCGCGAAACGATGTGCCGAGAAAACCCTGCTTGGCAAACAGCTCGGCCGCGGCGCGCAGAATCTGATCCTGCTTGTCGTCGGTGGCGATCATCGCGGCGCTACCGCGGGCGGCGCGCGCTTTGAGGGCGAGCCGCTTGGTGACATCGCCGCGACGCAACAGCTCCATCTGCGCCGGGGTCAGATTCGTCTTGGCCCCGCCTGGCAATTTTTCCAGTGACTTTAACCGCTTGTAGGTGGTCTCCAGATTGTGTCTCTTCCAGATGTAGCGAACGCCGGAGGAAGAAATCTGATGGCCGATCAAACCGAGTTCCTTGGCAACGCGCGCCTGCCCAAACTCCGGGTGCAGTCGCGCGAAAAGTAGCACCGCCCCGTCCAAGGAATCCGGGTTGTGCTGGTCGCGCGAGTGCTCAGCTTCGCTCATTGTCTGGTGTCTAAAATTGTGCAGTGCGACATAGCAATATTGGCTCGCCCCCCATATCGGCGCGGATTCTAGACCAATAATGGCCGCCGTGCAAACTGTTTGACAGACGTTAGACAAGTCCCGGTGGTGGTGGCCGGCGACCGCTTCGGCGCAGCGCCCGGCGGCCAGGATTGACGCAGCTTTGGACGCTGCCCCTATAATGGCCAATGTCATCCTCCACCGATCCGATCATGCCCAGCAGAAAGCCATCCAAGACCGCGCCCGCGAAGGAACAGGAGCGATCCGTCGACGACTACCTCAAGGAATGCATTGCCCAGGGAATCTTCTCTCCCGGACAAAGGGTCACGGAATCCGAGGTCATGAGGGCAACGGGGGCGTCCCGCGCCAAGGTGCGCCAGGCCTTCCAGCGGCTCGCCGTCGAAGGAATCATGATCATCGAGGAGTTCCGTGGCGCTTCGGTGAAGCGCCTGAGCAAAGCCGAGGTGATCCAGCTATACGAGGTGCGCGAGGTGCTCGAGGGACTGGCAGCCCGTGCCGCCGCGCAGAAAGCCACAGCCAGGTCGAAGAACACCTTGGTCCGGCTGCAGGCCAAGATGGACAGCAGCGTCAAGGCGGGAGACTGGGCAAGCTTCGTGCAACTCAACCAACAGTGGCACCAGGAGATCACCAACGCCGCCGAGAACGCCTACGTCAGGGAAATGATGAGTCGCCTCAACGTGCCGATCAATCGACTGCTGAGCCAGGTCTTTCCCAAGCTCGACGAGATCGCGGCCGTGAACAAGGAGCACCGCGAGATCACCGCCGCGATCGTCGACGGCGCCGAGGAAAGCGCTGAAAAACTCATGCGCCGCCACATTCGCGTCGGCTTCCTGTTGCGCCGGCTGCGCGAAGCGCCCGATACGAACTGAGCCTCAATCGAGCGCCGCGCAGGTCTTGCGTCCTCGTCGCGCCGCGGACGCTCGGACTCCCCCGGCCTAGCCGAGGGAGTTCGATTGACGGTCAGTTGAACTTGACGTTGGCCCGCACGCCGAAGGTACGCGGCGCACCGTAGATGATGCCGCCGGTGGCGCTGGTGGCGTTCTGCACCTGCGAGGCGATGTAGGTCTTGTTGCTGAGGTTGTTGACGTAGCCTTCGACCAGCCAAGCCTTATTGACCTGCAGCGACAACCGCGCGTCGAAGATGTCACGCTCAGGAACCAAGGTATCGGCACCCGGGAACGGTGTGGCGACCTGCTCCGCCAGATGCGCCCACTGCAAGCGCGGCGTCAGCTTCCTGCCGCCGTCGAGGGCGATCTCGTATTGCACCCCGGCATTGATGGTCCACTTCGGCGAGAAGGGCAGAACGCGGCCCTCCGGAACCAGTTGGTTGGTGCCCGGGCAGGGGTCGGTCGACGCTTTGGTGCCGAGGCCGGAGTTGGTGATGCAGGCGTTCTGGGCGAAGGTCGCGTTCAGGTAGCTGACACCGATGTTGCCGGTGAAGGCGCCGAGGTCCATGAAGCCCTCGAACTCCGCGCCGTAGGCCTTGCCCTTCGCCGCGTTCTGGGTCAGCGGCAGGGTGATGGTGCTCTGCAACTGGATATCCTTGTAGTCGGAATAGAAGACGTCGGCGTTCACCCGGAAGCGGCGATCCGGCGTGTTGGTCTTCACACCGGCTTCGTACACCAGATTGTGTTCCGGGCCGAAGGGAGTCGAACCGGGGATCGGGTTGTTGCCACCGGCCTTGTAGCCCTTGGAGGCCGTCGCGTAGAGCAGCAGGTTCTTCTCCGCGTGCAGATTGAGGCCCAGCTTTCCGGTCAGCTGGCTCGAGGAAGTCGAATTGACCGGTGGCGGCACCAAGGGCGCGCCCTGCAGCTGAAACACCGTCACGTCCTGGCTGTCCCAGCTGTAACGCGCGCCACCGAGCAACTCGAGCTTGTCCGTCGCAAACCAGTTGGCCTGCCCGAACAGCGACTTGCTGAGGTTGTGGGTGAACAGGTGGATGGTCGAGTTGGAGGCGACGAAATTGCTGGTGTGGTAGCTGTCGAGGTAGAGCGGAACATCCAGGTTGTCGCGCATAAAGAAGGCGCCAGCCACCCAGTTGAAAGGCCCATCACCGGTCGAGATCAAGTTCACTTCGCCGACCAGCGTCTTGATGTCGGTGCCGTTGATGCCGGTACGGCCGGGATAGAGCGCCTTGTTCGCCGAGGTCGCCGGCAGCGCGGCGGGTACCGGCAGCGCGGTGGCACTGCGGTCGCCGTCGACCGCATCGAGCGACGAGCCGTCCTGGTAGGCCAGCTGCGTTCTCAGCTCGAGACCCTCGCGAAACGCCCAACGGTCCTCCAGCGCAACGCGGGAGCCGCTCTGATTGAGGTAGGACTTGGCATCCTCCTCGATGGTGAACGGGTCGGCGGTCACCTTGTCGAAGCGATTCTTGACCGCGTTGTTGTCGCTCTTGAAATTGAAATTTTCGTAGTGCAGATTGAAGCGGTGACTCGCGTCGTCGGTACGGCCGGCGAGGTTGAGGCGCACGCTATCGGTCTTGGCGTTGCCCGGCGTGCTACCGCTGGGGCCGATGTTGTTGCTGTAGCTGTCGCGCTCGTCGTGCATGTAGGCGAGGCGAACCGCGAAGTTCGGCGACAGACCGACGTTGACAGCGCCGACACCGCGGTAGGCGCTGTAGTTGCCGGCGCTGAGGTCGACCGAGCCGAAGGTGGCGTTGTATTTCGGTTCCGGTGAGCGCAGATAGAGCGCACCACCGGTCGAATTCTGTCCGGTCAGGGTGCCTTGCGGACCGCGCAGCACTTCGATCGAGCCGATATCGAAGAAGCTGTGGGCGATGAACTGCTCGTGCGGGAAGATCTGCCCGTCGATGTAGAAGGCGACCCCCGGGTTCGAGGTGGGTGCCGACTGGGCGATACCGACGCCACGGATGTTGATGAAGGTGGAGCGGTTGTAGGTGTTGATCGCGACCGACGGCGCCACCTGCTGCATGCTGTTGAGCGTGGTCACGCCCTTGGCCGCCAGGTCGGCGCCGCTCAGCACGGTGGCGGAAATTGGCACGTCCTGCAGTCGCTGCGAGCGACGCTCGGCGGTGATGACGATCTCCTGGATCGGCGCCTCGCCCGCCTGCTGGCTGGCTTTGCTCTGTTCTGGTGTCGCCGTCTGAGCGAACGCCGGAGCGAAGGCGCTGCCAACCAATACCGCCAAAAGGGCGCGCGCGAAGCGCGGCCGACCATCGTTGACCATCATTTGCTTCCTCCTAGGTGTGAGCATGATCTCTCCTGATAGAACCATTTCGCGTCGGCTGCGCTGCTGCGCAGCCTTGGCGGCTGAACCGCGCCTCGAATCAACAGCGCCGGCATGTGGCGTTGCAGCGTGACGCCGTTGCACAAATGCATATAATGTCGTTCATAATAGCATCAGCAGATGACTTGTCGCACGCCTGTCAAGTGTGCTGTTGCGTGGCCGCAACACCGACCACGGCCAATCGATGCATCTAATTGATAACGATTATGGTTCTTCCAGACAGGTTCAGGCGCGGGCAGCGACGCAAGGCGCGCATGCTGCGCTGCGGCATGGGAGCGGCGCCTTGCGATGGCGCCGGCGAGCGCCCCCAAACGCCGCCACCCGCGCCCTCCAAACTATTTGACAGAGGTTTGACAAGTCTTGGCCGCCTTGTTAGTCTGGGAGCAAGGCGGTCGGCTGGGCAGCGCTAGCGAGCGACAACGGCTTTACCACGGAGTCATATCTTTCACAATCATACTTCTCGGGATGCTTTGATCCCGGCACTGGAGGAACACATGGTTCACGCGAACATTCGTAGCGGCAGCGGCGCCGATCGTCAAACCGCTGAGCGGCATCGTGCCGACATCTTCAGGCTGACGCCGATCGCCAGCGCCGTGCTCTCCTGCCTGATCTCGGGCCAGGTCGCGGCACAAACGCCGGCCGAAGCGCCGGTGAAGATGGACACGGTGGTGGTCACCGGCTCGCTGATCCGCGGCACCGCCCCGGCCGGCTCTTCGGTGATCCAGGTCGATCGCGAGACGATCGAGAAGTCGGGGGTCAACACCACCGACGAAATCCTGAGACAGGTACCGCAGATCGTGAACCTCGGCACCGACGAAGGACACACCAACGGCGTACAGAACGCCAACGCCAACATCACCTTCGGCACCGGCATCAACCTGCGCGGCCTCGGCGCCGAATCGACCTTGACGATCATGAACGGGCGGCGCCTCGTGCCCAACGGCAGCATGGGCCAGTTCGTCGACGCCTCGATGATCCCCTCGCTGGCGATCAAGAGCATCGAGGTCGTCGCCGACGGCGCGTCCGCCACCTACGGCTCCGACGCGGTCGGCGGCGTGGTGAACATCCACCTGCGCGATCACTACAACGGCGCCCAGACCGAGTTGAAGTACTCCACCGGCAAGGACATCTCGGGCTGGGATTTCGGCCAGCTCTGGGGCAAGGTGTGGGACAGCGGCGACCTGATGCTGACCTACGAACACTACGAGCGCAGCAATCTCTTGGCCTCGAACCGCAAGTTCTACACCGATGACATGCGCCCCTGGGGCGGTCCGGACCTGCGCAGCTTCAGTGCCAACCCGGGCAACATCCTGATCGGCACCACCCGCTACGCGATTCCCGCCGGCCAGAACGGGGTTGGCCTGACCGCCGCCAAGTTCACCGCCAACACCGCCAACCTGCAGAGCGCCTACGCCGGCGCCTTCGACGCGCTGCCCGAGCAGACCCGCGACAGCCTGGTGTTCAACTTCAATCAGAAGGTGAGCGACCGCGTCAGCCTGTTCGGCGACGGTTACTACGCCAAGCGCGACTACGTCCGCAACTCGACGGCGCAGGCGCCGAACCTGTCTGTACCCAAGACCAATCCCTTCTACGTCTGCCCGGCCACCTGCGGCGCCACCGTGCCGGTTACCTACTCCTTCCTCGCCGACCTGGGCAACGCCCACGCCACCGGCTACGAGAAGGTGTTCAACGGCACCCTCGGCGCCAACATCGACCTCGGCGCCGAATGGAAGGGCACGGTGTTCACGAGCTACGGCGAGAACAGGGATTTTCGCCTGGTGCAGAACAATATCAACAACGCCCAGCTGACGGCGGCGCTGGCCGACCCCAATCCGGCCACTGCCCTCGATCCCTTCGGTGCCGGCAGCAACACCAACCCGGCGACGCTGGACAAGATCCGGGCGGTTAGCATGATCAACGCGCAATCCAAGATGAGCGACAGCGCTGTGACGGCCGATGGCCCGATCGCCTCGCTGCCCGGCGGCAAGGTGCGTCTGGCGGTGGGCGCGGAATATCAGGATCAGCGCCTGGCCAACCAAGTGACCGGCAGCACGACGACGCCCAACAATTCGACGATTTCGCTGGTCTCCTCGGGCGACGTGCATCGCACCGTCCAGTCGGCCTTCGTCGAAGGCTACCTGCCCTTCGTCGGCGCCGCCAACGCCATGCCGGGCATCCAGCAGTTGAACATGTCGCTGGCGACCCGCTTCGACCAGTACAGCGATTTCGGCAACACCAGCAACCCGAAGGTGGGCGTCACCTGGGTACCGGTGGGTGGGCTCAAGTTGCGCAGCACCTATGGCACGTCTTTCCGTGCACCTTCCCTGGCAGACGCCGATCCCTCCTCGGGTGGTACGGTCTCGCTGGTGAACTTTGTCGATCCCACCTCGCCGACCGGGATCACCCGCGGCTTGTACCGCCAGGGCGGCAACGCCGGCCTGCAGCCGGAAAAGGCCACCACCTGGACCCTCGGTCTAGAGCTGAAGCCCGGCATCCTCCCCGGTTCCCTGTTCTCCGCCAATTACTTCGACATCGACTACAAGAACCGGATCCAGGCACCGGCGAACCTCAACGCCAACTCTTTGCTGCAACCGGTGACGCTGGCGCCCTTCATCAACCGCACGCCGAGCGCAGCCGATATCACGGCCCTCTATGGCAGTCCGTTCTTCACCGGCATCCCGGACCCGATCGCCAACGTCAAGGTGATCGTCGACGGCCGCAAGCAGAACTCCGGCATCGCCAAGGCCCAGGGCCTCGATCTGACCGCCCGCTATTCCTTCAACAACTCTTGGGGCGATTGGGACGCCGGCGTGCTGGGCAGCTACTTCTTCAACTTCCGCCAGTCGCTGGTCACCACCGCACCGCTGGTCAACGTGGTCAACACCATCAACAATCCGCTGCGCTTCACGGCGCGCGGCGACCTGGGCGTGACCCACGAGCAATTTGCGGCGAGGCTGGCGATCAACTACAGCAACTCCTATGTGAACAACGTCGTTGCCGGCAACCCGACGGTCGGTGCCTATACCACGGCGGACCTCCTACTGAGCTACGACGTCAAGAAGGAGACGGTCAGAATGTTCGGCCAGGGGCTGAAGCTGTCGCTGAGCGTGCAGAACATCTTCGATCGCCAGCCGCCCTACGTGCTGAACAACAACCTGGCTTTCGATCCGCAGGTGGTCAGCGCGATCGGACGCTACGCCACGATCGGCCTGAGCAGCAAGTGGTAGCCTAGCAACGCGCATCGCGGCAGCCGGGTGCCATCCCGGCTGCCTTTTTTTTCACCTCTTGCATCGGGGAGACAGCCATCAAAAGCAAAAAACTGCCGCTGGAGCTCATCGTCTTCATCTACTTCCTGATGTGGATTCCCTACATCGCGCTCTCCCGCGGCCTGACCAGCACCCCGCACGGGGACATGAGCCGCCCGCTCAAGGGGCTGGAATTCATTCCCGTTTCGCTGGCACTGGTGCTGGTCTTCATCTATCTGTTCTTTACCCTCAGCGGTTGGTGGAAGTTTGCCCACCACCGGACCATCCTCGGCCTCAGCCTACCCGTCCCGAGCAAATGGACCCTGTGGAGCGCCGTCGCCTCGGCGATGCTTCTGGTCACCGTGCCCCTGTCCTACACCTTCGCCGGCGTCAGCATTCCCTTCATCCAACTGCTGATGCGCGGCGACGTGCTCTTGATCGCGCCGATCGTCGATCTGGTCAGCGGCCGCAGAGTGCGCTGGTATTCCTGGGTGGCCCTGGTCATGGTCGCCATCGCCATCGGCATCACCCTCTGGGATCGCGGCGGCTTCTTCCTGCCGCCGCTGTGCATCGCCGCCATCATCGTCTATACGATAGGCTATTTCATGCGCCTGTCTATCATGACCCGGATCGCCAAGACGCCGGACCCCGACACCTTAAAGCGCTACTTCGTCGAGGAACAGATGGTGACCTACCCGATCACCCTCGTACTGCTCGCGCTGTTTGCCACGATCGGCCAAGTCGGCTCCTTCCTCGACATCCGCTGGGGCTTCGTCGACATCTGGCACTCGGGGGCGATCTGGTGGGTGGTCCCGGTGGGCCTGTTCACCGCCATCCTGGCGGTCTACGCGGCGCAGATCCTGCTCGATGAGCGCGAGAACACCTTCTGCGTGCCGCTGGAGCGATCGGCCTCCATCCTCGGCGGCATCGCCGCGAGCTATCTGCTCTCCTCGCTCTATGGCCTGCCCGCACCCACGGGAGCGGAACTCGTCGGCGCCGCCATCCTCATGGCCGCGATCGCGCTTCTGTCGCTGGCGCCGCGGTTTGCCAAAGCCAAGGTCGCCCAGGCACAGCGCTAGTGCAGGAATATCTCTCCCAGCGCCTGGCGCGGCACGTCGCCGAGGTCGGCTTCGACGCGCTGTCGCCGGCAACCGTGGCGGCGACCAAGCGTTCGCTGCTCGACGCGCTGGGCGTGACGCTGGCGGCGAGCAGCCTCGGCGAAGGCGTCGGCGCCTTCGTCTCGCTGGCGCGCGAAGTTGGCGGGGCTGCGCAGAGCACCCTGATCGGCTTCGGCGACAGCGTGCCGATCGGCGTCGCGGCGCTGACCAACGGCGCCATGGCCCACGCCCTCGATTTCGAGGATGCCTACGACGGCGCTCCGGTTCACCCCAACGCCCCGACCATACCCGCGGCGCTGGCGATCGCCGAGTCGCTGCCGCAAGCGAGCGGCAAGGAATTGATCCTGGCGATCGCCACCGGCTGCGATCTGGTCTGTCGCCTCGGCCTGGCCTTGAGCGAAAACATCGACGACAACGGCTGGTATCCGCCGCCGATCCTCGGCGCTTTCGGCGCCACGGCCGCCGCGGCGAAGCTGCTGCGGCTCGACGCCAACCAGATGCTCGACGCCTTCTCCCTGACCCTGTGCCAGGCCACCTGCAGCGCCGAGCTCAAGTACAGCCCGGCATCGACCATCCGCGCCGTGCGCGACGCTTTCGCCACCCAGGCCGGCACCCAGTCGGCCCTGCTGGCGCAGCGGGGGGTCAGGGGCTTCGAGCGGCCGTTCGAGGGCAAGGCGGGTTTCTTCGCCCTCTACGCCCACGGCAACTACGACGCGGATATTCTGCTCGGCGATCTGGGTAGCCGCTTCGCCGGCGAACGGATCAGCTTCAAGCCTTGGCCGTCCTGCCGCGGCACCCACGCCCTGATCGAGGGCGCGCTGGACATCGCCCGCTGCGAATCTGTGCGCGCGGCAGACGTCGCCGCAACCAGGATGACCGGCAGCCCCACCCAGCGCATGCTCGACCAGCCGCACGCCCAGAAACGGCGGCCGGCCACGGCCATCGACGCCAAATTCAGCCTGCCCTTCACCGTGGCCACGGCGCTGGTGCACGGTGGCGTCAAGCTGCAGCACTTCTTCCCCGAGGCGTTGCAGGACGCGGCCGTCATCGATCTTGCGAGCCGCATGTCTTTCGAGGTGGACGCGAGCTACGGCATGACCGGCGGACGCATTGAGATCCACCACCGCGACGGCAGGGTGTTCTCGCGGCGCATCGACCAACCCTACGGCCATCCGAGCAATCCGCTGAGCGAGCGGGACCTGCTGGCGAAGTTCGTCGACTGCGCCGCCCACGCGGCGACGCCGCTCGCCCCGGCCAAGGTCGAGCGGCTGGCGCAGAACGTCTTGAATCTGGAAAATCTCGACAGCGTGCGCCAGGCGCTGTTCGATGGCCTGCTGTCAAACTCGGGAGTAGTGCATGGCAAAGAATGAAGCCCCTTTGAATGAAGCCCATTTGATCGCCGTCGGCGACATCGCGCCCGACCGCGCTGTGCCGGGGACGGTGTTCGATCTGATCCGCGACGACATCAGGAAGCACGACGTCGCCTTCTGCCAGCTCGAGATCAATCTGACCGAGCGCGGCTCGCGCCTGCCGCAGGTGCGCCACACCTCGCGCGCCAAGCCCGGCGTGGCGAAGGACATCCGCGCGGCCGGCTTCAACGTCGTCTCCTTCGCCGGCAACCACTGCATGGACTGGGGTCAGGAGGGCTTCTTCGACACCATAGAGGCGCTGCGCGCCGAGCAGATCGCCGTGGTCGGCGTCGGCAAAGACATCGTCGAGGCGCGCAAGGTGGTGACGGTCGACGCCAAGGGCAATCGGATCGCCTTCATCGCCGCCAACTCGATCCTGCCGATGAGCTACTGGGCCGAGGCCAACCGCCCCGGCTGCATGCCGATGCGCGCCTGGACCATCTACGAGCAGATCGAGCACGACCAGCCGGGAACGCCGGCGCGCATCCACACCTACGCCAACCGCGAGGACCTGGCCGCGCTGCTGGCCTGCATCAGGAAGGCCCGCGCCGAGGCGGACGTGGTGATGGTGTCGCTGCACTGGGGCATCCACTTCGTGCCGGCGACGCTGGCCGACTACCAGCGCGACGTCGCCCACGCGGCGATCGAGGCCGGGGCCGACGTCATCCTCGGCCACCACGCCCACATCCTGAAGGGGGTCGAGCTCTACCGCGGCAAGCCGATCTTCTACAGCCTGTGCAATTTCGCCATGGATCTGCCGGTCGACGAGCACCACGCCGAGAGCAAGGGCTTCAAGGAGATCCAGAAGCTCAATCCCGACTGGACCCTGGACACGCGCCACAGCTACAACTTTCCCACCGATTCGCAAAAGAGCCTGGCGGTGAAATGCGTCATCGCCGACGGCAAGATCAAGCGGCTGTCGCTGTTGCCGATCTTCATCAACAGGCAGTCGCAGCCCAGGCTGCTAAGCGCCAAAGACGCCGAGTTCGAGCAGGTGATCCGCTACCTCGAAGCCATCTCCGACGATCAGCGGCTGGGCACGAAGTTCGTGCGCGACGGCGACGAAGTGCTGCTCGATCTCGCCTAGCCGCAAGCCACCCATTCAGGAGCCCTCATGTCCGCAACAATTTGGTGCCACGCCGCTCTGCTGGCCTTCATCTCCGGCGCCGCCCTGGCCGATCCAGGGCTGCCCTGCGAGGCGCTAAAGAGCGCCAACTTTCCCGAGGTGCGCATCAGCGCCGTCACGGCGATCACACCGGCGCCGGAGTGGACCATCGAATCGCCGATGTCGGCTACGCGCGCCGTGGTCACGGTCAAGACGCCCTTCTGCCGGGTCGAGGGCGTGATCGAAAAGGAGATCGGCTTCGAAGTCTGGCTGCCCGCAAGCCAAAGTTGGAACCAGCGCTACCTCGGCGTGGGTTCGGGCGGCAGCGCCGGCTTCATCAACTACGGTGAGCTCGCGCGCGGCCTCAATCGGGGTTTCGCCTCGGCCTCGACCAACTCCGGCCACAAGCTGACGGACGCCGCCTGGATGCTCGGCGACCACGACCGCATTCCCAACTACGCCGTGCGCGCCCACCACCTGCTGGCGCAGACGGCGAAGAAGATCGTCGCCGCCTATTACGGCCAAGCCCAGGCCCACGCCTACTTCATCGGCTGCTCTGGCGGCGGGCGCCAGGGCCTGAAGGAGATGCAGCGCCATCCCGAGGACTACAACGGCATCGTCGCCGGCGCCGCCGGACCCGACATGCCGGTGATGACGGTGCGCCACCTGCTGACCGGCTTGCTGCAAGCCACGAACAGCGCAGCCCGCCTCAGCGACGCCGACTGGCAGCTGGTCGCCGATGGCGCCATCGCCGCCTGCGACGCCAAGGACGGCGTGGTCGACGGAGTGATCGAGAACCCCGCCGCCTGTTCCTTCGACCCGGCGCAGCTTCTGTGCAAGAACACGGGCGACAAGGGCTGCCTCTCCGCCGCCCAGATCGAGCTGGTGAAGAAGATCGTGGCGCCGATCAAGGACGAGAACGGCAGGCAGCTCGACGCCGGCCTGCTCCCCGGCGTGCGCACCCGCCCGGGTCCGCCGCCGGCGCTGGTCACCGAGTTCTACGGCCACGGCGTCCATCGCGATCCGAACTGGGATCCGGCGGGCTTCAACATCGCCGCCGACCTCGCCGCGGCGAGAAAGATCATGCCCGAGATGTGGGCCGACGATCCCGATCTCAGCGGCTTCAAGTCCGCCGGCGGCAAGGCCATCATCTACACCGGCTGGATGGATCCCTCGGTCATCGCCGAACAGACCTTGAACTATTACGGCAACGTGGTCGGCCGGATGGGCGGCGCCACCAAGACGGCGGACTTTCTGCGCCTCTACATGGCGCCGGGGGTGTTCCATTGCGCGGGGGGACCGGGCCCCGACCGCTTCGGCGGCGCCGGCGCCGACGCGCCGATCGTCGATCCAGACCACGACCTGCTCTCCGCCATCGTCGCCTGGGTCGAGCAGGGGAAGGCGCCGGCGGGCATCATCGCTTCTCGCCTGGTCGCCGGCAAGGTGGTGCGCACCCGGCCGCTGTGTCCCTATCCGAGGATCGCCAAGTACGCCGGCAGCGGCAGCACCGACGCGGCGGAAAATTTCAGCTGCGGCGCCCCCTAAGCCGCAGTTCCGATTCCCAGACAGAAGGTTGCAGAAGCGATGCCCATGAACTCACCCAGCGCCACCGTGGAACGGAAAGCCAACCTGAGGCTGATCCTGCCCTTCCTGATCCTGATCATCCTGAACTCGCTGGACCGGGTCAACGTCAGCTTCGCGGCGCTGAAGATGAACGCCGACATCGGTCTCACGCCGAGCACCTATGGCTTCGGCGTCGCCCTGTTCTTCGTCGCCTACACCGCCTTCCAGGTGCCCAGCCTGTGGCTGCTCAACCGCTTCGGGATGCGGCGCTGGTTCTTCGCCGTGGTTCTCTGCGTGGGGCTGGTGGCAACGGGCATGGCCTTCATCCAGGATACCCAGGCCTTCTACGTCTTGCGCTTTCTCCTCGGCGTGGTGGAGGCGGGTCTTGCCCCCGGCATCACGCTGTGCTGCACCCGCTGGATGCCGCGCCGCCTGCGCGCCGGCTCGATCTCGGTGACCATGCTCGCCATACCGATATCGATCGTCATCGGCGGCCCCATTTCCGGTTGGCTGCTGCAGCAGCACAACCTCCTCGATCTGGCCGGCTGGCGCTGGCTGTTTCTGATCGAAGGCGCCCCGACCATCCTGGTGGCGCTGGCGCTGCCGTGGATCTTCGTCGATACGCCGGCGCAGGCGAAGTGGCTGACGGCGGAGGAGAAGCGCTGGCTGATCGGCGAACTGGAGGCGGAAGCGCAGACCGCCGTCAAGGGCGGCGGCGTCACCACTTCGATGCTGCTGGTCAGCGGTCGCGTCTGGGCCTGCTCGCTCGCCTGGCTGGGCCTCTTGGCCGGCGCCTACGGCCTGATGTACTGGCTGCCGCTGCTGCTCAAGGAACTGTCCGCCGGCAGCGATCTGCAGGTGGGGGTGTTGAGCGCCCTGCCCTGGGCCGGCCTCGGCGTCGGCATGTTCTTCAACGCGCGCCACTCGGACCGGACCCAGGAGCGGCACTGGCACGTGGTGATTCCGTCGCTGGTCGCGGCGGCGGGACTGTCGGCGGCGGCGCTGGTGGGCAGCGGCTGGATCGCGATGGCGCTGTTGATCGGCGCCGGCGTCGGTCTCGGTGCGGCCCAGGGCACGTTTTGGGCGGTGCCGACCACCTTCTTCACGGCGGCCTCGGCCAGCGTCGGTATCGCCCTGATCAATATGTTCGGCGGCTTCGGCGGCGTGCTCGGGCCCGGCATGATAGGCTGGGTCAAGCAGAACACCGGCTCCTATTCGCTGCCCGTCATCGCCATGGCAGCGATGTTGGTGATGAGCGCGGTCTGCGTCTACTTGATCCGCCCGCGCCCGGCGCCGATAATTTCCTGAAGAGGCCCGCTATGGCTAACGATCGCCACCAAGATTTCGACGCGCTGGCGCCGGAGGACTTTGATAGCCCCTACGAGGTCTATGCGCGCTTGCGCCAGCGCTGCCCGGTCGCCTGGACCAACGCCTGGCACGGCTTCTGGGCCTTCACCCGCTACGCCGATGTCGCCGAGGCGGCGGCCGACTACAAGACCTATACGACGACGGTGCAGAACGTCGTGCCCAAGCTGGCCTTCACCGGTCGGCGGCCGCCGCTGCACCTCGACCCCCCCGAGCACACCACCTATCGGCGCGCCATCAGTCCGCTGTTGACCGAGGCGAAGGTTGCGGCCCTCGAAGGTCCGGTCAGGCGCTTGGTGGTCGAACTGCTGCAACCCCTGATCGCTCGCGGCCACGGCGACATCTGCACCGAGTTCTCGGCGCGGCTGCCGATCGCCGTGTTCGCCGAATGGATGAACCTGCCCAAGGCGCAGATCGAAGCGCTGCGCGAGACCGGTCGCGCCTACGCGATCGCGGTGCAATCCTTCGACGGTGAAATGGTCAAGCAGCACAGCCTGGCGCTCTACGAAATGGCGCGCGACCTGATCGAGCAGCGCAAGCGGCAGCCGCACGATCCCGACTGCGACATGACCAGCGCCCTGCTCGCGGCGCGGGTCGACGGCCAGCCGCTGCCCGACGAGATGATCGTCGGCACGGTGCGGCAGGTGCTGGTGGTCGGCATCATCGCGCCCAACGTGATGATCGGCAGCATCTGCGTGCACCTGTCGCGCCATCCCGAACTGCAAGACCAGCTGCGCCGCCAGCCCGAGCTGATGCCGGCGGCGATCGAGGAATACCTGCGCCTGTACACCCCCTACCGCGGCTTCGCCCGCACCCCCACCCGCGACATCGAGGTGCACGGCGTCGCTATCAAGAAGGACGAGCCGATCGCGCTGGTCTACGCCTCGGCCAATCGCGACGAGTCGGTCTTTCCCGACGCCGACCGATTCATCCTCGATCGCCCCAACATCGGCGAACACCTCGCCTTCGGCCGCGGCCCGCACCACTGTCCCGGCGCCGGGCTGGCCCGGCTGGAGCTGCGCGTCGCCTTCGAGGAACTGCTGGCGCGCACCAAGCGCTTCGCGATCGACGGCCCGCTCACCACCACCCTCTGTCCAGAGATCGGCGCCCTGACCGTGCCGCTGCGCTTCGAGGCGGCGTAGCGGCGGCCGCGCGAGCCCGGACGCCGCGCTAAGCGTTCATCATATTATTGACAAAACCATGCGCAATACGGATAATGCGCATGGCGCGTTCGCATCGCCGCTGGCAATCGCTTGCGGCTGCAGCGCGCGGCCTATCAGTGGGACTGAACCATGAACAATCGCTTGCAGCAGCTGCTCGCCAAGGTCGTCGTCGACCGCTACCCCATCTGCATCGAAAAGCTGAAGCTGGTGCTCGCCTCGCTCGAGGCGAGCCAGGGCCAGCCGCAGATCCTGCGCCGGGCCAAGTGCATCGAAGCGGTGCTCGACCAGATCCCCATCTTCATCGATCCCGGCGAACTGATCGTCGGCAACGCCGCCAGCCAGTCGATGGGGCTGGAGATCGACGCCGAGTATTCCAACTGGAGCCAGACCGAGATCGACCTGCTCAAGGCCGACGGCTTCAGCATCGCGCCCGAGGACGAGGTGGCGCTGCAGGCGCTCTACCAACGCTACACTCCGCGCACCATGGTGCAGGCGGTCGGCGAGTTCGTCGGCGACGACGAGCGGCTGTGGCCCTTCATGCAGTCGGGCGTGGTGCTACCGCCGTGGACCAGCAAGACCGGCGGCTCCGGCGGAGGCTACGCCCAGTCCGGCCTCGGGCTGGGGCCGGGCTTCTACCTGATGGGCGTCGATATCCCGGCGGTGATCCAGGGCGGTTTGAACAAGCTGATCGCCGAAGCCGAAGCCGAACTGGGCGCGCTGCGCTTCACCGAGGCCGGGGCCCCGGAAAAGGCCGTCTACCTCAAGTCGGTGATCCTCGCCAACAAAGCGCTGCTGCGCTTCGCCGGGCGTTTCGCCGCGCTCGCCGCCGATCTCGCCCAGGTCGAAGCCGATCCGGTGCGCAAGTCCGAGCTGCAGCAGATCGCCGCCGCCTGCGCCCGCGTACCGGCGGAGCCGGCGCAAACCTTCCGCGAAGCGGTGCAGGCCTTCTGGTTCCTGTTCCTGCTCCTCAATCCGTCGCCGACCGCGGCCGCCGGCCGTTTCGACCAGTACATGGATCCGCTCTACCAGCGCGACCTCGCGGCCGGGCGGATCACCCGCGACGAGGCGCTGGAGCTGCTCGCCTGCCTGCGCATCAAGGACATGCAGTTGAACCGTGTCTCCGGGGCCAACAATCGCAAGAAGAACGCGGGCCTCGCCAAGTGGCACAACTGGACCATCGGCGGCCAGACCGCGGACGGTCGCGACGCCACCAACGACATCACCTACCTGGTGCTCGAAGCGGCGCAGCTGACGCGGATTCCACACCACACGATCACCCTGCGGGTGCACCAGGGCACGCCCGAGGCGCTGATGATGAAGGCGCTCGAGGTGGTGCGCACCGGGCTGGGGATGCCGGCCTTCGTCGGCGACGATTCCTACATCCAGTTCTTCGTCGGCAACGGCGTGCCGCTCGAGGAGGCGCGCGAATACATCCTGACCGGCTGCCTCGACGCCAATCTGCCGGGCAAGTCGCGCACCGCCGCCATCGGCATGTTCATCGTGCCGCTGGTGCTGGAAATCTTCTTTAACGACGGCGTCGACCCGAAGACCGGCCTGCGCATCGGACCGCCGACCGGCGACCTGAATCGGCTGCACAGCTATGACGAGTTCGTCGCCGCCTTCAAGCAGCACCTGGCCCACTTCATGGCCCTGGCGGCGGAGAAGGACAACATCGAGCTGTCGGTGCTGCGCGATTCCTTCCCCGACCCCTTCCGCTCCGCCCTGATGCAAGACGGGATCAAGTCCGGCCGCGACGTGCTCGATCGCACCATGCCTTTCGACAACGGCGCTGTCTTGAATCCGGTGGGCATGATCAACGTCGCCGATTCGCTGGCGGTGGTGAAGAGCCTGGTGTACGAACAGCAACATTGCTCGCTGGCCGAGCTGCGCTCGGCCCTGGCCGCCGACTGGACGGGATACGAGTCCTTGCGCACCGACTGTCTGGCAGTGCCCAAATACGGCAACGGCAAGGCCTACGTGGACACGATCGCCGCCGACCTCTATCGCTTCTGGGCCGAGACCACCACCAGCCTGCCGACCATCTACGGTGTGGTGCATCAGCCGACGGCGATCTCGATCACCTCGCACCAGCCGGGCGGCGCGCTGACCGGGGCGACGCCGGACGGGCGCTTCGCCCACGAGATCCTCGCCGACGGCACCGTCTCGCCGATGCAGGGCGCCGACACCCAGGGGCCGACGCGGCTTTTGGGCAGCGCCATGACGATCGACCAGGATCCCTACCAGGCGACCCTGCTCAATATGAAGCTGCATCCCTCGGCGCTGAAATCGGAGAACGATCTGCACAAGGTATCGGCGCTGATCAGGACCTATTTCAGCCAGGGCGGCAAGCACGTGCAGTTCAACGTGGTCGACCGCGAGACCCTGATCGACGCCCAGGTGCGCCCGGAAAAGCATCGTAACCTGTCGGTGCGGGTGGCCGGCTACAGCGCCTATTTCGTGCAGCTGGGCCGCGGCATGCAGGACGAAGTGATCAAGAGAACCGAGCACACCCAGTGCTGACCATGGCTTTGCCCCGCGCGATGGATAGCTCCGTTTCAGGCACGATATTCAACGTTCAGGGCTATTCGATCCACGACGGCCCGGGGATACGCACCACCGTGTTCGTGCAGGGTTGTCCGCTGACCTGTTCCTGGTGCCAGAATCCCGAATCGCAGCTGCGCCAGCCGCAGATCTTCTTCGATCGCGACAAGTGCCAGGGCTGCGGCAAGTGCGTCGCCGTCTGCGCCGAGGCGGCGATCAGCCTGGTCGACGGCAAGTCGCTCACCGACCGGGCGCTGTGCATAGGCCAGGGCGATTGCGCCACGGTCTGCCCCAACGACGCCCGCAGCCTGATCGGCCGCTCTGCCACCGCGGCGGAGATATTCGAAGAGCTCAGCGCCGACGCCATCTTCTACCGCCAGTCCGGCGGCGGCGTCACCATCAGCGGTGGCGAGCCCCTGGCGCAACCCGCCTTTGCCCGCGAAATCTTCAAGCGCTGCAAAGACGCCGGCTTCCACACGACGCTCGACACCAGCGGTTTTGCCAAGTGGGAGGTGGCCAAGTCGGTGCTCGACTACGTCGATCTGGTGCTCTACGATTTCAAGCACATGGATGCACAGAGCCACAAGCGGCTGACCGGTGTTTCGAACGAGCTGATCCTCGACAACGCCAAACGCATCCACCACGAACTGGGCATCGCCCTGTGGGCGCGGGTGCCGATCATCCCCGGACACAACGATGGGCCGGACAACGTCGCAGCGACGGCGCGCTTCATCGCCGAGGAGCTGTCACCAGAAATTCCGGTCAATCTCAACGCCTACCACCCCTTCGGCGAGTCGAAGCACGAGCGCCTCGGCAGAGCCAACGCCACGTTTTCGACCGCGCCACCGAGCGAGGCGCGCGTCGCCGAAATCGCCGCGGTGTTTCGTGCGCACGGTTTGACCGTTGCGATCGGCGGCTGAGCCCGAGCGATCGCGACGATTTGCCAAGATACCTAGACCAGGAGCCATCATGAGCACAACGACCGCAAACCTGCGCCTCGTCGAACGCGAAGCGGCACCGCGCAGCCGCGCCGTGCCGGTGGTCGCGACCGACCCGGAGGCCTATCCGCGCATCAAGGCGATGATGGCGAAGGTGCATCCGCGCAAGTATCCGCTGAGCGTGGAGCGCGCCGGTCTGGTGCTCGAATCGTTCAAGCGCACCGAGGGCGAACCGCAGGTGCTGCGGCGGGCCAAGGCCATCGCCCATTATCTGGAACACAAGACCATTTTCATCGAAGACGGCGAGCTGATCGTCGGCAATCCGGCGGCCCGGCCGATGGGCCTGGAGGCGGGGGCGCAGACCCCGACCTGGCCCGAAGCCGAGCTCGAGATCCTACGCCAGGAGACCTTCGACATCTCCGACGAGGACGTGGCCAAGTTGCGCCAACTCGACGACTACTGGATGGGCAAGGGCCGCCTGCTGCCGGAGCGGCTCGGCCTGCTCTACGACGACGAGCGTCTGTGGCCCTTCATCCAGTCGGGGATCCTGCTGCCGCCTTGGAAGAGCCGCAAGGAGGGCCGCGGCTACGGCTCGGCCGACAGCGCTTGGGGCCTGGGCCTGGGCCTGACCCTGATCGTGGTCGATTTCGCCAAGGGCATCAACGTCGGACTCGAGCGGGTGGTCGCCGACGCCGAGGCCAAGCTGGCCGGCTTGCGCTTCACCGACGCCGATGCCATCAAGCAGGGGCACTTCCTGCAGGCGCTGATCATCGTCAACAAGGCGCTGATCGCTGTGGCCCAGCGCTACGCGACCCTGGCCGGCGAAATGGCCGCGCGCGAGCAGGATCCGCGGCGCAAGGCGGAGTTGGAGCAGATCGCCGAGACCTGCCGCCAGGTGCCGGGCAAGCCGGCGCGCGATCTGCGCGAGGCGATGCAGTCGTTCTGGTTCATGTGGCTGATGGTGGCCAGCGGCACCGCCGCCGGTGGCCGCTTCGATCAGTTCATGTATCCCTTCTATCGCGCCGACATCGATGCCAAGAAGATCACCGACAGCGAGGTGGTCGAGCTGTTGGCGGCGCTGCGGATCAAGGTGATGCAGGTCAATTTCGTCGCCGGCGGCAAGGCTCAGCGCGAAAAGTGGGCGGGCATGGCGCGCTGGAACAACTGGGTGATCGGCGGCGTCGATGCCGACGGCAACGACGCCAGCAACGAGCTCTCCTACCTGATCCTCGACGCGGCCAAGATCTGCCCGACGCCGCACTATACGATCACCCTGCGGGTGCACCAGAACACGCCCGACGAACTGATGGTCAAAGCCATGGAGGTGGTCAAGCTGGGACTGGGCATGCCCGCCCTGGTCGGTGACCGTTCCTACATCGACTACCTGACCGGCGAAGGGGTATCGCTGACCGACGCCCGCAACTACGCCCTGGGCGGCTGCCTCGACGCGATGGTGCCGGGAAAATCGCGGACCAGCGCCATCGGCATGTTCGTCGTCCCGATGGTCTTGGAACTGGCCATCAACAACGGGGTGTCCACCCGCAGCGGTACCCAGCTGGGGCCGCGCACGGGAGAATTCACCGACTTCGCCAGCTTCGACCAGTTCATGGCGGCCTTCAAGCGCCAGCTCGCCCACTTCATGACCCTCACCGCCGAGGAGCACAACATCCTGCTCTGCGCGCAGGGCGAAATGTTCCCCGACGCCTTCCACTCGACCCTGATGGACGACGCCGTCGGCGCCGCGCGCGACGTCCTCGATCGGACCCTGCCCTTCGAAAACGGCTCGGTGTTGAATCCGGTCGGCATGATCAACGTCGCCGACGCGATGGCGGCGATCAAGCTGCTGGTGTTCGAACAGAAGAAGGTGGCGAGCGCCACCCTGAAGACGGCCCTCGCCGCCAACTGGCAGGGCTTCGAAGAGCTGCGCCAGCTGTGCCTGGCGGCACCGAAGTTCGGCAACGGCGAGGCCTACGTCGATGCGATCGCCGCCGAACTGTATCGCTTCTGGGCCGACACCGCGCACGGCTTCAACAGCGCCTGGGGCGGGCGGGTCAAGTGCT
>JAHFRE010000378.1 GCA_023258955.1 Sterolibacterium sp.
CGCCTGATCAAGCAGGCGGCGGAGATCATCCGTGGCGGCGGGCTGGTCGCTCTTCCCACCGACTCTGCCTACGCCCTGTGCGGGCACTTGGGCGACGCCAGCCTGCTCGAGCGCATCCGCACCCTACGCGGCGTCGACGAGCGCCATCAATTCACCCTGATGTGTCGCGATCTGTCGGAGATCGCCACCTATGCCCGGGTGGACAACGCCCAGTTCCGCCTGCTCAAAGCGGTGACGCCGGGCAGCTATACCTTCATTCTCGAGGGCACCAAGGAGTTGCCGCGCCGGGTGCTGCATCCCAAGCGCAAGACCATCGGTCTGCGCGTACCGGACCACCTGCTGGTGCAGGCGCTGCTGGTCGAGTTGAATGAACCCCTGCTCACCTCGACCCTGATTCTGCCCGGTGATGACCAACCCCTGACCGATCCCGAAGAGATACGCGATCGCCTGGGCAAGTTGCTCGACCTGGTGATCGAAGGTGGCCCCTGCGGCGCGGAAATGACTTCGATCATCAATTTGTCCAGCGGCGCCCCCGAATTGGTGCGCGCCGGACGTGGTTCCCTGGAACCCTTCGGTCTGGAGGATTGAACAATCCCCCCAGCCCCCTTTCCGGGAAAGGGGGTGACGGTTGTTCGTCCCTGCGGGACTCCACATGTACTCTGGGCCGCGTTTGGAGTCCCACGGGGATTCCCTTTGCACGACTTTGACACCGCCAAGTAACACGCCCCTCGGAAAGCCGCATGGCGCAAGGCATTCGGCGATGAAGCCAAAATCGGTGTGTATCTAGGCGGGAAAGTCGCTCAATCCAGATTCAGGATCGGCTTTGGCGGCTTGATCTTCAATGCGTTCAAGTGGTTGGCAGCACCTGGCGAAGGTTCGGTCACTTGCCAGACGCGACCGTTGGGGCTGGACAATAGCGCAAGCTGGATGCGCTTCAGATCGTCCCGGATATTGCGCCAGGTGTCCTGGCAAGCGTGCTCGATGGTGCGCTCAAGCAACAGCGACAGAACCGTGATGGCGATATGGGCATGAATGCGATGCGGTGCCCAGTGGAATACCGGGCGCATCTTCAGCCCGCTCTTCATCGTTCGCCAGGCTTCTTCTACCCGCTGCTGCTGTTTGTAGCCGAGCGCCATGTCTTCGGCCGTGAGCGTGTCATCGTTGCTATGCACGACGAATTTGCCGTCGAATCGTTCCAGTTCGGTCACCGCGTGACGATCAATCGCCAAGCCCCGTTTCGTCTCCTTCAACAGACGCCCGTAGCGAGCGCTTGTGCGCAAGGCGCAGACTCGTTTCGTGTGGCTCACTTTCGCCAGATCGGACAGGCTGGCCAGTTCCGCCTCCAGTTCGTTCAGCAGTTCTTCGCGATGCGATTTCTGGCGCGTGGCTTCCAGCGGGTTGAAGCAGACCGCATAGCGCCGCCGTCGCTCCCCTTCACCGATGATGACTTCCTTGACCTCCAGATTCTCGGCGACAGTGCGGTAACGTCCAGGACGCGACAGTACCTCCTCGGTGACTTCGTCGCCGCGGCGCATCGGCATCGCCAGCAGGTACTTGCCGCCGCCTTTGGACAAGGTCTGCAAGTTGGCCTGCGAGACCATGCCGGCATCCCCGACGAAGAGGCAGCGCGTGAGTTGCCAGCCGCGCAAGTCTTCTTTGACTCGGGCGACCGTGGTGACGTCGACCGTGTTTCCGGGAAACACCCAGTGGCGCACTGGGAATCCATCCCGAGTGACGGCCATACCAACGACGATCTGTGGTGCGTCGCTGCGGCCGTTCTTACTGTAGCCGCGCTTCCGTGGTGCGGCGTAGGACTTCTTGCCAGCCGCCTGGCTGCCATGGATGTTTCCGTCCTTGTCGCCGCCATCCTCGTCGTCAATTTCAAAGTGTAGCGAGGTGGTGTCGTAGAAGACGACCTCCACGTCGAGATTGAGCAAGTCGGCCATCCGGTGGAAGATGGCTTGTTCGATGGCTTCCTTGTTCGCTTCCAGGAAGTCCATGGCGCGGTAAAGCTGGTGCAGCTTCAGTCCCTGCGTCCCGTCGATATGCGCGTCTTCCTTGAGCCACTGTTCATGGCAGTAGAGTTTCGAGGCCGGGGCACAGGCGCGGTTAGCGACCAAGGCGAACAGAGCGCGCTCGACATCGAACCCGAGCTGCCGCGTGCCGGCTTGTTGCCGCATGATGGCGTCGATGCCGAGTTGCTTCCAGATGGCTTCGAGCACATAGAGGTCGCCGTAGGGCCAGGCGCAGACCAAGTGCCACTCGCCGCCGGCGCTGACGATCTCTTCCGGCGAGCATCGGCGCAGGATGCTCTTGGCCAGCCGGCGCAGACGCTCGACAACGTCGGGATCGTCGGCGCGCCCGCAGTTATGAACGATGCTGGCTTGCGATCTTCCCTTGGCGGCATCCCAAACGTTCTCCGCCAATTGCAGGTAGGTGACAATGCTGCCATCCGCCCGCCGTTGTTTGCTCTCTCGTAGGTACATGACCCCTATCGTAGCGGCCTTCAGGGGTGAAAATCAACAATCCATGTATCTAGGCGTTTGGCGATTCAACGCCTGGAAACCCGCGCCGTTACTGGGGGTCAGTGAATAATATGCCTCGGAAGTGTCAAACTCGGG
>JAHFRE010000188.1:0-3309 GCA_023258955.1 Sterolibacterium sp.
AGTACGAGCAGATGAAGGCCGCCGCCGCCAAGCTCGACGCGGCGCCGCAGGCGCTGCGCGACTACGAGTGGGTCACGGTGCGCCTGGCCGACGAATTGGCGCAACGCCAGCCGCAGGTCAGCCTGGAGGACCTGAAGAACGCCTGGCTGCTGTTGATGAAGCAGGCGCGCATGACCCAGCACCACAAGATCAAGCGCGCCGAGCTGTCGGTGCGCGAGCACATGAGCATGATCCTGCGCCGTTTGGCGCCCAGCAACTTCATGTCCTTCGAATCCATGTTCGACGCCGCCGCCGGACTGCCGACCCTGGTCGTCAGCTTTCTCGCGATCCTCGAGCTGGTGCGCGAGGGCCTGGTCGATATCACCCAGAGCGCCGCGCTGGCGCCCATCTACATAAAGTTGGCCGATGCACAATCCCTACACGCCTGAAGACTACAAGCGCATCCTCGAGACGGCGCTGCTCGCCGCGACCGAGCCGCTGCCGCTGGCCGAACTGAAACGCCTGTTCGACGAGGAGTTCGACGACGATACCCTGCGCAGCCTGCTCGCCGATCTGCGCAGCGATTGGGCCGATCGCGGTGTCGAGTTGGCGCAGCTGGCCAGCGGCTGGCGTTTTCACACCCGCGCCGAATTCCAGCCCTACCTCGATCGGCTGAAGAACGAGCGGCCACCCAAGTATTCGCGCGCCGTCATGGAGACCCTGGCGATCATTGCCTATCGCCAGCCGGTGACGCGCGGCGACATCGAGGACATACGCGGCGTCGCCGTCTCCGCCAACATCCTGAAGACCCTCGAGTCGCGCGGCTGGATCGACGCCGTCGGCCATCGCGATGCGCCGGGTCGCCCGGCGCTCTACGCCACGACCCGCGCCTTTCTCGACGACCTCGGCCTGCGCGCCCTGTCCGAACTGCCGCCGCTGGCCGATCTCGACCGCATGGTCGAGGGGGTAGAGCTGCATCGCGGCATCACGCTCGCTGCGCCCGCCGCGGCGAGCGGAACCGACGACACGACGGCGACGCCGTCCGAGGCATCCGATGCCGCTACCACGTAAGCCGGCGCCCAAGCGCCGCACCACCCAGTCGCCCCTGCGGCCGCCAGCGGCCAGGGCGAAACCCGCGGCGCAAGCGGGGGCGGAGCGGTCGCGCAAGCCGCTTGGCAAGCCGGTAGCCAGACCGACGGCCGCCGCCGCGCAAGAGGCGGAGGCTTCGACCAAGCTGCACAAGGCGCTGGCCGACGCCGGTTACGGTTCGCGCCGCGAAATCGAGGAATGGATCGCTGGTGGTCGGGTCAGCGTGAACGGTCTGCCGGCCCACGTCGGCCAGCGCATCGGCGCCTGGGACCGGGTGCACGTCAATGGCAAACGCGTGCAACTGCGCCTGGCGCAGCGCCGACCGCGGGTGTTGCTCTACCACAAGCCGGAAGGCGAGATCGTTTCGCGCGACGATCCGGCCGGCCGCCCCAGCGTCTTCGGCAAGTTGCCGCGGATCGGCGGCGGGCGCTGGATCGCCGTCGGCAGGCTCGACTTCAACTCCTGCGGCCTGCTGCTGTTTACCAACGACGGCGGCCTGGCCGACCGCATGATGCATCCTTCGGCCGGCATCGAGCGCGAGTACGCGGTGCGGGTGGTCGGCGAGCTGGCGCCGGCGCAGATCACCCAACTGACCCAGGGCATCGAACTGGAAGACGGCCTGGCGCGCTTCGGACGCATGGTCGATGGCGGCGGCGAGGGCACCAACCACTGGTATCGGGTGACCCTGGCCGAGGGACGCAACCGCGAGATCCGCCGCATGTTCGAAGCCCTGGGGGTCACCGTCAGCCGCCTGATGCGGGTGCGCTACGGGCCGGTCAATCTGCCGCCGCGGCTGAAGCGCGGCATGACGATCGAGCTGTCGCCGGAGGAGGTGGCCGCCCTGTTCAAGGCGCTGCCCCCGGCGCGCGCCTCGTCGCGACGCGATGCCAGGGGCGGCGAAGACGCTGACATTTGACGCTGACATTCGATTTGCGGGGGGCAAGCGCCTCTGATATAATTTTCGGCTAGACAAACCATCTCCCGTTCGCACGGGACTGGTGGCCGACGGGGTTGCAACTCGGGTGGCTTGGGCGGGATGGGCATTGCGCCCATTTTTCTTTTGTAGCGTACGAATTGTGGCGTAGCGATGAAGCAGGCGGAACTGGTGGAACGCACTCTGGCGGGGCTGGGCTACGAACTCGTCGATCTCGAGACGAGTCCGCGCGCGCGCCTGCTGCGGGTCTTCATCGACGCGCCGGCCGGCATCACCATCGACGATTGCGCGGCGGTGAGCAACCATCTGACCCGCCTGTTCGCCGTCGAGAACATCGACTACGATCGCCTCGAGGTCTCCTCACCGGGCCTCGATCGACCGCTGAAGAAGCCGGCCGACTTCCAGCGCTTTCAGGGACAGGAGGCGCAGGTGCGCACGCGTCTGCCGGTCAACGGCCAACGCAACTTCAGCGGCGTCATCGCCGGCGTCGATGACGGCGTGGTGCGCTTGCAGGGCGCCGAGCAGGCCTACGAATTGCCGCTGGAACAAATCGACAAGGCGCGCCTGGTGGCGAAGCTTTGATGCAAACGACTAGAGAGAAGCGTTGGAGATAGATCGATGAGCCGAGAACTGCTGCTGCTGGTGGATGCGCTGTCGCGCGAAAAGAACGTGCCCAAGGACATCGTGTTCGCGGCGCTCGAATTGGCGCTGGCCTCGGCCACCAAGAAGAAGGTGCACGAAGAGGCCGACGTGCGCGTCGAAGTCGATCGCGAGTCGGGCGAGTTCGAGGCCTTCCGCCGCTGGCTGGTGGTGGCCGACGACGCCGTCGAGAACGCCGAGCAGCAGATCGGCCTGACCGAGGCGCAGGCCCAGGTCGGCGACGTGGCCCTCGAAGACTACATCGAGGTGGCGCTGGAGCCGGTCGATTTCGGGCGCATCGGCGCCCAGGCGGCGAAGCAGGTGATCCTGCAGAAGATCCGCGACGCCGAGCGCGAGCAGGTGCTGAACGACTTCCTCGAGCGCAAGGAACACCTGCTCACCGGCACCGTCAAGCGCATGGAGCGCGGCAGCGCCATCATCGAGGCTGGCCGCATCGAAGCCGTCCTGCCGCGCGATCAGATGATCCCCAAGGAAAATCTGCGACCCGGCGATCGGGTGCGCGCCTGGCTGATGAAGATCGACCGCGCCGCGCGCGGACCGCAGCTGATCCTCTCGCGCACGGCGCCCGAATTCATCATGAAGCTGTTCGAACTGGAAGTTCCGGAGATCGAGGACGGCCTGATCGAGATCAAGTCGGCGGCGCGCGA
>JAHFRE010000188.1:3409-7783 GCA_023258955.1 Sterolibacterium sp.
GTCGACGAACTGGTCGAACTGACCCAGATTGAGAACGAGCGCGCCAGGAATCTGATCACCACTGCCCGCGCGCATTGGTTCGAAGCATAGGGGTTGCCGATGGCACAGATGAGCGTTACACAATTTGCCAGCGAGCTGAAGATGCCTGCGGCGGCGCTGCTCGAGCAGTTGCAGAAGGCGGGCGTCGCCAAGCAGGCGGCCAACGACACGCTGACCGAGCAGGACAAGGCCAAGCTGCTCGAATACCTGCGCCGCTCGCACGGTGAGGTTGCGCCCAAGGGCAAGATCACCCTGACGCGCAAGCAGACGACCGAGATCAAGGCGGCCGATTCGACCGGCAAGGCGCGCACCATCCAGGTCGAGGTGCGCAAGAAGCGCACCTTCGTCAAGCGCGACGAAGTCATCGCCGAGGCGGCCGCGCAGGAGAAGCCGGCGAAGCCGGCCAAGGCGGTGCCAGCCGAAGCGCTGCTGGCCGAGGTGCCAGTGGTCGAAGCGCTGCCGGTGGTTGAAGCGCCGCCGCCCGAAGCGGCAGCGGTGGTGGAAGCGGCGCCGGTGGTCGAAGTGGCCGCGCCCGAGGTGATCGCAGCGGTGGTCGAGGCGCCAGCGCCGGTCGAGGTTGCGGCGGCGGCGATCGCTGCGCCGACCGAGGCCGCTGTCCCAGCGGAGGCGGCGCCAGCGCCCGCCAAGCCCAAGGTGCGCGCCCCAACCCGGGTTCCCGCTGCGGTCATCAGCGCCGAGCAGATGGCCTTGCGCGAGCGCGAGGCCCAGCGTCACTCCGAACTGTCGGCGATCCAGGCGGCCGAGCTCGCCGAAAAACAAGAACGCGTCTTGCGCAGCCGCGCCGAGGTCGAAGCGCGCGCACAGCAGGCGGCGGCCAAGGCCGCCGCGCCCGCCGCACCGGCTGCGCCCGCCGCCGGTGCGGCGACGCCGGCTCCGGCCAAGGTCAGCGGCACGCTGCACAAGCCGGTGGGCAAGCCCGACGAGAAGAAGGCGGTGAAGAAGCCGGCCAGCACCTGGAAGGACGACGCGGCGAAGAAGCGCGGCATCAAGACGCGCGGCGATACCGGTGTCTCCGGTTGGCGCGGCGGTCCGCGCGCCCGACCCGGCGGCCGCGGCGGCCGCAACGAAGAGGCGGCGTCGTCGCAGCAACCGGTCGAACAGGTGGTGCGCGAGGTGCACATCCCCGAGACCATTTCGGTCGCCGATCTGGCGCACAAGATGGCGGTGAAGGCGACCGAGGTGATCAAGACGCTGATGAAGATGGGCTCCATGGTCACCATCAATCAGATGCTCGACCAGGAGTCGGCGATGATCGTGGTCGAGGAAATGGGCCACAAGGCCTTCGCCGCCAAGCTCGACGAACCCGACGCCTTCCTCGACGAAGTCGCCGTCGGCGGCGTTGCTCCCGACCAGTTGCCGCGCGCCCCAGTGGTGACGGTGATGGGCCACGTCGACCACGGCAAGACCTCGCTGCTCGACTACATCCGCAAAACCCGCGTCGCCCACGGCGAAGCCGGCGGCATCACCCAGCACATCGGCGCCTACCACGTCGAGACGGCGCGCGGCATGGTCACCTTCCTCGACACGCCGGGCCACGAGGCCTTCACGGCGATGCGCGCGCGCGGCGCCAAGGCCACCGACCTGGTGATCCTGGTGGTGGCGGCCGATGATGGCGTCATGCCGCAGACCAAGGAAGCCATCCACCACGCCAAGGCCGCCAACGTGCCCTTGGTGGTGGCGATCAACAAGATCGACAAGCCCGACGCCAATTCCGACCGGGTGCGCCAGGAGCTGGTGGCCGAGGGCGTGATTCCCGAAGAGTTCGGCGGCGATGTGCCCTTCGTCGCGGTTTCGGCCAAGACCGGGGTCGGCATCGACGACCTGCTCGAGCGGGTGCTGCTGCAGGCCGAAGTGCTGGAACTCAAGGCGGCCACCGACGCCCCGGCCAAGGGCCTGGTGATCGAGGCGCGTCTGGACAAGGGCAAGGGCCCGGTGGCGACGATCCTGGTGCAGTCGGGTACCTTGAAGCGCGGCGACGCGCTGCTCTGCGGCGCGGTGTTCGGCAAGGTGCGCGCCATGCTCGACGAGAACGGCAAGCCGGTGGAAACGGCGGGCCCCTCGATCCCGGTGGAGATCCAGGGTCTGGCCGACGTGCCGGCGGCGGGCGACGAGGCGTTGGTGCTCGGCGACGAGCGCAAGGCGCGCGAGATCGCGCTGTTCCGCCAGGGCAAGTTCCGCGACGTCAAGCTGGCCAAACAGCAGGCGGCCAAGCTGGAGAACATGTTCGAGAGCATGGGCGAGAACGAAGCCAAGCAGTTGGCGCTGATCGTCAAGGCCGACGTCCAGGGCTCGCAGGAAGCGCTGGTGCAGTCGCTGCAGAAGCTGTCTACGGACGAGGTCAGGGTCCAGGTCATCCACGCCGGCGTCGGCGGCATCACCGAGTCCGACGTCAACCTCGCCTCCGCCTCGAAGGCGGTGATCATCGGCTTCAACACCCGCGCCGACATCAGCGCGCGCAAGGTGGCCGAGGGTCTCGGCGTCGAGATCCGCTACTACAACATCATCTACACCGCGGTCGACGAAGTGAAGGCGGCGATGTCGGGCATGCTCTCGCCGGAGAAGCGCGAACAGGTGATCGGCATGGCCGAGGTGCGCCAGGTATTCATCATCTCCAGGATCGGTACGGTCGTCGGCTGCATGGTGCTCGACGGCGTCGTCAAACGCAATGCCCAGGTGCGGGTGCTGCGCAACAACGTGGTGATCCATACCGGCTGGCTCGATTCGCTCAAACGCTTCAAGGACGACGTCAAGGAAGTCAAGAACGGCTTCGACTGCGGCCTGTCGCTGCGCGGCTTCAACGATCTGATCGAGGGCGACCAGCTCGAAGTGTTCGAGATCCAGGAAGTAGCGAGAACGCTGAGCTAATTTGTGATCAAGGACTTCTCGCGCAGCCGGCGCGTCGCAGAGCAGATCCGGCGCGACCTGGCGGAGTTGATCCGGCTCGAGGTCAAGGATCCGCGCGTGGCGCTGGTGACCCTGACCGACGTCGAGGTGACCCCCGATTTCGCCCACGCCAAGGTGTTCTATTCGGCGCTGGCCGACGCCGAGCAACTGCAGGCGCTGGCCAGCGGCCTGGCCCACGCCAGCGGCTTCCTGCGCCGCGAGCTGGGTCGGCGCATCAAGATCCATCACCTGCCGGAACTGCACTTCGTGCACGACGCGTCGATCGAGAACGGCGCCCGACTCTCGCAGTTGATCGATGCGGCGGTCAAGACGGCGGTGAGCGACGCACCGGCGAGCGATGCGGCCGGCGCCGGCCCGACCGCGCCCGGCGAAACCGACGCCACTTGAACGCGCCGCGCCGGCCACCGGGCCGCGCTGTCGACGGCGTGCTGCTGCTCGACAAGCCGGCCGGCATCAGCTCCAACGCCGCCTTGCAGATGGCGCGCCGCCACTACAACGCGCTGAAGGCCGGCCACACCGGCACCCTCGATCCGCTCGCCACCGGCCTGCTGCCGCTGTGCTTCGGCGAGGCGACCAAGTTCGCCGGTGAACTGCTCGACGCCGACAAGTCCTACGACGCGATCGTGCAACTGGGCGTGACCACCGATACCGCCGACGCCGAAGGGCGGGTGCTGGAGGTCCGCCCGGTCGCCGTCGCCGCAACCGAAGTGGAAGCCGCGCTAGCCGGCTTTTGCGGCGCGATCGCGCAATTGCCGCCGATGCACTCGGCGCTGAAACGCGATGGCAAGCCGCTCTACGAATACGCGCGGGCCGGCATCGAGGTCGAGCGCGCGCCGCGACAGGTGTTCATTTCCGATCTGCGCTTGCTCGAGTTCGGCGGCGACAGGCTGAGCCTGCGCATAGATTGCAGCAAGGGTACCTACGTGCGCACCCTGGCCGCGGACCTCGGTCGGCGGCTCGGTTGCGGCGCCCATCTGGCGGCGCTGCGCCGAACCCGCATCGGCAGCCTGCAGCTCGCCGCGGCGCTGACCCTGGACCAGCTGGCGGCCCTGCCGCTCGAGGCGCGGGACGAGGCCCTGGCGCCGGCAGACAGCCTGCTCGTCGAGCTGCCGCGCATCGAGCTGGACGCCGAGCAGACGCGTCGGTTGCGCCTGGGTCAGGCGCTGCCCTGGCCGGCGACGCTCGCTCTTGGCCGCCGGCGGGTCTATGGGGGAGGCCGCTTTCTCGGGCTGTGCCTGCTTGGCGCCGACGGCTGGCTCAGGCCGCAGCGGCTGCTGGCGCAGCCGCCCGCGGAAGTTCCGCGAAATGCTTGAGTCGGCGGGCAAATAGGGATTATAATTTAACGCTTTGATGAAGAAACGTTAGAGAGAGAAGATGGCAATTTCGACTGTGGAAAAAGCAAAGATTGTC
>JAHFRE010000189.1 GCA_023258955.1 Sterolibacterium sp.
GAACATGATCGCCCAGGAACTTGAAGTCAGCCTGCACATGGCCTTCGTCGAAGCCCGGCAAAAGCGGCACGAATTCATCACCGTCGAACATCTGTTGCTGGCCCTGCTCGACAATCCGTCGGCCGCCGAGGTGCTGCGCGCCTGCGCCGCCAACATCGACGAACTGCGCAAGGAGCTGTCGGCCTTCATCGCCGAGCACACGCCGACCATCACCGGCACAGAGGAGATCGACACACAGCCGACCCTGGGCTTCCAGCGGGTCATCCAGCGCGCCATCCTGCACGTGCAATCTTCCGGCAAGAAAGAGGTGACCGGCGCCAACGTGTTGGTCGCGATCTTCGGCGAAAAGGATTCTCACGCCGTCTATTTTCTGCAGCGGCAAGGCATCAGCCGCCTCGACGTGGTGAACTTCATATCGCACGGCATCACCAAGGTGCCGCAGCAGACAGCGCGCGCCGAAAGCGAGCGCGGCGAGCAGGAGCAGGACGGGCAGGCGGTGAGCGGGGCGCTCGAGAACTTCACCCAGAACCTGAACACCCTGGCCCTGACCGGCAAGATCGACCCCTTAATCGGCCGCGACAAGGAACTCGAGCGGGTCATCCAGACCCTCTGCCGCAGGCGCAAGAACAATCCCCTGCTGGTCGGCGAGGCCGGTGTCGGCAAGACGGCGATCGCCGAAGGCTTGGCCCGGCGCATCATCGAGGGCCGCGTGCCCGAGGTGCTCGCCGGGGCTTCGGTGTACGCGCTGGACATGGGCGCCTTGCTCGCCGGGACCAAGTATCGCGGCGACTTCGAGCAGCGGCTGAAAGCCGTGCTCAAGCAGTTGCTCGACAATCCCCAGGCCATCCTCTTCATCGACGAGATCCACACGCTGATCGGCGCCGGCGCGGCCTCCGGCGGCACCCTCGACGCCTCCAACCTGTTGAAGCCGGCGCTTTCCGGCGGCACCCTGAAGTGCATCGGTGCCACCACTTACCTAGAGTATCGGGGCGTTTTCGAGAAGGACCACGCGCTGTCGCGACGCTTCCAGAAGATCGACGTCAATGAACCCTCTGTGGACGAGACCATCGCCATCCTACGCGGGCTGAAGTCGCGCTTCGAGGAGCACCACGGCATCAAATACTCGGGCGCGGCGATCATCAGCGCCGCCGAGTTGGCGGCGAAATTCATCAACGACCGCCATCTCCCGGACAAGGCCATCGACGTGATCGACGAAGCGGGTGCGGCGCAGCGCATCCTGCCCAAGTCCAAGCAGAAGAAGACCATTGGCAAGACCGAGATCGAGGACATCGTCGCCAAGATCGCCCGGGTTCCGTCGCAGCACGTCTCCTCCGACGATCGCAGCGCCCTGAAGAATCTCGATCGCGATCTGAAGACCGTCGTGTTCGGCCAGGACCAGGCGATCGCGGCGCTGACCCGTGCCATCAAGATGTCGCGCTCGGGGCTGGGCAATCCGCAAAAGCCGATAGGCTCCTTCCTCTTTTCCGGGCCCACCGGTGTCGGCAAGACCGAGGTGGCGCGGCAGCTCGCCTACTGCATGGGCATCGAGCTGATCCGCTTCGACATGTCCGAGTACATGGAACGTCACGCCGTCTCGCGGCTGATCGGTGCCCCCCCCGGCTACGTCGGTTTCGACCAGGGCGGCCTGCTCACCGAGGCGGTGACCAAGAAGCCGCACGCGGTGCTGCTGCTCGACGAGATCGAGAAGGCACACCCGGACATTTTCAACATCCTGCTGCAGGTCATGGATCACGGCACGCTGACCGACAACAACGGACGCAAAGCCGATTTCCGCAACGTCGTCATCATCATGACCACCAACGCCGGCGCCGAAGCCCTGCAGAAGACCACCATGGGTTTCACCGCGACCAAGCAAGCGGGTGACGAAATGGGGGAGATCAAGCGCATGTTCTCCCCCGAATTCCGCAATCGCCTGGACGCCATCATTTCTTTCGCGGCGCTCGACGCCGAGATCATCCTGCGCGTCGTCGACAAATTCCTGATGCAGCTCGAAGGCCAGTTGCACGAGAAGAAGGTCGAGGCGGTATTCACCGACACCTTGAAGGCATGGCTCGCCGAGCAGGGTTTCGACACCTTGATGGGCGCCCGCCCGATGGCGCGCCTGATCCAGGATACCGTTCGCTCCGCCCTGGCTGACGAGCTGCTGTTCGGCCGGCTGGCCAACGGCGGTCGCGTCACTATCGATATCGACGATCAGCAGAAGGTGAAGCTGCTGTTCGAAGAGGCGATCGAACACGCCCTCTGAGTCCTGACTCTCGTGGTGCCAGGGTGCTCGCATGAGCGTCCTTGATGAGAACCCCTCCCGGTTGAACCGATGCCGCAACGCAGCAGCGTGGCATTTCACCGCGTCGAATTGTGTTTCATATTACGAAACCGATCATGTACTTCACTGTTATTTATACATAAATAATAACTGACAAGCCTGGTCAACTGCACTGCTGCTGTGCAAAATTTTCTTTATACTTCGACTAATCACATTGCTGTGACCATTCGAGTGAAATCTGACCAGGAGGAACGAGCATGAGCCGAGAATTCGACATCGCCAAGCTGAAAAAAGACTGGGCCGAGAACCCGCGCTGGAAGGGCATCACGCGCGGCTACACGGCCGAGGAAGTGATCCGGCTGCGCGGTTCGCTGCAGGTCGAGCACACCCTCGCCCGTCGCGGCGCCGAGAAGCTGTGGAAGCTGCTCGAGACCGAGGACTTCGTGCCGGCTCTGGGCGCGCTGACCGGCAACCAGGCGATGCAACAGGTCAAGGCCGGCCTCAAGGCCATCTATCTGTCCGGCTGGCAAGTGGCGGGGGATGCCAACGTCGCCGGCGAAATGTACCCCGATCAGTCGCTCTACCCGGCCAACTCAGTGCCGCTGGTGGTCAAGCGCATCAACAACACCTTCGCCCGCGCCGACCAGATCCAGTGGTCCGAGGGCAATAACGACATCGACTACTTCGCGCCCATCGTCGCCGACGCCGAAGCCGGTTTCGGCGGCGTCTTAAACGCCTACGAGTTGATGAAGTCGATGATCGAGGCCGGTGCTGCCGCCGTACATTTCGAAGACCAGCTCGCCTCGGTCAAGAAGTGCGGCCATATGGGCGGCAAGGTGCTGGTGCCGACGCGCGAGGCTGTCGCCAAGCTGGTCGCGGCCCGCCTGGCGGCCGACGTGATGGGCGTGCCGACCCTGGTCGTGGCGCGCACCGACGCCGAAGCGGCCGACCTGGTCACCGCCGACGTCGACCCGATCGACCAGCCCTTCTGCACCGGTGAGCGCACCGTCGAAGGTTTCTATCGCACCCGCCCCGGTCTGGCGCAGGCGGTCTCGCGCGGACTCGCCTACGCCCCCTACGCCGACCTCGTCTGGTGCGAGACCGGCAAGCCGGATCTGGCCTACGCCAAGGCGTTCGCCGAGGCCATCCACGCCCGCTTCCCGGGCAAGATGCTCGCCTACAACTGCTCGCCCTCGTTCAACTGGAAGAAGAACCTCGACGACGCCACCATCGCCACCTTCCAGAGCGAACTGGCGAAGATGGGCTACAAGTTCCAGTTCATCACCCTGGCCGGCTTTCACGCCCTCAACTACTCGATGTTCAACCTCGCCTACGGCTACGCGCGCAAGCAGATGTCGGCCTTCGTCGAAATGCAGGAAGCAGAATTCGCGGCGGTCGACCGCGGTTTCACCGCGGTCAAGCACCAACGCGAGGTCGGCACCGGCTACTTCGATGCCGTGACCCAGACCATCGAAGGCGGCCAGTCGTCCACCACCGCGCTGGCCGGTTCGACCGAGAACGAGCAGTTCTACGACCACCCGAAACAGCTCAAGGTGGCCAACGCCTGAGCAGATAAGGAGAGCGCATGAGCACCAGCTTGCCCGCCGGCATCGAGATCAAGGCAGCGATCAGCGCCGAATTCGCGACCGTCCTCAGTCCGGCGGCCTTGTCTTTCGTCGCCAAGCTGGCGCGCGCTTTCGAGCCGCGCCGGCGCGACCTTCTGGCCAAACGGCGCGAGGTCCAAGCCCGACTCGCCGCCGGCGAGCGGCCGGATTTTCTCGCCGAGACGGCGGCAATCCGCGACGGAGACTGGTGCATCGCGCCGCTGCCGGAAGACCTCGCCTGTCGCCGCGTCGAGATCACCGGTCCGGTCGAGCGCAAGATGATCATCAACGCCTTGAACAGCGGTGCCGATTCGTATATGGCCGATTTCGAGGACTCCAACGCACCGATCTGGAGCAACCAGATCCAGGGCCAGATCAACGTCATCGATGCGGTGCGGCGCACGATCAGCCTCGAGCAAGGCGGCAAATCCTACAAGCTCAACGATCGTGTGGCGACGCTGGTGGTGCGGCCGCGCGGCTGGCACCTCGACGAGAAGCATCTGCTGGTCGACGGTCAGCGCGTCTCCGGCGGCATATTCGATTTCGGTCTGTTCATGTTCCACAACGCCCGCGAACTGTTGGCGCGCGGCTCCGGCCCCTACTTCTATCTGCCGAAGATGGAGTCGCACCTGGAAGCGCGCCTGTGGAACGACATCTTCCTGATGGCGCAGCAGGAACTGGGGATCCCGCGCGGCAGCATCAAGGCGACGGTGCTGGTCGAGACCATACTCGCCGCCTTCCAGATGGACGAGATCCTCTACGAGTTGCGCGAGCACTCCGCCGGGCTCAACGCCGGGCGCTGGGACTACATCTTCTCCTGCATAAAGAAGTTCAAGACCGACGCGGCGTTTTGCCTCGCCGACCGGGCGCAGATCACCATGACCGTGCCCTTCATGCGCGCCTACGCGCTGCTCCTGCTCAAGACCTGCCACCGCCGCCAGGCCCCGGCGATTGGCGGCATGAGCGCGCTGATCCCGATCAAGAACGACACGGCGGCCAACGACAAGGCCATGGCTGGCATACGCAGCGACAAGGCCCGCGACGCCGCCGACGGTTACGATGGCGGCTGGGTCGCCCATCCGGGACTGGTGCCGATCGCCATGGAAGAGTTCGTCAAGGTGCTCGGCAGCCGACCCAACCAGATCGACAAACAGCGCGCTGACGTCAAGGTCGCCGCCGGCGACCTGCTCGATTTCCGGCCGCAGCGACCGATCACCGAGGCAGGTCTGCGCGGCAACATCAGCGTTGGCATCCAGTATTTGGGCTCCTGGCTGGCGGGCAACGGTTGCGTGCCCATCTTCAACCTGATGGAGGACGCGGCGACGGCGGAGATTTCCCGCTCCCAGGTGTGGCAGTGGATACGCTCGGCCAAGGGAGTGCTCGATGACGGACGCAAAGTCAGCGCCGACCTGGTGCGGCAGATGATCCCCGAGGAGATGGCCAAGATCGAGGCCCTGGTCGGCAAGACAGCGTTCGCGGCGACCTACCGCGAGGCGGCGAAGGTGTTCGAGGAGATGTCCACGGCCACCGATTTCGTCGAGTTCCTGACCCTGCCGCTGTACGAACGACTGCAATAGGACTTGCCCTCGCCCCTGGCCGGCGTCAAAATCGCGTTTTCAGCCAGGCTGGTGGCCGCCATGATTACGACCGTAACCGTCGCCTTTGCGCGGGACCGCGAATACGAATTCAAGTTCGGCGAGGACGACGCGCTGCCGACGCGCGAGGAAGCCCAACAATGGCTGGAACGGCAGTGGCTGGAGCTCGAATGCTCGCCCAACAATCCGATGGGCAAGGTGCTCGCGCTCGACCGCATCCTCTCGGTGGCCCGCGACGCCGGCGAGAGACGTTTCGCGGCCAACGGCGACTGGGCCAAGGACTATGCGAAGGCGGTGGCGATCACCCTTGATCGGCCCGCGGTGCGAATCGATATCCCCGAACAGGTGGTCGGCTGAACCTGACCTGAGGAAAGCTAGATCATCCCCCGCTCGGCGAAGGACAGCGGCGCCGCGTTGCCGGCGACGATGAAGTGATCGAGCAGCTTCACGTCGACCAGGGCCAGCGCCTGCTTCAGTGCCGCGGTCAGCGCTTCGTCGGCGCGCGACGGTTCGTTCACCCCCGAAGGATGGTTGTGCGCAAAGATCACCGCCGCGGCGTTGAGCGCAAGCGCCCGTTTGACGACCTCGCGCGGATACACGGCCGTCTGGGTCAGGGTGCCGCGGAACAACTCCTCGTCGGCGACCAGGCGATGCTGCGCGTCCAGCCACAGCGCAACAAAAGACTCGTGCGGCAGATGCGCGAGTTTCAGCCGCAGCCAGTCGCGCACCGCGGCGGGTGCGGCGAAGAATTGCTGCGCCGAGACCTCCTCGTGCAGCGTCCGCTTGGCCATTTCCAGAACGGCGCGCAGTTGCGCCAGCTTGGCGCGACCGATGCCCGGCACGGCCGCGAATTCTATTTCTTCGGCTTCGAGCAGGCGGCGCAGCGAACCGAAACGCGCGCACAGCTGCCGTCCCAGGTCAACCGCGCTCTTGCCCTTGACGCCGACGCGCAAGAAGATGGCCAGCAGTTCGGCGTCCGAGAGCGCCGCTGCGCCATGCCTCAGCAAGCGCTCGCGCGGGCGTTCCTGTTCGGGCCAATCGCTGATGGGCATGGGGTAGAATGAAATGTCGATCGACCGGGTTATTCTAACGTCATGAATGGGTTTTCGGGGAGACGCATCGTGCTCGGCGTCACCGGCGGCATCGCCGCCTACAAGGCCGCCGAGTTGACCCGGCTGCTGGTCAAGGCCGGGGCGACCGTCGATGTCGTCCTCAGCGCCGGCGGTGCCCGCTTCGTGGGTGCCGCCACCTTTCAGGCGCTGAGCGGCCGCCCGGTGTGGAGCGACCTCTGGGATGAAGCCGCCCCCGGTGGCATGGCACACATCGAACTCTCCCGCGGCGCCGACGCCATCCTGGTGGCGCCCGCTACCGCTGACTTCCTCGCCAGGCTGGCTCAAGGCCGGGCCGACGACCTGCTGACGACCCTGTGCCTGGCGCGTGAGTGTCCGCTGCTGGTGGCGCCGGCGATGAACCGACAGATGTGGCAGCAGGCACCAACCCGGCGCAACATGCAAGTGTTGGCGGATGACGGCGTCGCGCTGCTCGGCCCGGCAAGCGGCGAGCAGGCCTGCGGCGAGGTCGGGCCAGGGCGGATGCTCGAGGCGGAGGAACTGTTCGACGAACTCGCCGCCTACCTGCAACCGAAGCTGCTCGCCGGCCGTCGCGTGCTGCTCACCGCCGGCCCCACGATCGAGGCCATCGATCCGGTGCGCGCGATCACCAACAGCAGTTCGGGCAAGATGGGTTATGCGCTGGCGCGTGCCTGCCATGAAGCCGGCGCCGCGGTCACCCTGGTCTCGGGACCGGTGTCGCTGCCCGTTCCGCGCGGCGTCAGGCGCAGTTCGGTCACGAGTGCGCTGGAGATGCGCACCCAGGTGTTCGCCGACCTGCCCGGCCAGGACATATTCATCGCCGTGGCGGCGGTCGCCGATTACCGCCCTGCAAGCCTGGCCGCCGACAAGATCAAGAAGGGCAGCGCCGAAATGACCCTGTCCCTGCTCCCCAATCCCGACATCCTGGCCGAAGTGGCGGCATCGCCTCAAGCACCGTTCTGTGTCGGCTTCGCCGCAGAGAGCCGGGAGCTGGCGCAATACGCCGAGGCCAAGCGCGTTGCCAAGAAGCTGCCGCTGGTGGTGGGCAATCTGGTCCAGGATGGGCTGGGCGCCGACCACAACAGCGTCATCCTGTTCGACGCGCGAGGCGCCCACGCGCTGCCGACCGCGCCCAAGCTCGAGGTGGCGCGAGGCATCGTCGCCCACATCGCGAAACTGCTCGGAGGGCGCTGAT
>JAHFRE010000190.1 GCA_023258955.1 Sterolibacterium sp.
CATGTCCTTGATGCCGCCGATGCTCTTTCTCAGCTTGTCCATTTCGCGCTGCGCCATCAGCGCTTCCTTCTTGCTCATCTTCTCCATGCTGCCGTCGGCGGACATCGCTTCGAGGTCCTTCAGGCGCTTGATCGACAGCTTGACCGTCTTGAAGTTGGTGAGCATGCCGCCCAGCCAGCGCTCATCGACGAACGGCATGCCAGCACGCGCAGCTTCCTCGGCGATGATTTCGCGCGCCTGGCGCTTGGTGCTGACGAAGAGGATGTTGCCCTTCTTGGCCGACAGCTTCTTGACGAAGGCCATCGCTTCCTGGTACTTGGCCAGGGTCTTTTCCAGATTGATGATGTGGATCTTGTTGCGGTGGCCGAAAATATATGGCGCCATCTTCGGGTTCCAGAAACGCGTCTGGTGGCCAAAATGCACCCCCGCTTCAAGCATTTGCCGCATGGTTGTGGCTGACATGTGCTACCTCCGAATAGGGTTGATCCGCCGCCCGGCCGTATCGTCCCGATCTCGGGACACCCTGTTCGCCGCCGGGCGTGAGTATTTTGTCCGTCACCCAACGGGCCAACAACGGGCGCCGGGAGACGGGACAAGCCGCGAATTATAGCGGGCTTGAGCGAGATTCTTCAAGTCCTGCATCACTTTCCCCGCCCGGCAGGTAGAATTTCGCTTTCGTTCGCCAAGCTTCCCACGATGGGCATCCAGCTGAAAACCCCTGCAGAGATCGACAAGATGCGCCTGGCCGGCCGCCTGGCCGGCGAGGTGCTCGACTATATCGATGCCTTCGTCAAACCCGGCGTCACCACCGCCGAACTGGACCGCCTCTGCCACGACTACATGGTGGACGTTCAGGGCTGCATTCCGGCGCCGCTCAACTACGCCCCGCCCGGCTACCCGCCTTACCCGAAGTCGATCTGCACCTCGATCAACCAGCAGGTCTGCCACGGCGTCCCGAGCGAGCGGGCGCTGAAGAAGGGTGACATCGTAAATCTCGACATCACCACCATCAAGGACGGCTATCACGGCGACAGCAGCCGCATGTACCAGGTCGGCGACTGCTCGATTCTGGCCAAGCGCCTCTGCGCGGTCAGCTTCGAATGCATGTGGCTGGGCATAGCCCGGGTCCGCCCCGGCGGGCACCTCGGCGACGTCGGCGAGGCCATCCAGCGACACGCCGAGAAGAACGGCTTCTCGGTGGTGCGCGAGTTTTGCGGCCACGGCATCGGTCTCAAGTTCCACGACGAGCCGCAGGTGCTCCACTACGGAAAGGCTGGCACCGGCGTCGAACTGCTGGCCGGGATGACCTTCACCATCGAGCCGATGATCAACGCCGGCAAGGCGGCCATCTCCGAAATGCAGGATGGCTGGACCATCGTCACCAAGGACCACAGTCTCTCGGCGCAGTGGGAACACACGGTGCTGGTCACCGACAGCGGCTACGAAGTGCTGACCCTGAGCGCCGCCAGTCCGCCCAGGCCCGCCAGCGTTCGCTGAGCCCGCGCGATGGCCGCCACCACCAGAGCCGCGAAGCAGATCGAGCTCTCCTGGCTGATCGCCAAGCTGCGCGCCACCATCGAAGGTGGCCAGGAGGCTCTGCACCAGGCCTACGCCGAGAGCGCCAACGCCAGCGCCATGTTGGGCGGTCGGGCGCAGCTGGTCGACCGCGCCCTGCGCGAGATCTGGCATCACTTCCACCTCCCCGATGGCTACGCCCTGCTCGCCGTCGGCGGATACGGCCGCGGCGAACTCTATCCCGCCTCCGACGTAGACATCCTGCTGCTGTTGCCCGAGGACGGCCGGGCCGAACAGCAAACCGGCCTGGAACAGATGGTCGGCGTGCTCTGGGACATCGGCCTGGAGGTCGGGCACAGCGTGCGCAGCGTTGCCGAGTGCGTCGAGGAAGCAAGGAAGGACATCACCGTCCAGACCAATCTGCTCGAGGCGCGCCCGCTCGCCGGCAGCGCCGCGACCTGCGGCGAGTTCACCGCGGCGATGCGCGGCATCATCGAGCCGACGGCTTTCTACAAGGCGAAGCAACTGGAACAGGAAGAACGCTACGCCCGCTACAACGACACGCCGTTCAGCCTCGAGCCCAATTGCAAAGAGAGTCCCGGTGGCCTGCGCGATCTGCAGACCATCCTCTGGATCGCCCAGGCGGCGCAGCTGGGTACCCGTTGGCGCGAACTCGCCGACAACGGTCTGGTGACCATCAGCGAGGCGCAACAACTGCTGCGCGTCGAGTCCTTTCTGCGCCATGTGCGCATCCGCCTCCACTACCTGGCGAAGCGCCGCGAAGACAAGCTGATGTTCGACTATCAGGAGGCGCTGGCGAGCTCCTTCAGCCTGCACGCCAGCGGCGCCAAGCGCGGCTCCGAGCTGCTGATGCAGCGCTACTACCAAAACGCCAAACGTGTCACCCAGATCAATACCATCCTGCTGCAGAACCTGGGTGAGCGCATCTTTCCCGTCTACCAGACCACGGCCGTGGTCATCGACGAACATTTCCAGATGGCCCACGACCTGCTCGACGTGCGCGACGAACAGGTGTTCGAGCGCAACCCGAGCGCCCTGCTGCAGAGCTTCCTGCTGCTGCAACAGCGATCGGAGCTTAACGGCATGACGGCGCGCACCCTGCGTGCCTTGTGGCGGGCGCGCGGTCTGATCGACGCGCGCTTCCGCCGCGACCCGGTCAACCGTGCGCTGTTCATCTCGCTGTTCCAACAACGGCGCGGCATCGTGCATGAGTTCCGGCGCATGAACCAGTACGACGTCCTCGGCCGCTACCTGCCGGCCTTCGGCAAGATTGTCGGGCAGATGCAGCACGACCTGTTCCACGTCTACACGGTAGACCAACACATCCTGCAGGTGCTGCGCAACGTGCGCCGGTTCACCATGGCCGAGTTTGCGCACGAGTATCCGCTGTGCAGCCGCCTGATCGCCAGCTTCGACCGGCACTGGCTGATCTACATCGGGGCGATCTTCCACGACATCGCCAAGGGCCGCGGTGGCGACCATTCGCGACTCGGCGTGCGCGAGGCGCGGCGCTTCTGTCGCGATCATGGGCTGGCCGCTGCGGACACCGAGCTGGTCGAGTTCCTGGTCGGCGAACACCTGACCATGTCCTCGGTGGCGCAGAAGCAGGACCTCGCCGATCCCCAGACCATCGCCTGCTTCGCCGCCGTGGTCAAGACCGAGCGACGGCTGATCGCCCTCTACCTGCTCACTGTCGCCGATATCCGCGCCACCAGCCCCAAGGTGTGGAACGCCTGGAAGGGCAAGCTGCTCGAGGACCTCTACGCGGCGACGCGCCGCCTGCTCGCCGGCGACACACCGCAGCAGGCGGTGGGGCTGGCCGGACGCCAGGAGGATGCGCGGCACCTACTGCGTTTCCACGGCCTGCGCCCAAAGGTCGAGGACGAGCTGTGGCGTCAGCTCGACACGGTGTATTTCCTGCGCCACAGCGCCGAAGAGGTGGCCTGGCACACGCGCATGCTCTACCATCGCCCGAACGCCGAGAAGCCCCTGGTCAAAGCCCGCCTGAGTCAGATCGGCGAAGGCCTGCAGGTGATGGTCTACGTGGCCGATCAACCGGAACTGTTCGCCCGCCTGTGCGGCTTCTTCAGCCGCCTCGGCTACTCGATCGTCGACGCCAAGATCCATACGACTCGCCATGGCTATGCGCTCGACAGCTTCATCCTGCTCGATCCCGGCAAGCAACTGCCCTACCGCGACATGGTCGCGCTGATCGAGCACGACCTGGCCGAGCAGCTGGAAAAGAGGCCGCCGCTGTCGGCGCCATCCCCAGGGCGCTTCTCGCGGCAGGTGCGGCACTTCCCGATCGTGCCCGAGCTCAGCGTCAGGCCCGACGAAAAGGGCCAGTACTACGTGCTATCGCTGAAGGCCGCCGACCGCACCGGCCTGCTCTATTCGATCGGCCAGGTGCTGGCGCGCCACGGCGTCACGGTACACACCGCCAAGATATCGACGCTGGGCGAGTTGGTCGAGGATACCTTCCTGATCAGCGGCCGCGACCTGGCGCAAACCGCGAGCCTGGTCCAGCTCGAGCAGGAATTGCTTGAAGCGCTACGAATTTGAGCGCAATCCTTCGTAGCGCTTCGCATTTGAGCGCAGACGCTTGCAGCGCGCTGCGTATGCGCGCGCGCCACAGCGTCGCCTGAGACCCGATGGACGACATCGCTGCTCTAGTGATCGGTGCCGGTGTCGTCGGTCTGGCCTGCGCCCGCGCCTTGGCCTTGCGCGGCGTCGAGACGGTCATCGTTGAAGCGCGCGCCGCCTTCGGCACGCAAACCAGCGCGCGCAACAGCGAAGTCATCCACGCCGGCCTGTACTATCCGCGCGGCTCGCTCAAGGCGAGCCTGTGCGTCGCCGGCAACAGCGCGCTCTACGACTACTGCGCCGCCCACGGCGTGGCCCATCGTCGCTGCGGCAAGCTGATCGTCGCCACGGCGGCGACGCAGGAAGCCAAGCTGCACGAGCTGCGCGCCCAGGGCCAGGTCAACGGTGTCGCCGGACTGGAACTGCTCAGCGCGGCCCAGGCCCGGGTCCTGGAGCCGGCGCTGCAATGCAGCGCCGCCCTGCTGTCGAGCACGACCGGCATCGTGGACAGCCACGGGCTGATGTTGGCGCTGCTCGGTGACGCCGAGCGACACGGCGCCACGCTGGCGGTCAACAGCCCGGTGCTGCGCGGCACGGTCGGCGGCCAGGGGATCGAGCTCGAGGTCGGCGGCAGCGACAGCGCTCGCCTGCGCGCCGGCATCGTCATCAACGCCGCCGGACTCGACGCGCAGCGGGTCGCCGCCGCGATCGACGGCTTTCCCCCTGAGCAGGTCCCGCCGAGCTATCTGGCCAAGGGAAACTATTACGCCCATCCCGCCCGCGTTCCCTTTACCCGCTTGATCTACCCCGTCCCCGAGCCGGGCGGCCTCGGCGTGCATCTGACGCTCGATCTCGCGGGACAGGCACGCTTCGGTCCGGACGTGGAGTGGGTCGCCGCGGTGGACTATGCTGTCGATCCAGGGCGGGCGCAGCGTTTCTACGGCGAGGTGCGGCGCTACTGGCCGCAGCTGCGCGACGGCGCCCTGGTTCCGGCGTTTTGCGGCATTCGCCCCAAGATCTCGGGTCCGGGAGAGGCTGCCGCGGATTTCAAGATCCAGGGCCCGGCCGACCATGGCGTGCCGGGCCTGGTCAACCTGTTCGGCATCGAGTCACCCGGACTGACTTCCTGCCTGGCCATCGCCGAACACGCGCTGCGGCTGCTCAATCGTTAGGCACGGGCGCTGCGTCGATCACGTCGGTGAAGCCGAACGAACGCAAGTCGCGTATTCTCATCGGATAGAGAATGCCGTCGAGGTGGTCGCACTCGTGTTGCACGACGCGGGCGTGGAAGCCTTCGACCTCGCGCTCGAAGGCGTTGCCCTGCTGGTCGCAGCCGCGGTAGCGCAGCCTCTTCCAGCGCGGCACCACGCCGCGCAATCCGGGCACCGACAGGCAGCCCTCCCAGGCCAGTTCCTCCTCGTCGGACAGCGCCACCAGCTCCGGGTTGATCAAGACGGTGTACGGAACCGCAGCCGCCTCGGGATAGCGCGGATTGGCTTCGAAGCCGAAGATCACCACGCGCAGCGCGACCCCAATCTGCGGTGCCGCCAGGCCGGCGCCGTCGAGGTGGACCATGGTCTCGCGCATGTCGTCGAGCAGGGCTTCAAGTTCGGGCGTGGCAAAGCTTTGCACCGGCAGCGCCGGCGCCAGCAGGCGCGGATCGCCCATGCGCAGGACTTCTCTGATCATCGCGGCATTGTAACGCCGCGCTCAACCGCCGGTGCTGTCGCGACTCTTTTCCATCAGGCGGTAGAGGGTGACCCGGGAGATGCCCAGTTCCCGCGCCGCCTTGGTGATGTTGTTCTGCGTCTTTTTCAACGCCCGCTCGATGACCTCGTGCTCGGCCAGGGTCCGCGCCTTGTGCAGACTCAGCGGCAGGCGCTGCCGGGCCGGGGCGAGGATCAACTTGCTCGCCAGGGTCGCCATGCCGTAGGCGTGGCCGAGGGCCAGCAGCAGCCGCTCGGGGACGACCGGCAGCGTGTGGTAATCGAAGAAGTTGGCGCGGATGCCGCGGGCGACGCTAGCCAGGCGCATGGTCGCCGGCGAGACCAGAGCCAGCCACTGCATCGCCGGTCCGGGATGGATCGATCGGGCGTCGAGTCGGTCCCAGTCCGCCGGTTCGGCGAGCAGGACCAGGCCGACGTGGAATTGCCGCGAGGCGATCAGGCGCCTGGCTTCGTCGCCGTGTCTGACCACGCGCAGCGCCCAACCGACGGCGGCGAGCTCCGGCTCGAGCAGCGGCTGGCGCTGCGCTGGCAGCAGATAGAGCAGTTTGCGCTGTTTCGATTCCACGACCAATCCTCCGCTGCCTATGTCACATCAATATTATGATCGCATATTGACGTGACATAGGCAAACGACGGACTTAGCCGGCCGGCTCGCTGCCAATTTGATCGAGCAGCTGGCGCACCCTGCCCATCGATTCCTGCAGCACCGCCTCGATGCCGGAGAAGTGGATCATCGCCTGGCTGTCGCCGCGCCCCGCCGCCCAGTTGGCGACCACCGCCAGCGCCGCGTAGGGACAACCCGCTTCGCGCGCCAGGGACGCTTCGGGCATGCCGGTCATGCCGACGATGTCGGCGCCGTCGCGCGCCAGGCGCTCGATCTCGGCGGCGGTCTCCAGACGCGGTCCCTGGGTTGCCGCGTACACCGCGCCGTCTACGATGGACTGCCCAGCGGCGGCAGCAGCGGCCAGCAACTGGCGGCGCAGCGCCTCGTCGTAGGGATGGGTGAAATCGATGTGCACCACTTCGCGGTCGGTGCGATCGTGGAAACTCATCTGCCGGCCCCAGGTGTAGTCGATGATTTGGTGGGGCACCAGCAGCTTGCCCGGCTCCAGATCGGCGCGGATGCCGCCGACCGAGGCGACCGAGACGATGCGGCTGGCGCCGGCCGCCTCGACCAGCGCGTGGATGTTGGCGCGGTAATTGACCAGATGCGGCGGAATCGTGTGGCCGTAGCCATGACGCGCCAGGAACACCACCTCCTGTCCACCCATGCGGCCGAAGGTCAGCGCCCCGGAAGGATCGCCGTAAGGCGTGCGCACCAGCTGCCGACGCGAAATCTCCAGATTACCCAGCTGCGTCAAACCGCTGCCACCGATGATTGCCAGCATGTCCGTCCCGCCCGTCGAAACCCCGAACTCTAGCACGCGCGGAGCGGGCCGCAGCGGCGCCGTGTTATACTGCCGCCCCTTTCGCAGCAGCGCCCGCGCCCCTCCCCTCAATGTCCCGTTCCATACGCAACATCGCCATCATCGCCCACGTCGACCACGGCAAGACCACCTTGGTCGACCAGCTGTTGCGCCAGTCGGGAACCTTCGCCGCGCACCAGCACCTGACCGAGCGCGTGATGGACTCCAACGATCTGGAAAAGGAGCGCGGCATCACCATTCTCGCCAAGAACTGCGCCATCGACTACGCCGGCACCCACATCAACATCGTAGACACCCCGGGCCACGCCGACTTCGGCGGCGAGGTCGAGCGCGTTCTGTCGATGGTGGACGGCGCGCTGCTGCTGGTCGATGCCGTCGAAGGACCGATGCCGCAAACCCGCTTCGTGACGCGCAAGGCGCTGGCCCTGGGCCTCAAGCCGATCGTCGTGATCAACAAGGTCGACCGCCACGGCGCGC
>JAHFRE010000379.1 GCA_023258955.1 Sterolibacterium sp.
TGCCGCCCTCGGGCAGGCGCGAGACGATCTCGGCGTCGCCGTGGCAGACGTCGGCGTGCTCGAGCAGGCTGGAAATCATCAAGGGCATTTGCATCATCTGGCCGAGCATGGCGATTCTCCCGTTTGTGTGGGGTTCAAAGTCTGCAGCAGGAGGTGCACGGAGTCAATTTTGCAGAACAAAATTTCGCTGATCGAAACCGCGTTGGCCGCCGCTCAGGCTGTGCCGCCCGCGGCCTCGTCGGCGCAGACTTCGGCCCAGCAGTTGGGGGTCTCGTAGAGGCGCAGGCGTTGCAGGCGCAAGCCGCTGCCGTAGCTGTCGCGATAGACAGCGGCGAGGGCGGCGAAGGCCAGCGTCGCCAAATTTTCCGCGGTCGGCACCAGGGGCAGGATCACGGTCTTGTGCCCGGGCAGGGTGGCGAGGAATTCGACCACGGCGCGGTCTGCAGCGTGAACCAGGAAGGCGTGGTCCCAGAGTTCGACTAGGTGCCGCTGCGCCAGGGCCTTGACCTGTGAAAAATCCATGACCATGCCGGTATCGGGGCGGCCTGCAGCGTCGATGATCGCGCCCCTGAGGGTGATCTCCAGCGTGTAGCGGTGCCCGTGCAGATGTCGGCACTGGCTCTGGTGGTCGGGAATGCGGTGACCCGCGTCGAATTCCAGGCGGCGGGTGATTTCTGTGGCCATTGGTGCGAAACCGCTTGCGGCAAGCTGGGATTGCGGGCGATTATAGTCGTTTCAGAAGGCAGCCGATGAAGCGACCCCCACTCAGCGTTTTCGACCACAGCCGTGACAGCGCCGGATTGGTCTACGTCTATCCGGTCGTCTCGCGTCGCGCCGGCGGGGTCTCGATCGGCGTAAATCTCAATCCGAACAATGCCTGCAATTGGCGCTGCATCTATTGCCAGGTGCCTGGCCTTACGCGCGGCGCGGCGCCGGCGATCGACCTGGCGCGGCTCGAAGCGGAGCTGCACCAGGTCTTGGACGAGGTGCTGCGCGGCGACTTCATGGCCGAGCGGGTGCCGGAAGGGGCACGGCGGTTGGTCGACGTGGCATTTTCCGGCAACGGCGAGCCGACCGCCTCGCCGCAGTTTGCCGCCAGCGTCGAACTGGTACAGCGCCTGCTGCAAATTGAGGGCCTGAGCGACGCGGTGAAGCTGCGCCTGATCACCAATGGCAGCCTGCTCGGGCGACGCCAGGTCAGAGCGGGCATAGCGCAGCTCGGGCGGTGCAATGGCGAAGTGTGGTTCAAGGTCGACGCCGGCGACGCTGCCGGCTTTCTGCGCATCAACAGCGTGCGACAGAATCCGCAGGCGGTGGCGGTGAGGTTGCGCGCCTGCGGCGAACTGTGTCCAACCTGGGTGCAGACCTGCTGCTTCGCCATGGACGGCGAGGCGCCGAACGAGACGCAGCAACAGGCGTGGCTGCAGTTATTGGCTGCGGTCAAGGACCGGCTGTCGGGGGTGCACCTCTACGGATTGGCGCGCCAGTCCTGCCAGCCGGAAGCGACGCGACTTTCCGCCCTGCCGCCGGCGTGGCTGGAGAACCTGGCCAAGCGCATCGGCGCACTGGGGCTGACGGTGACCGTCAGCCCGTGAGTTGAACGTCGCGGCCCTTCAGGCAGCCTTCTTGGACTTGCTCCGCGCCAGCTTCTTTAGCGACTTGTAGAGTTCCGGATCCTGCGATTTCAGGTATTCGACGATCTCGAAATCCTCGCGCTTGACCTTGGCGATGTCGATTTGCTCGACATGCACCAGGCGCAGCAATTGCTGGACCGGCCGCGGCATATTGCGCCCGCTCTCGTAACGGGAACCACCGCTCTGCGTCACGCCCAGCTTGGACCAGAATTGTTGCTGGTTCATCGCTAGTTTGCGGCGGATTTCGCGTGCGTCTACTGTCTCCACTGCCTTCATCGTCTGCTCCTCAAAAATACGCTGTGATAATACAATGGCTTATGCACTATGGCCTTAGTACTACGACGTTAGTATAGTGCTTACGCGAACGGCATGCAAGACTCGGCGCCATATTTTTTCGCCGGCAGGTCCCTCGCCGCTCGGCCGGCGTTCGCCTATACTGCAACCATTCAATCTGGGCAAAGGTGGACGGACATGGCCTACGTGATCACCGAACCGTGCATCAAGTGCAAGTTCACCGACTGCGTCGACGTCTGCCCGGTCGACTGCTTTCGCGAGGGCCCGAACTTCCTGGTCATCGATCCGGACGAATGCATCGATTGCTCGCTTTGTGTCGCCGAATGTCCGGTGGAGGCGATCTGCGCCGAGGACGACGTGCCCCCCGAACACCAGGGCTTCATCGCCCTGAACGCCGAATTGAGCAAGCTTTGGAGTCCAATCATCGAACGCAAGGATCCGCTCGCCGAAGCGGACAAATGGCGGGATGTGAAGAACAAGCTCGACCAGCTCGAGCGCTGACGCGGCGGGCCGGAGGGCCCGCTGCCAGGCTTTGCAAAAGGGGATGCAAATGGAAAGGATCTGGCTTGCGAGCTATCCGGCGGGCGTTCCTGCCGAAATCGATGTCGACGAGTTTCGCAGTCTGGGCGAACTGTTCGAGAAGAGCGTCGCCAACTA
>JAHFRE010000030.1 GCA_023258955.1 Sterolibacterium sp.
ATTGGCTCGAGTCCGAAGCCATCCACATCCTGCGCGAGGTGGCCGGCCAGTGCGCCAACCCAGCTTTGCTGTTCTCCGGCGGCAAGGACTCGATCTGCCTGCTGCGTCTGGCCGAGAAGGCCTTCCGTCCCGGCCGCTTTCCCTTTCCGCTGCTGCACATCGACACCGGCCACAACTACCCGGAGGTGATCGCTGCCCGCGACAGGCTGGCGGCGCAGCTCGGCGAACGGTTGATCGTGCGCTCGGTGGAGGATTCCATGGCGCGCGGCACCGTGGTCCTGGGCTCAGCGGGCGAGTCGCGCAACAAACACCAGTCGGTGACCCTGCTCGAAGCGATCGCCGAATTCGAGTTCGACGCCTGCATCGGCGGCGCCCGCCGTGACGAAGAGAAGGCGCGGGCCAAGGAGCGCATCTTTTCCTTCCGCGACGAGTCCGGCCAGTGGGATCCGAAGAACCAGCGTCCGGAACTGTGGGACCTCTACAACGCCCGCAGCCGGCGCGGCGAGAATGTGCGCGCCTTCCCCATCTCCAACTGGACCGAGCTCGACGTCTGGCAGTACATCGAACGCGAAAATCTCGAATTGCCCTCGATCTATTTCGCCCACGTCAGACCGGTGGTCGCGCGCAGGAATCTCCTCGGCGAGAGCCTGGTGCCGGTCACCGAGCTGACGCCGGCGCGAGCCGGTGATCGGGTCGAGCAGGTCAGCGTGCGCTTTCGCACCGTCGGCGACATTCCGTGCACCGCGCCGGTGCGCTCGAACGCCGACAGCGTCGCCAAGATCATCGCCGAGACGGCGCTCACCACCATCACCGAGCGCGGTGCCACCCGCCTCGACGACCAGACATCGGATGCTTCCATGGAACAACGCAAGAGATCGGGATACTTTTGATGAGCGCCTACGAAAAGCTGCCCGGCATCGACAACGGCCTGCTGCGCTTTCTCACCTGCGGCAGCGTCGACGACGGCAAGAGCACCCTGATCGGACGCCTGCTCTACGATAGCAAGGCCATCCTCGCCGATACGCTCTCCGCCATCGAGCGCAGCTCGAGCCGGCGCGGCATGGCGACCGCTGACCTGTCCCTGCTCACCGACGGCCTGCAGGCGGAGCGCGAACAAGGCATCACCATCGACGTCGCCTACCGCTATTTCAGCAGCGGCAGGCGCAAGTACATCATCGCCGACGCCCCGGGGCACGAACAGTACACGCGCAACATGGTCACCGCGGCGTCCACCGCCAACCTCGCCGTGATCCTGATCGATGCGCGAAAGGGGGTGCAGACGCAGACCCGCCGCCATGCCTACATCGCGCACCTGCTGGGTATTCCACACGTCATCGTGGCGGTCAACAAGATGGATCTGGTCGATTTCGCAGCGAGCCGCTTCGCCGCCATCCAGGCCGACTACTTAGCCTTCGCCGCTGGCCTGGGCATGGGCAGTGGCGAGCCGCCCGCATTCATCCCGCTGTCGGCGCTGCACGGCGACATGGTGGTGGAGCGCGGCGACAGGCTCGACTGGTACGACGGGCCGACGCTGTTCGCGGCCCTGGAAGCGGCGCCGGCAGCGCACAGCGAGGTCGACGAGCGGCTGCGCTTTCCCGTGCAGCACGTCTGCCGCCCGCAAAGCCGCGAGTTCCCCGACTTCCGCGGCTACATGGGGCGCATCGAATCGGGTCAGGTGGCCATCGGCGATGCGGTGACGGTGCTGCCCGGCGGTCAGCAGACGCGCGTTCGCGACATCCTGGTGGCGATGCGTTCGCAGCCGCGGGCGATCGCCGAGCAGTCGGTGACGCTGCTGCTCGAAGACGAGATCGACGTCTCGCGCGGCGACATGATCGTCAGGAGCGGCGAGTTGCCCCGCCCGCTCAAGGAATTTGACGCGACGCTGTGCTGGTTGAGCGAAACGCCGCTCGATCCGCGGCGCCGCTATCTGCTGCGCCATACCACGCGGGAGACCTCGGCGCAGGTGATCGCCATCGCCGACCGGGTCGATCTGGCCACCCTGGCGCGCCAGCCGGCCGATCGGCTCGCCTGCAACGACATCGCCCGGGTGCGGCTGCGCACGGTGCAGACCCTGTGCGTCGATGCCTACGCCGACAATCGCAGCACCGGCGCGCTGATCCTGATCGACGAAGCCAGCAACAATACCGTCGCCGCCGGCATGATCGACTAGCCGCGCCAGCGACCAAATGCTGAGTCCTTGGCTGCATCCGCTGGCCGGTCTGTTCGTCGGCGTCATGGTGGGTGCGACCGGGGTCGGCGGTGGTGCCGTCATGACCCCCCTGCTGGTGTTGATGCTGGGCGTCGCACCGCAGACCGCGATCGGCACCGACCTGCTCTACGCCTCGTTGACCAAGATGATCGGCGCCGGCGTGCATAGCGCGCAGGGGCGGATCGATTGGCAGGTGGTTCGCCGTCTCTCTTCGGGGAGCCTGCCCGCCGCAGCGGCGACCTTGATCTGGTTGCGCTGGGCGAAGTCCGACGGCATCCACGACGGCGCGCTGATGCTGGCGCTGGGTCTGGCCATGACGGCCACGGCCCTGGCCATGATCCTCAGACCGTTGCTGGTCAAGCTTGGAGGACGCTTGCCGCCGGCCAACGCTGAGCGCTTCAAGCGCTGGCAGCGGCCGCTGACCGTGCTGGCCGGCGCTGTGCTCGGCTGCCTGGTGACGCTGACCTCGGTCGGCGCCGGTGCCTTGGGCGCCATGATGCTGATGCTCCTCTATCCGCGGCGCTTGACCGCGGCGAGACTGGCGGCGACCGACTTGGTCCACGCCATCCCGCTCGCGCTCCTCGCCGGGGCCGGCCATCTCGTGCTCGGCAACGTGAATTTCGTGCTCCTCGGACAACTTTTGGCGGGCTCCATCCCCGGGGTCTGGATCGGCGCCCATCTCGGCGGCAGGCTGCCCGATCAGACCCTGCGCCTGTGCGTGGCCCTGCTGCTGGCTTGCGTGGGACTGCGACTGATCGCCTGATTCGCGCCGGGCAGGCGGGGCCGCGCGCAAAGCGGGTGCAAAACGCAGCGCCGCTGGCCTATGCGTTGGCGACGAGAAAGTCGGCGATCAATTTGTCGTCTTGCGTGGTGTGCAGCGCAAACCACTGGAAGATGAAGGCGACGATGGCATCGGGCGTTTGGCTGCCAGCCCAATAATCGTGCATCTCCGCCTTCAGTTGGGCGAGCAGCCTGCCGTGGGCGTCCTCCTGCTCGGCCAGGCCCGGGTAGGCGATGTCGGCCATGATGTTTTCTTCGCTGGTAAAATGAAAATCGGCGTACTTGTAGATCTCTTGCAGGGTGCGCTCGATCCGCTGTCTGCTCGCCGCGTTTGCCGTCTCCTGCGACAGGGTGCGAATCAGGTTGAGAAATATGCGGTGTTCGGCATCGATGCGTTCGTGTCCTATTGCGAATTTGTTGTCCCAAGCGATGTTGATGGTCATATTGGACTGCCACCTCGTTGTAAAGATATGGACGATAGTCGCCGGGCCGGCGCTGCACAGGGCGTTGCGTCGGTGAACCCGATCTTTGGGCAAATTGACCAATATTACCTAAGTTATAATTGTACATTGACTCCCGCGGTCCTCCACGGGGATGGTCGTTGGTGCGGAGCGTTGGCTGACAAGGGTGGGCGCAATGAGAAGTCTGAAGATATGGATACGTCTGGTCGTGGGAATTGCAGTCCTCCTGATCGCGGCCTGGGCGGGAATCATCTGGCTGGTGAACGTGCAACAGGAGGAAATGGGCATCCGCCAGGCGCGCAACTTTTCCGCCAGCGTCAATCAGATGACCATCGCGGCGATGACGGCGATGATGATCCAGGGAAATATGGACAACCGGGCCGTCTACCTCGATCAGATACAGAAGAGCGAGGACATCAGCGACTTGCATCTGGTGCGCGGCGAGGGGGTGACGAAGGACTTCGGCGCGGGCAAAGCCAGCGACGTTAAACCCGACAGCACCGAACTGGAAGTCATGAAGAGCGGCAAGCCCTACTTCAAGGTGCTGCAGACGGCGCAGGGCGAAGTCCTGCGGGCGGTGATACCCGCGCTCAATTCAAAGAGCTACCTGGGAAAAGATTGCACCTCCTGCCATCAGGCCGGGGAGAACGCCGTGCTCGGCGCGGTGAGCATGAACATCTCGCTCAACGGCATCAACGCCGCGGTGCATGAGTCCACCGTCAAGATCGCCGGAATCGCCGTCGGCCTGCTGCTGGTCGTGATCGGCTTCACCTTCTGGTTCGTCAATAGCTTCGTTTCTATTCCGTTGGCGCACCTGTCGACCAATCTGGCGCAGATCGCCGAGGGCGAGGGTGACCTGACCCGCCGTCTGGTCGTCGAGAACCACGACGAAATCGGCAAGACCTCGGAAATCTTCAACAGCTTCATGAACAAGATCCAATCGGTCGTCGCCGACGTCAAGCGCAGTGCCGAGCAAGTGATGGCGACGTCGCACCAACTGGCGGCGTCGGCGGAAGAGCTGACCAGCAGTTCGGATCAGCAAACCCAGGCGACCGTTGCGATGGCTTCCGCGATCGAGGAAATCACCGTCAGCATCGCCACCGTTTCCGATAACGCCGGCAACGCCCACAACATGGCGCTGGAGGCTGGCCAACTGTCGGCCGAAGGCGCCACCCGGGTGCGTGAAGCGATCAGCGAGATGGGCGAAATTTCAGAGTCGGTCGGCAGTTCCACCGAAAGGATACGCGAGCTCGACGGCAAATCGTCGGAGATTTCGAACATCGTCAATGTCATCAAGGAAATCGCCGATCAAACCAATCTCCTGGCGCTCAACGCGGCGATCGAGGCGGCGCGCGCCGGCGAGCAGGGGCGTGGTTTCGCGGTGGTTGCCGACGAGGTGCGCAAGCTGGCGGAACGCACCACCGTTTCGACCCAGGAAATCGCCAAGATGATCGAGTCCATCCAGCAGGGCACGCAAAGCTCGGTGCAGGGTATGGACCTGAGCAGCAGGCAGGTGCAGGATGGGATGCAGATGGCGGAACAGTCCGGCAATTCGATGGAACGGATTGAAGCCAGCACCGACAAGGTGCGCGACGCGGTCGATGGCATCTCCACGGCGCTGCGCGAACAGAGCCAGGCGGCCCAGCAGATGGCGCAAGAGGTTGAAAAGATCGCGCAGAAGAGCGAGAAGAACAGCTTCCTGGCAAAGCAGTCGTCCGATTCGGCAAGACACTTGGAAGAGCAGGCGTCGACCCTAAAGCAGGCGGTCGACCGATTCAAGGTTTGAGACAGGACTGGCGCCAGGCGGCGCCAGGGGTTCGGGCTAGCTGGCGAGCCGGATCTTGTAATTCAGCATCACCAGCAACAGCACCAGCAGCGCCGCGCCGCCGTTGTGCAGCACCGCCAGCGCCAGCGGCAGATCCAGGAGCACGGTGAGTACGCCGGTGGCAAATTGCAGCGCGATGGCGAACAACAGCCAGTGCGCGGTCTTCTGCAAGCCTTCGATCTTGCGGGCCGTCAGCGCCAGCCACACGACCAGCGCGACCACGGCGAAGGCAAAAACGCGATGGGTCCAGTGGATGGCGGTCAAGGCGGCAAATGGCAGGAATTCGCCGCCGCTGGTCTTGCCCAGGTCGCGCCACAGGGCAAAGCCGGGGGTGAAATCCATGGGCGGCAACAGCGCCCCCTGGCACAGAGGAAAGTCGGCGCAGGCCAGCGCTGCATAGTTGCTGCTGACCCAGCCGCCGAGCGCGATCTGACCCAGCAGCAGCAGGCCCGCCAGCAAGGCGGGCAGGCGCAGCGTCGCCGCCGTCGGCGCCAAGTGCGCATGATCGGTCTGGCGCGCGCCGAGCCAAGCCAGCAGCGCCAGCAAGCTCATGCCGAGCATCAGGTGGGTGCTGACGATGATCGGTTGCAGCTTCATTGTGACCGTCCATGCGCCGAACGCACCCTGCAGGCAGATGAAGCCGAACAGCAGCGAGGGGAACATGGGTGAGAAGCGGCTCGCCGTCTTGCCCGATCTTTGCCACTTGCGCCAGGCGCTGATCAGCAAGGCGATGATCAGCACACCGATGGCCAGGGCCAAGTAGCGATGGACCATCTCGATCCATGCCTTGGTGACCGTCACCGGACCGGTCGGCATCGCCGCTTCGGCGGCGCTGATGTCCGCGTGCGCCCGCATCGGATTGGACTGGCCATAGCAGCCCGGCCAGTCCGGGCAACCGAGCCCGGAATCGGTCAGGCGGGTGAAGGCGCCGAACATGATCAGATCTGACGTCAGGAACAGGGTTACCCAGACCAGCTTGCGGTATTTGTCCGGGTTGTCGGATACCCAGACCACCGACAGCGGCAGCATGGCAACTATCATGCCGATGATGGCGAGTTGAATCAACATGTGCGGAACTCCGGATGCTCGCGCAAGCGCGGCGAACGATTTTTGAACCCGCGCAGAATAGCGTCTTTTGCGCGACCCGTCCATGCAAGGGCTGGGCTACTCTGCGCTTTGGCAGAGAATTCTACCGATCGGGGCGGGCAGCGAGTACAGTGACACAGATGGGCGCAAGGCATACCGCTGAAATCCTCGAATACCTGAAGGAGCAGGGCCAGAAGCTCGACTCCGAAATCGCCGCGGCGATCGGCATCTCGCTGCGCGAAGCGCGCGTCTCCCTGGCCAGCCTGTCAGCGCAGGGAGAAATTTCCAGCTGCTTCGTCACTCGCTTCGACGACGGCAAGCCATCGGTTCAAGGCATGCTCTGCCGCATCGCCGCCTCCATCCCACCGCGGGCGCCGGGACGGACGCCGGGAGCCCGGCAGTAGCTGAGCGCCTCGGCGTGCATCCCAAGCCCAGCCGCGCCTAGGCGAGCGCTGCCCTGGCGCAGCGCCCGCGCGCTAGCGGCCCTGGAACCTAGCGCGAAATCGCATGGACCACCGTCAGCGCGGTCAGATTGACGATGCGCCGCACGGTCGCGCTGGGTGACACGATATTCACCGGTGCCGCAGCGCCGAGCAGGATCGGACCCAGGGTGACACCCTCGCCGGAGGCCTGTTTGAGCAGGTTGAAGGCGATGTTGGCCGCGTCCAGATTCGGCATCACCAGCAGGTTGGCGGAACCTTTCAGGGTCGACCGCGGGAAGACCATCCGTCGCACCTCCTCCGACAAGGCGGCGTCACCGTGCATCTCTCCTTCCACGTCGAGACCAGGCGAGCGTTCCAGCAACAGGGTGCGCGCGCGCTTCATCTTTTGGGCGCTGGGCGTGTCGTGGCTGCCGAAATTCGAGTGCGAGAGCAGGGCGATCTTCGGCTCGATGCCGAAGCGCTGCATTTCTTTGGCGGCGAGCAGGGTCATCTCGGCGATCTGCTCCAGCGTCGGATCGTAATTGACGTAGGTATCGCAAATGAACACCGTCCGCTGCGGCAGCAAGATGCCGTTCATGGCGTAATAGCTGTCCACCCCCTGCCGGCGTCCGAGCACCTCATCGACCGAGCGCAGGTGGCGCGCGTAGGGGCCGAAGGTGCCGCAGATCATGCCGTCGGCGTCGCCCTTCTTCAGCATCATGGCGCCGATCAGGGTGTGGCGGCGGCGCATTTCCACCTGGGCGAACGGCGGCGCGATGCCATTGCGCTCCATCAGTTCGTGATAGGTCTGCCAGTAGTCCTTGAAGCGCGGATCCATCTGCGGATTGCACAGTTCGAAGTCCTGGCCGGCGCGCAGGCGCAGACCGCACTTGGTGATCCGCGCCTCGATCACCTCCGGGCGACCGATCAGGATCGGGCGGGCGAAGCCCTCATCGACCACCGTCTGGGCGGCGCGCAGCACCCGCTCGTCCTCGCCCTCGGCGTAGACGATGCGCTTCGCACTCTGCTTGGCGAGGGCGAACACCGGCTTCATGATCATGCCGGAGTGGTAGACGAACTGCTGCAGCTGCTGCCGATAGGCGTCGAAGTCCTCGATCGGCCGCGTCGCCACGCCCGAGTCCATCGCCGCCTTGGCGACCGCCGGTGCGACCTTGAGGATCAGGCGCGGATCGAGCGGCCTGGGAATGATGTACTCCGGGCCGAAACTCAATTCCGAATCGCCGTAGGCGGCGCTGACCACATCCGACTGCTCGGCGTGGGCCAGCTCGGCGATGGCGCGCACCGCCGCCATCTCCATCTCCTTGGTGATGGTGGTGGCACCCACGTCCAGGGCGCCGCGGAACATGAAGGGAAAGCAGAGGACGTTGTTGACCTGGTTCGGATAGTCGGAGCGGCCGGTGGCGATGATGGCGTCGGGACGAACCGCCTTGGCTTCCTCCGGCAGGATCTCCGGCGTCGGATTGGCCATGGCCAGGATCAGCGGCTGCGCCGCCATGGTCTTGACCATTTCCGGCTTGAGCACGCCGGCGGTAGACAAGCCGAGGAAAACGTCGGCGCCGACGATCACCTCGCCCAGGGTCTTGGCCTCGGTGTCCTGGGCGTACTGGGCCTTGCTGACGTCGAGGTCCTTGAGGCGAGCCTTGCTGATCACGCCCTTGCTATCGACCATCCAGACGTGCTCGCGCTTCAAGCCCAGCGCCACCGCCAGATCGACGCAGGCGATCGCTGCGGCGCCGGCACCGGAACAGACCAGCTTCACTTCCTCGATCTTCTTGCCGACGATTTCCAACCCGTTGAGAATCGCTGCGGCGGAGATGATCGCCGTGCCGTGCTGGTCGTCGTGGAACACCGGAATCTTCATGCACTCGCGCAGCTTCTTCTCGATGTAGAAGCACTCCGGCGCCTTGATGTCCTCCAGGTTGATGCCACCGAAGGTCGGTTCGAGCGCGGCGATGATCTTGACCAGCATGTCCGGGTCGTTCTCGGCCAGTTCGATATCGAACACGTCGATGCCGGCGAACTTCTTGAACAGCACGCCCTTGCCTTCCATCACCGGCTTGCCGGCGAGCGGGCCGATGTTGCCCAGGCCGAGCACCGCCGTGCCGTTGGTGACCACCGCCACCAGGTTGCCGCGCGCCGTCATATTGCGCGCCTCCAGCGGATCCCTGACGATCTCTTCACAGGCCGCGGCGACGCCGGGCGAATAGGCTAGCGCCAGGTCGTACTGGTTGAACAGCTGCTTGGTCGGCGTCACGGAAATCTTGCCGGGGCGCGGCAGGCGGTGGTATTCGAGTGCGGCCTTGCGTAGTTGCTCATCCATCACATTTCCCTCTTGTGGCTGCGCAGCGTCTCGAAGGTCGATGCCGCGTCAGAATAGTCAAGCTTCAGATCAGTTCGATGGCCATGGCGGAGGCCTCGCCACCGCCGATGCACAGCGCCGCAACGCCGCGCTTGAGACCGCGTTTGCGCAGGGCGTTGATCAGCGTCACCAGCACCCGGGCGCCGCTGGCGCCGATCGGGTGGCCCAGGGCGCAGGCACCGCCGTTGACATTGACCTTCGCCGCCGCGATGTCCAGATCGTCGATTGCCGCCAGCGTGACCACGGCGAAGGCTTCGTTGATCTCGAACAGATCCACCTCGGCCACCGACCAGCCGGCCTTGGCCAGCGCCTTCCTGATCGCCGGCGCCGGCGCCGTGGCGAATTGCTGCGGCTCGGCGGCGTGGCTGGCGGAGGCGACGATGCGCGCCAGGGGCAGGACCCGTCGCCGCCGCGCCTCGTCTTCGCGCAGCAGCACCAGCGCCGCCGCCCCGTCGGAGATTGAGGAGGCGTTGGCTGCCGTGATCGTGCCCTCCTTGCGGAAGGCGGCTTTGAGCAGGGAGATCTTGGCGAGGTCGCACTTGCCCGGCGTCTCGTCCTCGCTCACCGTGACCGCGCCCTTGCGACCAACGATTTCGAGCGGCGCGATCTCGTCGCGGAAGGCGCCGCTCGCCACCGCGGCCTGCGCCCGGCGCACCGACTCGGCGGCGAAGGCGTCCTGACGCTCGCGCCCGATGCCGCGTGCTGCCGCGACCAGGTCGGCGTAGTAGCCCATCAATTGACCGTCGTAGGCGTCCTCGAGGCCGTCGCAGAACATGTGGTCGATCAGCTGGCCGTGACCCAGACGATAGCCGTCGCGCGCCCGGCCGAGCAGGTAGGGGGCGTTGCTCATCGACTCCATGCCGCCGGCGATGCCGACGCTGCAATTGCCGGCGACGATGGCATCGTGGATCTGCATCACCGCCTTCATGCCCGAGCCGCACATCTTGCTCAGGGTGGTGCAGGGAATCGAATTGGGCAGGCCCGCGCCCAGCACCGCCTGCCTGGCCGGGGCCTGCTTGAGGCCGGCGAACAGGCAGCAGCCGATCACCGCCTCGTCGATGTCGGCGCCGGCGATGCCGGATTGGGCCACCGCCGCAGCCACCGCGGTGGCGCCGAGTCGGGGTGCCGCCAGACTGGAGAGGGCTCCCTGGAAGGCGCCGATCGGGGTGCGCTTGGCGCCGACGATGACTACAGAGCTATCGGACATGATGGTTTCGCCTTGGCAATGGTGTGGGACGGTAGTGGCAAGTGGCCAACGGCAATTTCGGCGCCAGCGGGGGTCGCGCCGTCGGTGGCTACGCTTGAACCCCCCTATTTTCGCAGATTTCAGTCCCAGAAGAACTGGCAATACGCCGCCAGGGGCTCGCGCTCCGCGACCAGGCGATTGACCGCCGAATCCTCATCGGCGAAGCCGAGCGCCATCCCGCAGACGAGGATTTCCTCCGCACCGATAGCCAGGTGGCGGGCGACGATGGCGTGAAACTTGGCAAACGACTGCAGTCCGCAGGTGGCCAGGCCCATGCTGCGCGCTGCCAGCATGAAGGTTTGCATGAAGGCGCCGAGGTCGATCCAGGCCGCTTGCGCCTGATCGCGGTCGAGGCTGAAGAACAGCCCGACCGGCGCGTCGAAGAACAGGTAGTTGCGCGCCAGTTGCCGCGAGATGGCTTCCTTGTCGCCTCGGGCGACACCCACCCTGGCGTAGAGATCGAAGCCGAGCTTGCGCCGGCGCGTCAGGTAGGGCTCTCGCCAGGCGACCGGATAGTATTGATACTCCTCGCTCGGCGAGGCACCGGCAAAATGCGCGGCCACCACGTCGTCGCTGAGCGCTTGGCGCCGCTGTCCCGCGACGACCCGGACCTTCCACGGCTGGGCGTTGGAACCGCTGGGCGCATGGCTGGCCAAGGCAAGAAGCTGCTCAACCGATTCCCTTGGGACTTCCGTCGGTAGAAACGCGCGGCAGCTGTAGCGGCCGAGTATGGCGTCCTCGATGGCCAACGCTGTCTTTCCCACTGCCCTTTGTTTCAGGCTGCAGCGCGGCGCTTGCTCTTCGCTTTGGGCGCGTGTTTGAGCTCGGCGTAGAGCGCTGCGAATTCGCGACTGAGCTTGTGCTGAGCGTCCAGATGGACCATCGGTCGCGCCAGCTGGTGCGACTCGCGAATCTTCACCGAGGCGGAGAGCATGGTGCGCAGCACCGGCAGACCTTCGCCGCGCAGCTCCTCCACCAAGCGCTGCGGCAGCTTGGCGCGCGGCTGGAACTGATTGACGACGATGCCTTCGACCAGGAGCGCGCCGTTGTGGTCGGCGCGGATCTCCTCGACGTGCTCCAACAGGGAGTAGAGCGCGCGGCGGGAGAAGTCGTCGCAGTCGAAGGGAATCAGGCAGGCGTCGGCGGCGATCAGGGCGGAGAGGGTGTAGAAGTGCATCGCCGGCGGCGTATCGATCCAGATCTGATCGAAGTCCGAGAGTCCCTCCAGCGCCTCGCGCAACTTGTAGATCTTGTGGCGCGACTCCAGCTTCGCCTGCAGATCCTCGAGCGAAGGGTGGGAGGGCAGTACCGACAGATTGGCGAAGGGCGTGGCGACGATGAAATCCTCGGTGGCCTTCGGGCGCAGCTTGAAGTTGAGCATCTGGTCGAAGAACTCGGTCGCCGACAGTTGCAGCTCGTCGGCGGCATCGCCGAGCAGATAGCGGCTGGAGTTGGCCTGCGGATCGAGGTCGATCACCAGGGTGCGCGCGCCGGCGGCGGCGGCAACGGCTGCCAGATTGCAGGCGATGGTGCTCTTGCCGACGCCGCCCTTCTGATTGAATACCACCCTTTTCATCTGCGCCCCGCTTCATGATCAGTCGCCGCGCATTTTGCCACAGGACGGCGCCCAGGGTGGTTCCTGCTAAAATCCTCACCCCCGCGCCGAAACCCCGTTTCGGCCACGGCGAGCACCTGATCGGACACGCGAGGTGCCTTCGTTGTTCACAGGTGGCAAGCTTATGAGTGAAGCACACAGCACAGAACTGGCCAGGGAGCCGGCCGACGGCGGCCCAGCGGGCGCGCAAAGCGTATCGCGGGGCGGCCAGAACATCGCCCAGGAGGTCAAGCGGCGGCGGACCTTCGCCATCATCTCCCACCCCGACGCCGGCAAGACGACCTTGACCGAAAAGCTGCTGCTGTTCGCCGGCGCCATCCAGATCGCGGGCAGCGTCAAGGCGCGCAAAGCGACCCGCTACGCGACCTCCGACTGGATGGAGATCGAAAAGCAGCGCGGCATTTCGGTCGCCAGCTCGGTCATGCAGATCGAGTATCGCGATTGCGTCATCAACCTGCTGGACACCCCCGGCCACCAGGACTTTTCCGAGGACACCTACCGCGTGCTGACCGCCGTCGACGCCGCCTTGATGGTGATCGACGCGGCCAACGGGGTCGAATCGCAAACCTTGCGCTTGCTCGAGGTTTGTCGCGCCAGAAACACGCCCATCATCACCTTCATCAACAAGCTGGACCGCGAGGTCAAGGATCCGCTGAACGTGGTCGATGAGATCGAGCAGGTGCTCAAGCTCACCGCCGTGCCGTTTACCTGGCCGGTCGGGGTGGGCAAGCGCTTCGCCGGGGTGTTCGACCTGCGCAAGGACCAGATGCGGCTGTTCAAGGCCGGCAGCGATCGCCTGGCCGAAGAGCTCGACGAGATGCACGGTCTCGACCATCCCGCGTACGAGGAGCGCTTCGGCGCCGAATTGGCACAGGCGCGACAGGAGATCGAACTGGTGAGGGGCGCGTCGCCGGCGTTCGACCAGGGCGAGTTTCTCGCCGGTCGACAGACGCCGGTGTTCTTCGGCTCGGCCATCAACAACTTCGGCGTTCGCGAGGTCCTCGATGCCCTGGTCGATCTGGCCCCGGCACCGAACCCCCGGCCGGCGATACAGCGCAACGTCGAGCCGGAGGAGGAAGCTTTTTCCGGCGTCGTGTTCAAGGTTCAAGCCAATATGGACCCCGCCCACCGCGACCGGATCGCCTTCGTCCGCATCTGCTCGGGCCGCTTCGATCGCGGCATGCGTCTGAAGATCTGCCGCACCGGCAAAGACATCCGCACCAGCAGCGCCATGTCCTTCCTCTCGCAGCGACGGGAGCTGCTGGAAGAGGCCTATCCGGGAGACATCATCGGTCTGCCCAACCACGGCTTGCTGCAATTGGGAGACACCCTGACCGAGGGCGAGAAGCTGCAGTTCACCGGCCTGCCCTTCTTTGCGCCGGAGGTGTTTCAGGTGGTCGAGGTGGTCGATCCGATGCGCGCCAAGCAGCTGCGCATGGGCCTGGTGCAACTCGGGGAAGAGGGGGCGATCCAGGTGTTTCGCCCCCACGACGGCGGCTCGCTGTTGCTGGGGGCGATCGGCAACCTGCAGTTCGAAGTCGTGGCGCATCGGCTGCGCCACGAATACGGTGTCGACGCCCGCCTGGTGCCGAGCAAGTACCGCCTGGCACGCTGGATCACCGCCGACGACGCCGACGAGCTGAAGCGCTTCATCGCCTTCAACAAGCACCGGGTTGCCTTCGATGTGGTCGATGCGCCGACCTTTCTTGCGACCTACCCGACCGAACTCGGACTGTCGGAACGCTGGAAATCGATACGCTTTCACGCCCTGCGCGAACACGCCGGCCTGATCTTCCAGTCCGGCTTGAACGGCTGACGGGCGAGCGCCCGCTACGCTGTCCGCCGTGAGTGGAGCTTGTCGTAGGCCCTGAGCAGGCGCTGATGCATGTCGCAGCCGGCGAGCTGCAGGCCCGGCGCCGGCGCGCCGAAGAAGCGCGCGTTGCCGCCCAGTTCGCCGCTCAGCAATGCTTCGGCCTGCCTCAAGGTGTCGGCCCCATAGAGCTGTTCGACGGCGCCTAGGTAGGGCGCCGTATCGCCGAGCGTGAGCAGCGCCTCGATGCAGCGATAGACGCGGCGCCGCCCGTCATCCAGTTGCGCGAAATGGTTGATCCAGTCGCAGCCCTCGCGGATCGCCTCTTCGTCGCCGATGGCCAGCGCCAGCAGGGTCTTCAGCTCGCCGACGCGCAGGTCTTCCCAGAGCGAGCCGGCGTCGGCGGCGAGGCCGATCAGCGCCGCCACCGGCCGCTCGTCGGCGACGCCGCATTGGTTGAGCGTCTCCAGCAGCGCGGCGCAGGCCGGGTCGTCCAGGTTCGGCAGATCGAGGATGGCGTTGCGCACGCTGTTGCCGACGCTGTTGTTTTCCCATTCGAGTTCGTCCACCGGATAGATCTCCGACATGCCCGGGACGATGATCCGGCAGGCGTAGACGCCGAGATGCTCGAAGTCGGCGACGTAGATGTCGTGGCCCATGGCGTGGATGCGCTCGACCAGCCAAGCGTAGTCCTCGGCGGTGGTGCTGCTGAAATTCCAGTCGACGAAGGCGAAGTCCGGTTGGTCGCCGAGGAAGTTCCAGCTGACGATGCCGCTGGAGTCGACGAAGTGGATCTCGATGTTGGGCGACGCGGCTATTTCGTCGAGGTCGAAGCCCGGTTCGGGAAAGCCTTCCAGGGCATCGAGCGCCCGCCCCTGCAGCAACTCGGTGAGCGCGCGCTCGAGCGCGATCTCGAAGCGCGGATGGGCACCGAAGCTGGAAAAGCAACCCTGGTCGCGCGGATGCAGCAGGGTCACGTTCATCACCGGGTATTCGCCGCCGAGCGAAGCATCCTTGACCAGGATGCCGAAGCCGGCGGCGCGCAGACCTTTGATGCCGGCGGCGATGCGCGGATAGCGGGCGATCACCGCCTCGGGCACCTCGGGCAGGCACAGGCCCTCGGCGATGATGCGGAACTTGATGTGGCGTTCGAAGATTTCCGACAGGGCCTGGGTGCGCGCCTCCGGCGCCGTGTTGCCGGCCGACATGCCGTTGCTGACGTAGAGGTTGCCGATCACGTTGACTGGAAACCAGACGCTGGCACCGTCGCGTTGACGCACATAGGGCAGGGCGCAGATGCCGCGTTCGGCCGCGCCGGAGTTGAAGTCCACCAAGGAATTGGCGGCGATGCTGGCCTCGGGGTTGTAGAAGCGCTGCAATTCGGGCGTCAGCAGTTCTTGCGGCCAGGCGTCGACCGATGGCTGGAGCGGGAACCAGCGTTCCCGCGGGTAGTGCACGTAGCCGCGCTGCGCGAACTGGTCGCCGAGAAAGTAGTGGCTCCAGAAATAGTTGCAGGAAAGCCGCTCGAAGAATTCGCCCAGCGCGCTGGCGCGCGCCGCCAATTGCGAGGCGCCTTTGCCGTTGGTAAACAGCAGCGGGCAGTCGCTCTCGCGCACATGGACCGACCAAATGCCATCGACCGGATTGAGCCAGGAGCGCTCCTCGACGTTGAAGCCGAGCGCCGCGAGCTTGGTCTGCATGGCGGCGATCGATGCTTCGAGCGGGGCGTCTTTGCCGGCGATGAAGCTTTGGCTTGGCATGGCGGGAGATGTTCTGGCAGGGGAGCGCAGCATAGGCTCCGCCGGGCGAACTGTCCATCGCCGCTGGCCGGCGTCCGTTTGCTGCTTGAGTTTTCTCCGGGCTGCGGCTGCGCTGACGCGCTTTGGCGTCAGGGTCTCAGGTTTGAAGCGCCGGTTCCCGCATCAGCATCCAGTACTGAAGCTTCATCGTCGCGGCGGCGCCGGCAACGATGGAGACCGTGGCGAGGAGGGAGCCCACGGACAAGGTCGACATGCCCGTCAATCCCTGACCGATGCTGCAACCCGTGGCGGTGACGCCGCCGAAGCCCATCAGCGCGGCGCCGGCGATGTGGCGCAGCATGTCCTCGGAAGAGGAGAAGTGCTCCAGGCGGAAGGTGCTACCCACCATCGCGTAGATGAAGGAGCCGATCGCCACCCCGATCAGGGTCGCGATGCCGAAGGTCACGGCCTTGCCGGTATCCGACCAATAGGACAGCAGTTCGAGAAAATAGGCGGTCGGCGCGGTGAAAGACATCGATTCGGCGAGGTGGGAGTTGGTGCCGAAGTAGCTGAGTTCGAGCGTGTCCGGATTCTCGGCCAGACCGAGGTGGCCGGTGACGTACCAGCCGGCGGTGACGACCAGGCCGATCAGCACACCTGCCATTTTGTTGTCGAACTGCTGGCGGAACTCGCCATCGCGAAAGACCCAGACCCCGATCAGCAGGGCGACGACGCAGGCGCAGGCCAACTGCACCGTCTTCAGGTCGGCGCCGGTGACGCTTGCCAGCAGCGCCGGCAGGCTTTGCCCCGGCTCGAGCTTGGTGACGAACAGGGGTGCCTGGAGGATGTTGAGGCGTAATACGCCGAGCGCGCCCTTCATGGTCATCATCGCCGTAAGCCCGAAGAAGACCAGCACCACCAGCGATTTCAGGTTGCCGCTGCCGATGCGCACCATGGTCTTGTTGCCGCAGCCGGAGGCCAGCGTCATGCCGACGCCGAAGCAGGCGCCGCCGACGATGTAGGCGAGCCAGGGAAAGACGTTGCCGGTATAGCTGGTCTTGGCCAGGTCGAGATAGCCGGTGTAGGCGAGCAGGTTGGTGCCGAGGATGCCGACCGCGATGGCCAGCAGCCAGGAGCGCATGCGGCCCCAGTCGCCCATGTTGACGATGTCGGAAACCGCGCCCATGGTGCAGAAATTGCAGCGGTTGGCGATGAGGCCGAACACCAGGCCGAGAGCGACGCCGCACCAGGCGACGGTAGTAGCGGCTTGTGCAGGCTCCATGGCGGATCTCCTTGGTTCAGGCGACGCTGGTTTCGCCGGACAGCGTTTCGCCCCTGTTGTCGGTCGCCTTGAGCGCCAGCTTGTCACCGACCTTGGCGCCCTTGATGCGGAAGCCGATGACCGGATCCTTCGACACCGACGGTCCCCATTGCGCGTCGACCACCACCTTGCCGTTGAGCGTTGCGATCAACTGCTTGATGAAGTGGGCGGGAATCACCTGGCCGGAAGCGGGATCCTTGCGCAGGCCGGTCTCCATGATGTGGGGCATGCGCGCCTTGACCTCGGCCAGGTCGCCGTTCACGGTCGCGCGGATCTTGATCGTATCGGCCACGTTGTTCCTCCTCTCAGCAGCCGCTGGTGGTCACCGCGACATCGCGGGTGGTGAAATAGGTCTTGCCGCCGGCGCGGGCGACCGCCCGGATGCGCGAACTCTCGGCCATCTTGGTGACCATGAAGAGGTAGGGCTCGGCGCCGTTCTGGAAGCTCACGTCGGCCACCAGGGGACGCGGATTCTTGTCGACGAAGACGGCGATGGAGGTGGTGCCGGGAATCTTGCTGGTGACTTCCAGCTGCACCACCGCGCCGTTCTCGGCGTGCTCCTGAACCTTGAGCAGCAGATCCTTGCTGTCGACGGCGCCGAAGGTCCCAGCGAATTTTTGCGCGTCGGCGATCGCGGTCGCATCGAACGCGGCTTTGTTCCATTCGGCTGCCAACGCCAGCAGCGGCTTCAGCAGACCGGCAGCGCAGCCTAGGGCGACCGCGCTGGCGCGTCCACAGCGTTGCAGAAAGCCTCGCCGATTTGCGTGCATCCGATTCCTCCTCTGCCCAGCATGGGGCTCACGCCATTCTAGGGAGTATGCCTGGCAATCAAGCAACAATCTGGTATCAAATTCATTTACGGGAACACAAGAAAATGTGATGATCGCACCCCGACGGCGGCTGTAATTTGGCTCGGGGACACGGGCTGCTGATCCCGGCTGCGTGGTGGTTCAATCGTGGAAATGGAGGAGACAAGATGAAACAACAACGACAGCTGCTGCTGGCGCTATGCGCGTTGGGCCTCGGTCTTGCTGCCGCGCCGGCGGCGTCGGCGCTGAGCGCGGCGACCCCGGCGATGCTATCCAACACCTGCAATGGTTGTCATGGCACAGACGGCAACAGCGCCGGCATGGGCAATCCAAGCATCGCCGGTCTCAGCGTCGGCTACTTCGAGACCGCGATGAAACAGTTCAGGAGCGGCGAGCGTCCGTCTACCATCATGGGTCGCCTGGCCAAGGGCTACAGCGACGAGCAGTTGCACGCGATGGCCGAGCATTTCGCGGCCAAGAAGTTCGCCCGCGCCAAGCAGACCTTCGACGCCGGCAAGGCGGCGCAAGGCAAAGAGTTGCACGCCAAGCGCTGCAACGCCTGTCACAGCCAGGGTGGTGCCAGTTCCGGGGCCGGTGGTGTGCTCGCCGGTCAGTGGAAGGATTATCTGCAGCTCAGCCTCGACGAATTCCGCAGCGGCAAGCGCAAGGCGCCGGAATTGATGGCCAAGCGCCTCGAAGGATTGGCTGACGCCGACTACGACGCGTTGATCAACTACTACGCCAGCCAGCGCTAGCCCATCCGGAGGAGACAGAAATGACCATGAATCGCAGAAGTTTCATCACGCTGGTCGGCGCCGCCACGGGTGCCGGCCTGCTGGGCTTCCCCTACATTTCCCGCGCCGCCGACATCATGCCGAAGACCGGCCGGCGCGTGGTGGTGGTCGGTGGCGGGTCGGGCGGCGCCATCGTCGCCAAACAGGTGCGCCTGGCCGATCCGTCGATCGAGGTGGTGTTGATCGAGGCGGAGAAGAGCTTCATCGCCTGCCCGCTGTCGAATCTGGTGCTCGTCGGCATGCGCACGCTCGACGAGAACACCATCACCCTCGCTGGCCTGCAAGCCAATCACAACATCAAGTTGGTCTACGACACCGTCACCGCGGTGGACCCGGCGGCGAAGAAGGTGATCTGTTCGGCCGGCGCCATCGCCTACGACAAGCTGGTGCTCTCGCCGGGCGTCGACTTCCGCTTCGAGGAGATCGAGGGCTACGACGCCGCCACCACCCCGGAAGCGATGCCGCACGCCTGGAAGGCCGGCCCGCAGACGCTGCTGCTGAAGAAGCGCCTGCAGGACATGAAGGACGGCGGCGTGGTCGTGCTGACCATACCGCAAGCGCCGTTCCGCTGCCCGCCCGGACCCTACGAGCGCATCAGCATGATCGCGCACTACCTGAAGCAGAACAAACCCAAGTCCAAGATCATCGTCTGGGACGGCAACGAGACCATCGTCGCCAAAGCGCCGCTGTTCAAGAAGGGCTGGGCCAAGCACTACGGCTACGACGAGAAGGACTCGAGCAAGGGCCTGATCTCCTACAACGGCAACAGCCGCCTGACCAAGGTGGACGTCAAGGCGATGGCCGTCGACAACGGGATCGAGGCGCTCAAGGGCGACGTGATCAACGTCATCCCGGCGCAGCGCGCCGGACTCATCGCCCAACTCGCCGGTGTCGTCGGTCCGGACAAGAAGTGGTGCCCCGTCGATCAGATCAGTTTCGAATCGACCCAGGTCAAGGATATCTACGTGGTCGGTGACTCGTGCAGCGCCGGGGCCCTGCCCAAGTCGGCCTATTCGGCGAATTCCGAGGCCAAGGTCTGCGCCCTCAATATTGTCCAGGCGTTGAACGGCAAGGAGTTGATCGCACCGTCGCACGTCAACGTCTGCTACAGCTACATCACCGACAAGGAAGCGGTGACGGTCTCCGGCATCTACGTCGAGAAGGACGGCAAGACCATCGCCGTGCCCAACTCCGGCGGCCTGTCGCCGGATCTCAACGAGGCCGAAGGCAACTACGCCAGGAGCTGGATGCAGAACATGTTGATCGAGATGTCAACCTGAGAGCGATCAAACGCCGCTCGACACTTTGAGCCGCCCGCGGCCCCGGGGCCAGGCGGCTTGCTTCGTGTCGGCGGCTTCGGGCACGACCTGGAGCTTGCATGTACGTGCCACAGCAGCACGAAGAGACCGACCTCGCCGTGCTGCACTCCCAGCTCACGGTGTGTCGCGCGCTATCGAAGATGGCGACTGGGTTGGCCGCTCGATTGCGGCGGCGCCAGCCACTTCAGCAAGCGTGCAAACAGGTCCGATGAATCGACGGGCTTGGTCATGAAGTCGTTCATCCCCGAGTCCAAGCACTTTTGTCGATCATCGGCGAAGGCGTTGGCGGTGATCGCGACGATCGGCACGGTCGCTCGGCCGGGCAGCCGGCGAATTGCGTGGGTCGCCCCGACGCCATCGAGCAAGGGCATCTGCATATCCATCAGAATCAGGTCATAGCTGGTCAGCTCCGCCATGCGCAGCGCCTGCGTACCGTCTACGGCCAGGTCTGCCACCAAGCCGACGTCCTGCAATAGGAGCAACATGACCTCCTGATTGACCGGCTCGTCCTCGGCGAGCAGAACGCGCTTGCCGCGATGCTGTCGCAGCAGCATCTCCGTATCAGCGACCTCGCTCCTGTTCCCGGCCCTCGCCGCCAGTCCCCGCCCCAATCGTGTCGTCAGCCAGAAAGAACTGCCGACCGCAAGCGCGCTATCGACGCCGACCTCGCCACCCATCTGCTCGGCGATCCGTTTGGTGATGGCCAGGCCCAACCCCGAGCCGCCATATTTGCGGGTGGTCGAACTGTCGGCTTGCTCGAAAGCCACGAAAGCGCGGACCTGCTGCTCAGGCGTCATGCCTATTCCCGTATCGCTGACTTCGAAGCGGATCAAGTAGCCAGCGGCGGTTTCTTCCAGGACCCGGGCGGATAGCGTGATACTGCCCCTCTCCGTGAACTTGATGGCGTTCGCCAAGTAATTGACCAGCGCTTGCGACAGCCGCGTCGCATCGCCGCGCAAAGCTTCCGGCATGTGGCCGAGGTTGCTCAACAGCTGCAGTTGCTTCTCCGCGGCGCTGTTGCCGACGACGGCCAGCGTCGCGTGCAGCAACTCGGTCAGCGAGAAGTCCTTCTCTTCGAGGACAAGCTTGCCAGCCTCGATCTTGGACAGGTCCAGAATATCGTTGATGACGCCGAGCAGATGTTTGCCCGAGGCGTCGATCTTGTCGAGCTGGTAGGCCTGCTTTGGCGTGACGCCGCCGCGCCGCATCAGATGCGCCATGCCGAGGATCCCGTTCATCGGCGTGCGTATCTCGTGACTCATGTTGGCGAGAAACACGCTCTTGGCTTGATTGGCCTGGTCCGCCAAGTCTCTCGCCTTTGCCAGCTCCCTGGTGCGGTCCTTGACCGTATGTTCGAGTTGCTCGCGGTAGTGGGCGAGCTCCAGTTCGGCAACCTTGCGTTCATTGATATCGATGCATATCCAGGTGCTGTCGCCGTTGTCAAGGTTGTCCCGGTCGTGGGGCTGTCCCGCGAGCATGCACCAAAAGCATTCGCCGTTGCGGCGCCGCAAGAGGGCCTCCGCGCTGGCCATGCCGTTGTCCGGCTGTTCTCTATATAAGCGCCCGACCTTGTTGAAGGTCGCCTCATCCGCATAGAGTTCGCGGGATTGCAAGCCAACCATTTCGCCCGGTCCATAGCCGAACATCTCCTCCATCCGGCGGTTGCAGGAGACGAGGACGCGATTGCGCACGCGGTTGATCCCGACCAGCGCGTTGTCGAGCATGGCCCCCTTTTCCCGCAGCAGGATTTCGCGCTGTCCCTGGGCGTCGCGCAATTGCGTGATGGTCTGGCGAAAGCGCTGCACCGCCTGCGAAAGGCTGCCGAATTGGTCTTCCCGGCCAAGACCGGAGAGTTGAATCGCGGTGTCGCCGCGCGCCAGTTTCTCCAGGCTTTGCTGGATGTCGGCGAACGGTCGCCCAATTTGGCGCACAAAGAGATAGAGCACCGCCATGACGACCATCGTCACCAGCAGATTCTCTACGCCGGCCTCGACCAGATCGCGGCGAAGCTCCTCATCGAGGCTGTCCGCCGAAACGGCGATCTCGAGATGGCCGACCGGTACGCTGCGCTCGCCATCTAGATAAGCAATGTCGCGGTGCATCGACAGGACGTTCTGTGGCGCCGATTGGCTTGCCTTCGACGCCGCGAGCACCATCCCCGCCGGATCCAATACGCGCAAGTGGGTCACATTCTGGTTGGCGCCGAGCGCGCTCACCGCGCTCGTGACGGCAACGCTGTTGTAGTCGAAGAGGGGTCTGGCCAACGATTTCGAAACCGCTGCGGCCGTCTGTTCCAGCTGCTCGCGCAGATGCAAATCAGCGTCTCTGCGGTGCGTCGCGTAGTCGACCGTGGTCAGCAGTCCGGCGCTAACGATGGCCGAGATCAGCATCCCGGCGAATAGACGCACCCGGATATCCCTGCGCCAGGCACGAGTGAGGCGGCGAAGCATGGTAGACGTTCTCCCTGGCAAGTGGGTCGAGCTAGCCCGTTACGCCAGCAGGCACCGCATCGCGGTGCTAGCCAGGCTCCCTGGAATCTAAAGTCTCTATTGTTGTTGATCGATCATCTCAGCGGCGGACGCGATGTCGCGTCAATCCAAGCGCCATCAATGACCGCCATGACGCAGTGCAGCTCGCTCCGATTGTTGATACTGGCGCGAATTGCGCACCGCTTCGATCGTCCGCCACAAACGTTCGCTGAGCGCCCGGCGCGAGTTGACCAGCTCGTTGGACAGCATCAGGAAATAGGGCTTCTCGACCAGCGGCAGCGGCAGCGCCTCGAGCTGCGTCTTCAGCTGAGGATGCTGTTCCATCAACACGGTGACCTCGCCCGCCAGCATCGCTGCCGCCGCCACGCGTCCGGCGGCGAGCTTTTGCGCCAGCTCAAAGGGCTTTTCCGCCCCTTCATCCACCGTTGCGCCGAGCGCGCGCAACTGGTCGCCCACGGAGTAGCCCAATTGGACTCCAACCGGACCGTCCAAACCGTGGAAGGCGCTGCCGTCCCAGCGTACGGCGCTGTCCTTGCGCCGCAGCACGATATAGCGCTCGTTGTTCAGTCGTTTGCTCGCATCGGCTGTGGCGCCGCCCGGATAGACCCCAAACGCCAAGCGCTCTTGCTTGAAGCTGGCGCCGATGGCACCGTCGACCGCGTTTGCCTTGAGGTCGGCCAGGCAGCGCTTCCAGGGCAGGCCGCGGTACTCAAATTTGACGCCGAGCCGCAGCGCCACCCGGTCGAGCAGCTCGATATTGAGTCCGCGCCCGTCCTGCGTGCGCCACGGTCGCACGTCGGCCTTCTCCAGGCAAAAGACCAGCGCCTCCGCGGCTGACGCCTGCACCGCCCAGAGGCACAACAGCAGCAACAGGGAAGGACTAGGTCTTAAGATTCGGGTCAGCATACAATCGATCTGCCGACAAGCGGCGAGGCCCAAAGTTGGGCGCACAGTCTAGCGCCTGGCAAGGTGGATAACAATCAAACATAGTTATAGGTGGCGAATGGATCGCAGCGGTGGACACTGTTTGACCTCGGCCGGCATGGTCTGGCCCGGGGCCGCCACAGGTGACGGGTCGTGAGCGGGCAATGGGCGGGCGAGGGCTGGCGTCGATTGCTCGGCATCGAGCTGAGCCCGGTCAGCCATCGCGAACGGCTGGTTTCCGCTGTCGGGGCCTGCCTCGGCATCATGTTGGTCTATGCGATCAGCGCCGCGCTGCTCGGGCCGCATCACGCGCTGATCGTTGCGGCGCCGATCGGCGCTACGGCGGTGTTGGTCTTCGCCATCCCCCATGGTGCGATGTCGCAGCCATGGCCCGTCGTCGGGGGCTATGCGGTGTCCACCACCCTGGGCGTCGCCTGCGCCACGCTCGTTCCGAACCAGGTGCTGGCGGCTGGCTTGGCCGTCGGCTTGTCGGTCGCCGCGATGCACTACCTGCGCTGCATTCATCCGCCCGGTGGCGCGATGGCGTTGTTGTCGGTGGTCGGCGGACAACAGATCCGCGAATTGGGTTTCGGGCTGGTGCTGGCGCCGGTGCTGACCAACGTACTGATCGTCGTCCTGGCCGCGGTCGTGTTTGGCGCTTGCCTTCCCTGGCGGCGCTATCCGGCAATCCTGACGCGCGGTCGAGTCCAAAGCGCGTCCGAGTCGAACAACTATCAAGCGATCAGTCACGAGGATTTCGTCTATGCGTTGACCCAGATCGACTCCTTCCTCGATGTCTCGGAAGAAGACGTGCTGCGAATCTACGCCTTGGCGACGGGTCGCAGTCATCGGAGAGAAGGCGGGCAGGGCCACTGAGCGCGCTCGCACTATCTTGCCGGGCGGTCGCGTGCACCGAGGTTTCTGCCGGTCGGCGCTGCCGCCCTCAGGCGCGGTGCTTCAGAAGTGCCAGGTGGCGCCGAGGGTTGCCGAATTGGTGCTGTTGTCAGCGCTATCGCTGCGGCGGATGAAGCCCAGGGCGAGGTCGAGCTCCTTGTCTGGTGAGTAGACGGCGCCGAGCGCAAGAAAGGTGAAGCGCTTGCGGATACCAGCCGCCGTTTCCATTTCCCGCCCCAGGTCCAAGGCCAGCTTCCATTGCTCGCCGAGGTTCCACACCGGAGCGATCGAGGCGTGCGCCGTCGACAGGTGGGGATTGATCTCAGGATAGCGGAAGAGATCGCGCCCCCGGGCCAGATTGGCGTGAATGGCGCCGAACGGGAGTTCCTGGGTCAGGATCAGCAACAGTCCGTAGGAGGTGCGGCCGCTACCCAGCCCTGCCGCTTCCTTGGCAGCAGCCACCGGCAGGCGTATTTCCGGCTTGACTGCGAGGCTGGTCTTGCTGTCTTCGTTCTCGTAGTAGCGCCACTTGGCACCCAGCGCCGGATTGGCAGCGCCGCTGGCGTCGCTGTGGGGAACGTTGGAACGGATGTTGGTGGGAATCAGCGCCAGGTACGCGTCGAAGGTCTCGCAGAGACCGCGGGTGTAGACCAGGGGCAGGGTGCGGATGCTGGTGTACTCGCCAGCTGTCCGCTCGCGGTCCTGGGTCACGGAAAGTTCGAATTGGTTTCCGCCCTTTCCCTGGGTGCCGCTGTCGTCGGTGATCAGCGGCTGAAACGCCGAGGCCGGGGAGGTGGCGCAAAGCGCCGCCAGGCCGAGGAGGGCAATTGCGTGGTGTCGGTTCATAGGGGTTCGTCGCTTAGATTCCGGGCTGCCCAGGGTGATTGGCGTCGCTGCGATCCAGCCACTCGACCAGGATGGCGTAGAGGCGCTCCGGTGCGAAGGGCTTGATCAGCACGTCGTTCATGCCCGCGTCGAGGCAGCGCGCCTTGTCCTCGGCGAAGGCGTTGGCCGTCATGGCGATGATGGGTGTGTTGCGATAGGCGGGGATTTGGCGCAAGCGCTGGGTGGCGACGAGTCCATCGACATTGGGCATCTGCATGTCCATCAGAATCACCGCGTAGCTGTTCGCCTGGGCCATGGCGATGGCGCCGGCGCCGTCTTCGGCCATGTCGGCGTGCAGTCCGGCGTCTTCGAGCAGCACCTGGGCAACTTCGCGGTTGATCGGTTCGTCGTCGACCACCAGCGCCCGCCAGCCTGCAAAGCGCTGCCGCAACAGCTTTTCGGCTTTGATCGCGGCCAGCGGTGCAGCGCCGACCTCGCCCGCGCGTTTCCGCAATTTTGCGGTGAACCAGAAGGTGCTGCCGACCCCCGGCGCGGTGTCGACGCCGGCTTCGCCGCCCATCAGTTCGGCCAGGCGTTTGGTGATCGCCAAGCCGAGTCCGGTGCCGCCGTAGCGCCGCGTGGTCGAATTGTCGGCCTGCTCGAAGGCGGTGAATAGTCTGGCGACCGCCTCTGGCGGCACGCCGATGCCGGTGTCCTGCACTTCGAAGCGCAGCAGGACGCTGTCGCCGCCATCCGCCGCCACGATGGCGCGTAGGGTGATGGTTCCCGTTTCGGTGAATTTGACGGCGTTGGTGGCGTAGTTCAACAGCGCCTGCTGCAGCCTCGCCCCGTCGCCCAGCAGCTGATCGGGCAGCGGCCCGTTGTCTATCAACAGCCGCAACCGCTTGGCCTGCGCCGGTTCGGTGAGGATCGAGGCGACGTTGGCGATGATGCTGGTCACGCTGAGCGCAGTCTCTTCGAGCGCGAACTTGCCGGCCTCGATCTTGGACAGGTCGAGGGTGGCGTTGATGACTTCCAGCAGGTGGCGGCTGGCGGTATCGATCTTGTCGAGCCGCTCCACCTGCTCCGGTGCGACACCCGAACGGCGAATCAGATTGGCCATGCCGATGACGGCGTTCAAGGGCGTACGAATCTCGTGGCTCATGTTGGCGAGGAAGGCGCTCTTGGCGATGTTGGCCACTTCGGCGGCCTCTTTGGCCTTTTCCAGTTCGGCGGTTCTCTCTTGCACCAGTTGCTGCAAATGGTGCTGGTACAGGTCGATCTTGGCCTCGGTCTGCTTGCGCTCGGTGATGTCCTTGAAGGTGCCGGAGATGCTCTTGACGGCGCCGATCCGGCGCAGTTCTCCGCGCGAGTGCACCCAGCGATTGTTGCCGCGAGCGGTCCTGATCTGCAACTCCAGATCGAAGGGCTCACCGCGCTCGATGGCGTTTTCCACAGCCTGTTTGATGATCTGGCGCGAATCGGGCAGGTAATAGTCGATCGCCTGTTCCACGGTCGGCGCTTCGCCCGGCGGCAATTCGTGGATGCGGAAGGTCTCCTCGGTCCAGGACAGTCTGCCGCTGGTCAGGTCTATGTTCCAGCCGCCGAGCTCGGCGATGCTCTGGGTTTCGCGCAGCGCCTGCATCGCCCATTCGCGCTCGCGCAGGCGCCGCTGCGCCAGCCATGCCAGCCCCAGGGTGAGCAAGGCCGTCATGGCGATGATCGCGCCGCGTATGAGCAGATTGCGCCGCCATTCTGTGAGAACGTCGTCGTAGGGAACCCCCACCGCGACGCTCAAATCGGTGCCGGTGACGCGATTGACGGCGAACAGACGCATGCGTCCGTCGCTCACCGAGACGCCGATGTGCCGGGTCGTGGCCGCGCCGGCGCTGATATGCTGTTTGAAGACATCGCTGTCGGCGACGCTGCGTTCCTTGTATCTTTCCGGATTCGGCACCCGATAGATGATCATGCCATGACTGTTGAACAGGGAGGCAAACGCCCCCTCTCTGCGCGGCTTGATCGAATTCAACACCGACTCGAAATACTTCGGGTCCATCCCCGACACCACCATGCCCTGGAACTTCTTCGCGCTGTCGTAGATCGCAACGGAGAAGGCGATGCTCAAGTCGCCGCCGCTCGCCGTCTTGAACGGATGGGATACATAGAAATTGGGTTGCCTCGGCTTCGCCAGGTGGGCGACGAAGTAGTCGCGCTGCGACGAGTCGAATCCCTTCAGCAGGGGATTGGCGGACAGCTCGACCCGCCCCTGCGCGTCGATGACGACCAGGGAGCGAATTTCGGGGAACTGGCGCTTGCGCTCCAGCAGGACCGCATCGTAGCTTGCCCGTTGCGCCGGACCGAGCGTGTGCTGCTCGCGGGCGATGTTGCTCAGCAGTTGTTCGATATTGCGCAACAGGCTCGCCACCTGCGCTTCGGCGATGCGCCCGTGCGCTTCGAGGGCCTGCGATTCGCGCTCGATGGTCTGCTGGTATTCGTCGTAGGCAAACCAGCTGACGGTGCTGCTGATGATCAGCAACACCGCCACCGACAGGAGCCAGATCAACAGGGCCGGATTGGCGATCGCCCCCGTAGACGAATTCAGACCGAGGCGCTTCCTCATGGCGACCCAGGACCGACCTGCGGGCGGGCGAGCGCGATGGCGCTGATCAATTCGGCGGGCAGGATCGCTGTGTTTGTTGGCAATGGCGACGGCGGTGTTTGCACAGACGGCGGGTGGGGGTCGGAACCGGCTCGATCCTATGCCAGGAAAGCCCATTTGGCAATCGGGGCCAAATGGCCGTATCCCGCGCCGCAGCTACAGCCGGTTCTGCTGGGCGGCGGTGCCTGACTCCGCCACCAGTTCGGCGATCAGCCCGCGCAACCAGCGGTTGCCCGGGTCGTGGTGGTAGCGCTCGTGCCAGTGCTGTTTGACCGCGTAGTCCGGCATCTTGAAGGGCAGCGGGAAGATG
>JAHFRE010000380.1 GCA_023258955.1 Sterolibacterium sp.
CGATTCGCGCCTGCTGCAGCCCTCCCCGCGCATCATCATCTGCGTGCCCTGCGGCTCGACCCAGGTCGAGCGCCGCGCCATCCGCGAATCGGCGCTGGGCGCCGGCGCCAGCCAGGTCTACCTGATCGAGGAGCCGATGGCGGCGGCGATCGGCGCCGGCATGCCGGTGGCCGACGCCACCGGGTCGATGGTGGTGGACATCGGCGGCGGCACCACCGAGGTCGGCGTCATCTCCCTGGGCGGCATGGTCTATTCGGGCTCGGTGCGTGTCGGCGGCGACAAGTTCGACGAGGCGATCATCAACTACATCCGCCGCAACTACGGCATGCTGGTGGGCGAGACCACCGCCGAATCGATCAAGAAGGAGATCGGCTCGGCCTTTCCCGGCTCCGAGGTCAAGGAGATGGAGGTCAAGGGGCGCAACCTGGCCGAGGGCATACCGCGCAGCTTCACCATTTCCTCCAACGAGATCCTCGAAGCACTGACCGATCCGCTGAACCAGATCGTCAGCGCCGTCAAGTCCGGCCTCGAGCAGACGCCGCCGGAACTCGGCGCCGACATCGCCGAAAAAGGCATGGTGCTGACCGGCGGCGGCGCCCTGCTGCGCGATCTGGACCGCCTGCTGATGGAGGAGACGGGGCTGCCGGTGATCGTCGCCGAGGACCCGTTGACCTGCGTCGTGCGCGGCTCCGGCCTGGCGCTCGAAAAGATGGACAAATTGGGCAGTATCTTCGCGAACGAATAGGGTGGTCGCTCGGTATAAGGGGAAGAGGAGTCATCCTTACGCCTAGCCTATGATGTCCGTCGTTGGTCAAGCGCCACCCCCCTTTTTCAGACGCGGTCCGGCACCCTTGGCGCGCCTGGCCTTCTTCCTGGCCTCGTCGCTGCTGCTCTTGGTGCTCGATCTGCGTTTCCACACGCTCGAGTTGTCGCGCCAGGTGGTGGCGACCGCCGCCTATCCGCTGGCGCGCCTGTCCTACCTGCCGGTCGAGGCCTTCGACAGCGTCTCCGAGTACTTCCTGAGCCTGGCCAATCTGCAGCAGGAGAACTTCACCCTGCGCCGCCAGCAGCTGGATACGGCGCGCCTGCTGCTGCGCCAGGAGCACCTCGAGCTGGAGAACCAGCGCCTGCGCGCCCTGCTCGACATGAAGCAACGGCAAGCGGCGACCGCCCAGGTGGCGGAGATCCTCTATTCGGCGCGCGATCCCTTCGCCCGCCGCGTCGTCCTCGACAAGGGCTCGCAGCACGGCATAGACGCCGGTCAGGTGGTGGTCGATGAGCGCGGCGTCATCGGCCAGGTGACCCGCGCCTTCCCCATGCTCGCCGAGGTCACCCTGATCACCGACAAGGATCAGGCGGTGCCGGTACAAATCGTCAGGAACGGCCTGCGCTCGGTCATTTTCGGCGCCGGCGCCGGCGGCCTCGAGCTGCGCTTCCTCGCCGCCAACGCCGACGTCCAGGTCGGCGATGAACTGGTCACCTCGGGCCTGGACGGGGTCTATCTGCCCGGTCTGCCGGTGGCCCGCGTGGTGCACGTGGATCGCGACGCCGTCTACGCCTTCGCCCGCATCCTCTGTCAGCCCGAGGCCGGGGTCGAGCGCCACGGCCAGGTGCTGGTGCTGGGCAAGCGCGAGGCGCGGCCGCCGGCGCCGACCGAACCCGAAGAGAAGGACAAGTCGGGCAAGAGCCGCAAGGGGAAGAAATAGTGCAGCCCACCCATTCCTCCAACCGCATCCTGTTGCCGGCCAAGGGCTGGTTCATCTTTCTGACCCTCATCGTCGCGCTCTTCCTCGACATGATCCCGGTCGGGCGCGCGCCGCTGCTGCCCGACTTCGTCGCCCTGACCCTGGCTTTCTGGTGCGTGCGCGAACCCCTGCGGGTGGGCATGAGCGCGGCCTTCCTGCTCGGCATCGCCATGGACGTCTCCTCCGGCAGCATCATGGGTCAGCACTCACTCGCCTACGTGCTGCTCGCCTACGCCGCCGGCGGCTTGTCCAAGCGCATCCTCTGGTTTCCCCTGGCGCAGCAGGCACTGCACATCCTGCCCCTGCTCGCCGGCACGCAGCTGGTGATGTTCGTGGCGCGGATGATCGGTGGCGGCGAGTTCCCCGGCGTCTTCTACTTCTTCTCCAGTGTCACCTCCACCCTGCTCTGGTATCCGCTCAACTACCTGTTGCTGCTACCCCAATTCCAACCGCTGGAAAAAGATGAAAATCGGCCTATCTGACCGACGGGTCTGGGCAAGTGCCGCGCCGGGAGACGGGCCGCCCCGAGCCCGGCGCAGCGTAGCACAAGGAGTCCCGCAGGGACGAACCTCCGTCACCCCCGCTCGCGGAGCGGGGGCCGGGGGGAGAGCCGTCTAGATGGAGTTCAGAAACCCCGAGCAGGAACTGCAGCACTTCCACCAGCGCCTGACCAGCGCCGGCAGCGTCGTGCTGATCGCCTTCGCCCTGCTGTTCGCCCGCTTCGTCTGGCTGCAGGTGGTCCAGCACGAGTACTACCAGACCCGCGCCGAGGACAACCGGATTTCCCTGGTGCCCATCCTGCCCAACCGCGGCCTGATCGTCGACCGCAAGG
>JAHFRE010000191.1 GCA_023258955.1 Sterolibacterium sp.
AGGGACACGAGGTGGCGGCGATGACCATGCAAAAGGGCAGCGCCGGCCAGTGGCAGGGTGTGAAGCTCCTGCCCTACACGGCCAGCCGCGGCACGACGCCGAATGTCCATCCCTGGGTCAGCGATTTCGAGACCAAGACTATCCGTGGCGAGGCCTGCTTCCGTGCGGCCTTGCAGCTGAAGGCCGAGGGTTATGTTCCCGACGCGATCGTCGCTCACCACGGCTGGGGCGAGAGCCTGTTCTTGAAGGAGGTCTGGCCCGACACGCGCCTGGGCATCTACTGCGAGTTCTACTACCGCGCCCAGGATGCCGATGTCGGCTTCGATCCGGAGTTCCCCGTCAGCGATCCGGGCGAGGCTTGCCGGCTGCGGTTGAAGAACCTCAACAATCTGCTGCACTTCGAGGTCGCCGACGCCGGCATCTCACCGACGCACTGGCAGGCCAGCACGTTCCCGGAGCCCTTCCGCCGCAGAATCGCGGTGATCCACGACGGCATCGATTGCGCCGCCGTCGCGCCGAATCCGGCAGTGAGTCTGGTGCTGAACGGCAGCGTGAAGCTGACGAAGCAGGACGAGGTGATCACCTTCGTCAATCGCAATCTCGAACCCTATCGCGGCTATCACGTCTTCATGCGCGCGCTGCCCGAAATTCTGCGCCGCCGCCCCAAGGCCAGGGTGCTGATCGTCGGCGGCGACGACGTCAGCTACGGCGCGCGACCGCCCGAAGGCCAGAGCTGGAAGGCGATCTTCGCGGCCGAGGCGCGGCCGCGAATCGCAGACAGCGATTGGGCGCGCGTACATTTTCTTGGCCACCTGCCCTATCAGCACTTCATACCGCTGCTCCAACTGTCCACGCTTCATGTCTATCTGACCTATCCTTTCGTGCTCTCCTGGAGCCTGCTCGAAGCGATGAGCGTCGGCTGTGCCATCGTCGCCAGCGACACCCAACCGCTGCGCGAGGCGATTCGTCACGACGAGACCGGCAGGCTGGTGGATTTCTTCGATGTGAGCGGGTTGGCCAACGAGGTCTGCGCGTTGTTGGACGATCCGCCGGCACGGCGGCGCTTGGGCGCGGCGGCGCGCGAGTTCGCCCGGGCGAACTACGATCTCGAGACGGTGTGCCTGCCGCGGCAGTTGGCTTGGGTGGAGGGATTGCTCGGGCCGGCGACGGCGAAGCAGCGATCGTAGTCCGGCCGGGCAAGCCGGCGCTGGCTGCTGCGCGGCCAGCACCGCCTGGTGCGCACCGCTCGTCAGGTCTACTGCTTGCGCACGGCGCTGTTCACCAACACGTCGGTCAGCGGCACATCGGCAATCCCATTGACCGTGGTCGTCGCTACCGCGCCGATCGCATCCATGACCTCCAGTCCCTGGACGATCTTGCCGAACACCGCGTAGCCGGGGTTGGCGGCGTCCTGATAGTCGAGCGCCGGGTTGTCGACCAGGTTGAAGTAGAACTGCGAGGTGGCCGAATTGGCGTCGGCGGTTCTCGCCATGGCGATGCTGCCGCGCTTGTTGGTCAAGCCGTTGTTGGATTCGAGCGCAATCGGCGCGAATACCTGCGGTCGTGCGACCAGGCCGGCGGTAAAGCCGCCGCCCTGGATGACGAATGCGGCGACCACGCGGTGGAACAGCGTGTTGGAGTAATAACCGAGCTGCACATAGTTGAGGAAGTTGTTGACGCTGATCGGCGCGGCGCCGGGATTGAGTTCCACGACCATGGTGCCCATCGTGGTGTCGAGGCTCACCTGCGGCGCCGGGACGGTGAAGGTCTTGGCGAAGATCAGCGCACCCGACTTGTCGCGGATCTGCACCCCGAGTTCACCCGCGGCGGTGACGCTGCAGGCGAACACGAGCTGACCGAGCACCATCGATGCCGGGGTCGGCGGCGTGCAATTAGCGATGGTCGGCACGATGCCGTTGTCCAGCGTGGCGAGGTTGCTGCCGGAAACGATGAACTCCGCCTGGACACCGTAGTAGAGATTCCTCGCCTGGATGTCGGCGATGACCGGGCCGCCACCACCACCGCTGCCGCAGGCGGTGAGCAGGGCAAGGCAGAGGAGGGCAAGAGCGTGTTTCATGGCGGAAGATGTTGTTGCGTGGTGATCGCAAGCAGAGCGCGCTAGAGGGTGACAGGATAGCAGCTTGCGCGCGACCGATCGGCGATGCCGCGCTGCGCTTGCCACGGCTGGCGCTTGCCGTTTACCGCCCCGTGATTGTGTCGCAACTTGGCGAAAACTCATATAGGAGTTTACTCATATAGGAATCCATGATAGCATTTCCTATATGAATTTTGTCCTGAGCATTCTACTGAACACTTCGGCCGAGCAGGCCACCCGTCTGGCAGCTCTGCAGACGGCCTTCGCCGAGGTGTGCAACGCCATCGCGCCGACGGTACAGCAGACCCGCTGCTGGAACCGCGTCGCCCTCCACCATCTGGTCTATCACAATCTGCGCGAGCGCTTTCCGCAGTTGGGTTCGCAGATGGTCTGCAACGCCATCTATTCGGTGTCGCGCACCTGCCGACTGGTGCTGCAGCATCCGGCCAGCCCGTTCAATATCGCCAAGCGCCCGGGGGAACCGCTGCCCCTGCTGAATTTTTCGCCGACCTCGCCGGTCTATTTCGACCGCCACACCCTGAGTCTCAAGGACGGACAGTTGTCGATGTACACCCTCGATGGTCGGATGCGCTTTCAACTTGAACTCAAGCCGGAGGACCAGGCGCGCTTTCGCAGCGACAAGTTGCGCGAGATCGTCCTGTCGCGCCTGGCCGCCGGTTTTTCGCTCGCCTTCGTCTTCTCTTCGGCGAACGGGGCGGGTGAAGTCGAGGCCGTCGAGGCCACCTCGGGCGAACTGCCCGAGTACGTGATCGTAATGCCCGGGCAGCCCCCTGCTACCCAGGAACTTGGAGCCGCTGCATGAAGCCCAACCAACTGCCATCGGAATTGCACCTGACGCTGCTCGCCCAGAAGTCCTTCTTCAAGAAGGCCATGCTCTTCAGCTTCTTCACCAATCTGCTGGTGATGGCGCCGACCATCTACATGCTCGAGGTCTACGACCGCGTGGTCAACAGCCGCAGTCTGACGACCCTGTCGATGCTGACCCTGCTGGTCGTGGGTCTCTACGCGCTGATGGAGCTGCTCGAGTGGGTGCGCACCGAGATCCTGCAACTGATCGCCAGAAGGTTCGACGCGGCGATGAGCGAGCGCATCTTCGACAGCGTCTTCGAGGCCAACCTGCGGCGCATTCCCGGCACCTCGACCCAGATCATCAGCGACCTGCGCAGCGTGCGCGAGTTCCTCGCCAGCCCGGCCCTGATCGCCCTGATGGACGTGCCGCTGGCGATGCTCTACATCATCGCCATCTTCATGATCAACGAGGTGATGGGCGTGATGTCGCTGATCGGCGCCGTCATCGCCGTGATCCTCGCCTATCTGACCGAGCGCGACAGCCAGCCGCCGCTCACCCTCGCCAATCGCAGCGCCATCGCCGCCCAGAACTACGCCGCCAACAGCCTGCGCAACGCCCAGGTGATCGAGGCCATGGGCATGCTTGGTGGCATCCACCGCCGCTGGATGGCCAAGCAGAAGCAATTTCTCATCTCCCAGGCCCAGGCTTCGGATGCCGCCGGCGGCTATTCGTCGCTGTCCAAGTTCGTCGGGTTCACCCAGTCGTCGCTGCTCCTCGGTGCCGGCTGTTGGTTGCAGCTCAAGGGTGCGTTCGGCGCCGGCGGCGGCATGATGATCGTCGCTTCCACCCTGGGCGGGCGCGTGCTCTCGCCGATCACCCAGGTCATCGCCATGTGGAAGCAGGTGATCAACGCGCGCGACGCCTACGCCCGCCTCGACAATCTGTTGCGCGCCATTCCCGCCAAGCCCGAGAGCATGGCCCTGCCCGCGCCCGAAGGCGCGCTGACAGTGGAACAGGTGATGGCGGCCGCACCCAACACCGCCGTCGCCATCATTCGTGGCGTGAGCTTCGCCGTACCCGCGGGCCAGGTGCTCGCCGTGGTCGGACCGTCGGCCTCGGGCAAGTCCACCCTGGCGCGCCTCCTGGTCGGCGTCTGGCCGACGGCGGGCGGCAAGGTCCGCCTCGACGGGGTCGAGGTCTTTTCCTGGAACAAGGCCGAACTCGGGCCGCATCTCGGTTATCTGCCGCAGGACGTCGAACTCTTCGCCGGCAGCCTGGCCGAGAACATCGCCCGCTTCGGCCACGTCGACATGGAAAAGGTCGAGGCGGCGGCACGCGCGGTCGGGGTGCACGAAGCCATCATGGCCCTGCCCAGCGGCTACGAGTCGGACATCGGCGACGAAGGTTGCTTTCTCTCCGGCGGCCAGCGCCAGCGCGTCGGCCTGGCGCGCGCCATCTACGGCAAGCCGCGCTTTGTGGTGCTCGACGAGCCCAATTCCAGCCTCGACGACGCCGGCGAACACGCGCTGGTCCGGACGCTGCAGGCCCTGAAGGAGCAGGGCACGACCATCGTCCTGATCACCCATCGCACCAACGTGCTCGCCGTCGCCGACCTGATGCTGGTATTGGTCGACGGCCAGGGAAGACTCTTCGGCCCCCGCGATCAGGTGCTCGCCGCCCTGCGCGGGGAGCAGCCCGCCGTGCCACAGCCAAGCCCATCGACCCAGATCGCGACGGCCTAGAGAGAACCCCATGAAAAAGCCTTCCTTCTTCGAGCGCAGCGAACTGGCCGCCACCCTCTGGCTGTTCCGCCAGGAGTTCATCGTCTGCCTGATCTTCACCATGGTGGTGAACATCCTGATGCTCACCCCGACGCTGTACATGCTGCAGGTCTTCGACCGGGTCTTCGTCAGCCAGAGCGAGCTGACCCTCATCGCGCTGTCCCTGGTGATGATGTTCCTGTTCGCGGTGATGGCCTTCGCCGAGTGGTCGCGCTCGCGCCTGCTGGTGCGCACCGGCGTCAAGCTCGATGCCAAGCTGAACTCGCGGGTGTTCAACGCCAGCTTCGAAGCCTATCTCGCCAAGTTCGGCGTCAACCCGACCCAGCCCTTCGCCGATCTGACCAACATCCGCCAATTTCTCACCGGCTACGGCCTGTTCGCCTTCCTCGACGCGCCCTGGACGCCGATCTACCTCGCCGTGTTGTTCATGCTCCACCCGGCCTTGGGCTGGCTGTCGATCCTGTTCATCCTGATGTCGATCGGCCTGGCTGTTTACAGCCATCGCTACACCCATCGGTCGATCGACAAGGCCGCGGAAGCCGGGATGGAGGTCAGCGTCTATGTGCAGAGCAAGCTCAAAAACGCCGACGTCATCGAATCGATGGGCATGCTGGGCGATCTGCGCCGCCGCTGGCAGACCCGCCACCAACGTCACCTCGGGCTGAACCACCATGCCCAGGACCTGTCCCAGCGCATGCAGTCGCTGTCCAAGTTCCTGCGCTACACGCAGAATTCTCTGGCGCTCGGCGCCGGGGCCCTGCTGGTGATCAGGGGCGAATTGACCATGGGCGGCATCATCGCTTCCAACATGCTGATGAACCGGGCCACCCAGCCGGTCGACATGCTGGTGTCGCAGTGGAAATCCTTTCTCGCGGCGCGCAAGTCTTTCGAACGCCTGGAGAAGCTGCTCGCCGAGCATCCGCAGCGCGACGCCGGCCTGGTGCACGCCGACCCCCAAGGGCGACTGCGCATCGAGGATCTGGTGGCCACCGCGCCGGCGCGGGCGCAGCCGATCCTGAAAGGGCTCACCGCCGACTTCCCGGCCGGTGAGACGGTGGTCGTGATCGGGCCTTCGGGTTCCGGCAAGTCCACCCTGGCGCGCGCCCTGGTGGGCATCTGGCCGAACGTCAGCGGCAGGGTCACCATCGACGGCGAACCCATTGAGAGCTGGGACCGTGAGCAACTGGGCCCCTTCCTCGGCTACCTGCCTCAGGACATCGAGCTGTTCGAGGGTAGCATCGCCGAGAACATCGCCCGCTTCGGCGATGTCGATCCGGAGAAGGTGATCGCCGCCTGCCGTCGCGCCGGGGTGCACGACATGATTCTGCACCTGCCGCGCGGCTACGACACCTCGATCGGCGAGGCCGGCGGCTTGCTCTCCGGCGGCCAGCGCCAGCGCGTCGGGCTGGCCCGCGCCATGTACGGCGACCCGAGCGTCATCGTCCTCGACGAGCCCAACTCCAACCTCGACGACGCCGGCGAAGCGGCGCTGGTCGCCGCCGTCCAGGATCTGAAGCGGGCCGCCAAGACCATCGTCCTGATCACCCACCGCATGAACATCATCGGCGTTGCCGATCGCATCCTGGTCATGAACGACGGCGCCATCGTGCACTACGGACCGGCGCAGGAATTCATCGCTTCCGTGACCGCGCGGTCCAACCCGCCCAGGTCCGACGCGGCGGGCGCAGCAGCCCAGCCGGCCTGATCGCAATTCTTAGATAGGACTACTGCCATGGCACTACGCAAACTGCTCTCCGACATCAAGCTGGTTCCCGCGACCGTCACCGGGCCCGCGGTCGAAGGCGAACTGGTGTTGCCCTCCGATACCCGCGCGCCTGCCCGGCTCGGACTCTGGGTGCTCGGTATCGGCTTCGGCGGTGTCCTGCTCTGGGCTGGATTCGCCCCCTTGGACGAGGGCGTGCCGACCCAGGGCATGGTCACCATCGATACCAAGCGCAAGGCGGTGCAGCACCAGCAAGGCGGCATCGTGCGCGAGGTCCTGGTGAAGGAGGGGCAATTCGTCAACAAAGACGCGCCGTTGCTGCGCCTCGACGATGCCGTGGTGCAGGCCAACTTCGAGGCGGTGCGCCAGCACTACCTGACCCTGCGCGCCATGGAAGGTCGCTTGGTCGCGGAACAGAGCGGTGCGGCGAGGATCACCTTCCACCCCGACCTGCTGTCAAAACAGGATCCCTTGATCGCGCAGACGATAGGCAACCAGGAGCAATTGTTCCATTCGCGCCGCCAGGCGCAGGCAGCCGATATGCAGGCGATCGAAGAGTCGATCCGTGGTCAGCAGGCATCGATCCAGGGTTACGAAGGGGTGCTCAAGAATCGCAACGCGCAACAGGACTTCCTGCAGCAGGATCTGCAGGGTCTGCGCGACCTGGTCAAGGAGGGCTACGCGCCACGCAGCAGGCAGTTCGAGATGGAACGCATGGCCGCCGAGTCGATGGGCTCGATCGCCGAACTGCAGGGCAACATCATGCGCGCTCGCGCCTCGATCGCCGAGATGAAGATGCGCGCCATCCAGCGCACCCAGGAATACCACAAGGAGGTGGACTCGCAACTGGCGGACGTTCGCCGCGAGGTCCAGGCCGACGCAGAGAAGTACAAGGCCTCGTCGGAGGAGGTGGCGCGCACCATCATCCGCGCGCCGGCGGAGGGCCAGGTGGTCGGGCTCACCGTGCAGACCGTGGGCGCGGTCATCGGACCGGGGCAGAAGCTGATGGACATCGTCCCCGGGCACGAGGCCCTGTTGCTCGAGGCGCACGTCTCGCCGAACATGATCGATCGCGTCCATCCAGGACTGGAGACCGACGTGCGCTTCTCTTCCTTCGCCCATTCACCTTCGCTGGTGGTGCAGGGCAAGATCGAGTCGGTGTCCGCCGACCTGATCTTCGAGCCGCAAGCCAACGCCATGCCCTTCTACCTGGCGCGCGTCTCGGTGACGCCCGAGGGCATGAAGGAACTGGGTGGCCGCCA
>JAHFRE010000381.1 GCA_023258955.1 Sterolibacterium sp.
CCTCCGACGCCGTGTTGACCTCGCCGATGATCGCCGACAGCTTGCCGACCATGTCGCTCATCGCCTGCTTCAACTGACCGGTCTCGTCCTTGGAGTCGACCGTTATCCTGACGGTGAGATTGCCTTGGGAGAGCGCCTTTGCGACGCCCGCCGCCTCGGATACGGGCCGCGTGATCGACACGGTGACCAGCCAGCCAAAGGCCATGGCGAGCAGGACGGCGACCGACGACAGCGACAGAATCAGGGTCTCGGTCTGTCCGGCCAGGTCATCGGCGTGCTTGCCCGACTGCTGCATGAGATCGGTCTGGAAATCGATCAGATTCTTGACCGACTTCAGGTAATCGGTCTGGGTCTTGCGCAGACCACCCTGCATCAGGACGACGATCTCCTCCTTCTTGTTGTCCTTGAGCAGGGAGAGGAATTTGTCCTGATCGCCGACGTAGGCGCCGCGGGCGCTCTGCACCGCCTTCAGCATCTCCTTGCCCTTGTCGCTGTGGATGGACTTTTCCAGCTTGTCGATATTCTCGCTGATGATCTTGCGCTGTTCGGGAATCTGATCGAGCGCCTTTTTTTGTTCCTCGCCGCTGTAAATGTAGCCGTTGCGCAGCAGGCGGGCGACGGTATCTATCGCCTCGATGATCTCGTTGGCATGGACGGTCTTGGGGAACTTGTCGTTCACCATATCTTCGATTTCGCCGTTGATCTGCCGCACGCGCAGGTAGGACGCGGCGGAGATGACCAGGAGCAGGATCACCACCACGGCAAAACCGAGCCCCAGGCGCAGGCCTATCTTCATATTCTTGAACATGCTGCTGCTCCCCTCGATGATCGACAGAACGAGGCCCCATTGTACGCAATCGCGGCGTGCCGACGGGCCGCAGCGCTGACCCTCAGGACTTGGCGCTCTCCACCCGGTTGCGACCGTGCTGTTTGGCTTGGTAGAGCGCCTCGTCGGCGGCCTTGATCAGCTGATCGATGGCCGCGTAGGCGGGCACCTTTTGCGCGACGCCGATGCTCACCGTCAGCCGCAGCGAGATGCCGGCGGCGACCAGGGCGTTGGCCTCGACCGCGACGCGGATGCGCTCGGCCAGGCGCAGCGCGCCTTCGCGCGCGGTATCCGGGGCGATCAGCAGAAATTCTTCGCCGCCGAAGCGGCAGGACACGTCGGGTGCGCGAGAGAAGGCGCGCAGGATCTCGGCGAACTGACACAGCACGATGTCGCCGACGTCGTGGCCGTGTTCATCGTTGATCGGCTTGAAGTGGTCGATGTCGAGCATCAGCACCGACAGCGGCCGGTGGCCGCGCTCCGCCTCGGCCCACTCCTGGGTCAAGCGCTCCATGGCGTAGCGGCGGTTGTGCAGCCCGGTCAGCACGTCGGTCAGCGCCGCATCCTGGGCGCGCTGGTTGGTGATCGACAGCTCGAGCAGGCGCCGCCGCAATTCTTCCTGCTCCTGGCGCAGGGTCTGCTGCTCGCGGATGATGCGCATGCCGGCGCGCAGTCGCGCCTGCAGCAGCTTGGCGTCCACCGGCTTGGTCAGGTAGTCGTCGACGCCGAGATCGAAGGTTTCGCCGAGCTTGTCGTCATCGCCGGACACGGTCAGGATCAGGATGTAGATCGAGCGGCCGAGCTCGGTTTGGCGCAGGCTCTTGATCAGTCGCAGTCCGTCTTTGCGCGCCGTCAGCAGGTCGGCGATGATCAGCTGCGGCTGGTAGCGCAAGGCCTGGCCCAGTCCCTCGTTGCCGTTGCGGGCGACGCGCACCAGGTGGCCGGCGGCTGCCAGGATGTCCTGCAACTGTCGGCAGAGCCCGGGATCGTCGGCGACCACCAGCACGGAGAGCTGTTTGAGGGCGCCGGCGGCCGCCTCGCGGGCGTCTTCGGCGCGCGTTTCGAGCGTCGAAAACGGTTCGACCTGGTGTACCGCGATCTTCAGCAGGGCGCTCCAATCGTTCCATTCGTTCAGCATCTGGTCACCGAGCGTGGCCAGATTGCCATCGGCGATGCCCAGTTCCTTGGCCAGAGGCAACAGCAGCAGGAAGCGCTGGGCGCGCTCCGACTGCGGCATGAAGCACAGCTCGGCGATGCCCGCGGCCAGGTGCAGGGACTTGACCAGGCGCGCGCTGCGCGAGGCCGCGGCGAACTCCGCCGCTTGCGGGCTCTCGTGGAACAGCACGGCATCGGTGAACAGCTTGGGCAGGCCCCAGTCGCGCATCATCGCCGCGGCGACATCGAGGTGGGTGTAGCCGAAGGCTTCCGTCTCCAGCGCCGTCAGCCCCGCCGCGAACTGGCCGCCGGCCTGCGCCAGCAGCTGCCCGTAGCGCAGCGGGTGCAGCGCCGCCAGCGCCAGCCGGCCGACGTTGGCCAACAGGCCGACGGTGAACAACTCGGCCGGCGGCGCCGCGCGCGTCGCCGCGCCGAGCAGCTGGGTGGCGACGGCGGTCGCCGCCGAGCGCGACCAGAACACCTCGTAGTCGAAGCCCGGGCACTGGCCCTGGCGGTTGCCCGAGACCAGCGAGAAGGCCAGCACCACCTGGCGCACCGACTGGATGCCGATCGACATCAGCACGTCCG
>JAHFRE010000192.1 GCA_023258955.1 Sterolibacterium sp.
CGGTAAGCGCTGGCGCTGCATCAAGAGCATCCAGGCGACCAAGCGTGGCATGGAAGCGCGCGAAGCCTTCGGCCGGCAAACGACCAACATCAACCGCGCCGAGGCCCAGAGCAAGGCGCGGCTGGTCCTGAACGCGGGCAAATAAGCCCCGGGGTGACGGCGCGAAATCACGGCGAGCTGTGCTCGAGGCTGAATCCGGCGCTTGCGTCCTGCGCCAGGCAGTCCGCCAGATAAGGCAAGGTCTGGCCCAAGAGGTCGGCCAGCTGCCAGGGCGGGTTCACCACGAAGACGCCGCTACCCGCCATGCCGAAGCTGGATGTCTTGACGTCGCGAACGCGCAGCGTCACGTCCAGCCAGCGCGCGCCGGGCAGCGCCTTCAGCTTCTTTGGCAGGTCGTGCGCCTGCCTTTTTTCGAGCAGGGGATACCAGAGCGCGTAGATGCCGGTGGCGAAGCGTTCGAGCCCGTCGGCGAGCGCTGCCAGCGCCCGCGCGTAGTCGGTCTTCTCTTCGTAGGAGGGGTCGATCAGGACCAGACCGCGGCGCGGCGGCGGCGGCAATAGCGCGCGCAGACCGGCGTAGCCATCTCCTGCCTCGATGATGATTTGGCGGCCGGCGCTGGCGAATTCCTCGCGCAGCAGACGGGCGTCGCTGGAATGCAGTTCGAACAGGCGCAGGCGGTCTTGTTGCCGCAATAGGCTCAGAGCGACCCGTGGCGATCCAGGATAGCTGCGCAGCTGCCCGTCTGGATTGGCGGCGCGCACCAGCTGCAGATAGTTTTCCAACGCCGGCGGTAGGTCGCGATTGGACCACAGCCGGCCAATGCCGTCGCGGTATTCGGCCAGTTGCGTGGCGTAGCCGCTCACCAGCGAATAGCGCCCGGCGCCGGCGTGTGTGTCGATGACCCAGAACGGCTTCTCTTTCTGGCGCAGGTGGCGGATCAGTTCGGCCAGCAGAAAGTGTTTGAGGACATCGGCGTGATTGCCGGCGTGGAAGGCGTGGCGGTAGCTGAGCATGGCTGGATTGTAAGGCCGGATGAAACGCCGGCGAAAAAACTGGTAAAGTCCTATCGCAGGCGCTGCAAGCATGCGTTCAACGTCATCGAGGAAAGCGTCACATGACTTCTGAAGTACCGGAAAAGGATCCACGCGAACAGGCAGCCAGGCTGCGCGAACTGCTCGCGATTCCCGAGCGCCAGCGCACCGATGCGCAGTGGGACGAGATCATCGACATTGAGATCAACCTGGGACCGAAGAAGCCCAGCGGCAACCAGGCGCCCCGGCTGGATCAGGGCGACCCCCGGCGGCAGCAGGCGAAGCGGCCGGGCAACAAGCCTTCGGCCCCGGGCAAGCACCTGCGCAAGCACCGTCCCTGAGGCCCTGGCCGCGGCCGCAGGTGGCAGCTGCGGCCCCAGCGTTTTGCGATAAGCACCGATTTGTGGGAAACTTGCGAGCCATCGCCTCAGCGCCGCAGGTCTGTGCGCGGGGCCGTCGGCAAACGAAGAGGACCGGATGATGAAGATGAACGAACTGCCTGACACGCCCGCCGGGCAGTCCATGCAACTCGACGCCAAGGGTAAAGATGTCGTGTTCGAGTATTTCGCCGACGGCGAGATCTTTTTCTGGACCGACGACGGCGTCTGCCTCGAATTCGACCGCAAGAACGCGGCACTCCTGCTCGCCGCCTTGCGTCAGCAGGAGAAGCTGCCGAAGTCGGCCCGGCCGCTACCGGCAGCCCACCCCATGCCCAGTCGCGCCGCGACGCCGATCGCCGCGACCAGCCTGAGGAGAAGTTTCGACGTCGATCGTTCCAAGTCGCGAGCGCCCAACCGTTCGGTGGCCAAGGAGGCCAGCGGCTGGGGTGCGACCGTCATCGTCAACGGGCAGGCGCAGCGCTTCTACTACGACAAACGCGACAACGCCAGAGTGGCGAGCCCCGAACACAACGTCGGGGATGCCGGGCGCATCGCCTGAGGGGAAACCGCTCTCCCCCCGCCCCCTCTCCATGAGAGGGGGTGATGGTGGTTCGTCCCTTCGGGACTCCTTGTTCTACGCTGCTCAGGGCTCCAGCACGTAGGTTCCGGGCGCGTCGGCGAGCGCCGGGTCGTCTTTGGTGGCGACGGGGCCGGCGGCGACCAGATCGCCCGACTGCGGTTTCAACCAAGCCATCCAGTCTTCCCACCAGCTGCCGGCGTGATGCTCGGCGCGGCTGCGCCATTCTTCGGCGCTGTCGTGCCGCTCCACGGCACCGACCCAGAATTCGCGCTTGGGCGGATTGACCACCGGGTTCACGATGCCGAGGATGTGGCCGGAAGAAGACAGCACGTAGCGCTTCTTGCCGGCGACGTGGTTGTTTACCCTGAAGGTCGACTTCCACGGGGCGACGTGGTCGTCGGCGGCGGCCACAGAGTAGAGCGGCTGTTTGATGCGCGCCAGGTCGATCTTCTCGCCGGCGATGGTCAGTTGATCCTTGCGCACCAGGTTGTTGTTCATGTAGAACTCGCGCAGATACCACTGGTGCATCCGCGCCGGCATGCGGGTCGTGTCCATGTTCCAGTAGAGCACGTCGAAGGGCGGCGGCTTCTCGCCATAGAGGTAGCCGTGCACCACGTAGTGCCAGATCAGGCTGTTCGAGCGCAGCAGGCGGAAGGCGCTGGCCATCTCCTTGCCCTCGAGGAAGCCCTTCTGCTCCATATTGCGCGCGAGGAAGCCCAGACTGCCCTCGTCGAGGAATACTTCGATGTCGCCCGGGCGCCGGTAGTCGGTCAGGGTGGTGAATAGCGTCACGCTCGCCACCGGCACCTGTTCGGCGGCGAAGTGGCGGTTGGCCCAGGCCATATAGGTGGCGAGCGCAGCGCCACCGATGCAGTAGCCGACCGCGTGGGTCTTGGCGCTGCCGCTGACGCGGCGGGCGCAATCGACGATGGCGCCGACGCCGTCGGTGATGTAGTCGTCGAAGCTGACGTCGTGCATGTTGGCGTCGGGATTCTTCCAACTGGTGATGAAGACAGAGAAGCCCTGATCGAGCAGGAATTTGACCATGCTCTTTTTCGGGGTCAGGTCGAGGACGTAATACTTGTTGATCCAGGGAGTGACGATGACCAGCGGGACGCTGTGGTTGCGCGCCTGGGTCGGCGTGTAGTGGATGACCTCGAGCAATCGATTTCTGAACACAACCTTGCCCGGCGTCGTCGCCAGGTTCTTGCCGACGCTGAAATCCTCCGGACTGGTCATCTGCACGGTGCCCGCCTTGAGGTCGGCGAGGTAGATCTGCATCCCCTGCAACAAGCTGTCGCCGCGCGTCTCCAGCGCCTTGCGCATCGCCACCGGATTGGTCCAGAAGAAATTGGTCGGCGCCATGGTGTTCAACCATTTGCGCCACCAGAAGGCGGCGCGGCTACGGTCCTTGGCCGAGAGGCCGGGCGTCTCGTAGAGCATGTCCTGCAGGCGGTGGGTGTAGAGCAGGTAGCCTTCCTTGAGGATGTCCCAGGCGGCGGCCTGATTCCATAGCGGATCGGCGAAGCGCGTGTCGTCGGGATGCGGCTTCTCGATGTCGCTGCTGGCCGCGCCGAGCAGGCGCTGCCAGGCGTGCCACTGCAGCGCCAGCATGTCGCCACCGATATCCGCGGTGGCCTGCGCCAACTCCTTCGGGTGTGACAGCCAGGCGAGTTGCGCGTGCAGCAGCGGCGTCACCACGCCCATCGGGTCGAGCCTGGCTTCGATCGCCTGGTCCATCAGGTGCAGCGCTTCCTGCGCCTGCTTGGGCACCACCGGGCTCTTGCGTGGATCTCTCATGAAACGGTCACCGTCCGTTTGGGTACCATCACCGTCGCCTCGCCGGTGAGGACAGTGATGTCGCCGACCTTGGCCGAGGTATCGCAGACCACCTCACCGCGGGAGCGGCCCTTCTCGCGCGTCTCCTTGATGGTGACGGTGGTGACTACCGTGTCCCCGGGACGCACCGGTGCCAGAAAGGCCAGGCTCTGCCCCAGGTAGATGGTCCCCTCGCCGGGCAGGCGGGTGCCGATGATGGCCGAAATGAACGAGACCGACAGCATGCCGTGGGCGATGATGCCCTTGAACGGGGTCTTGGCGGCGATCTCGGGATCGAGATGCACGCCGTTGTGGTCGCCCGACAGATCGGCGAAGGCGACGATGTCCGCCTGGGTCACGGTCCTACGGCTCTCGGCGCTTTGGCCTACCCGCAGTTCTTCGAAATACATGAAACTCCCCTTGTCGTTAGCTGAGTTCTGGCTTGCGCAGGCTGAGCAGAAACATGTCCATGCCATCCTGGGTGCGCATTTGCGCCACCGTGAGTTCGACGGCAAAGCCGTTGCCGCGCAGGTCTACCGCCTTGAAGCGGCGCCAGTCGCTGTCGCGGCAGAGATAGGCGAGCCTGCGGGCGCCGTAGCTGTGCGCGGCGCTGCCGACCTCCAGGTCGGCGATCAGCGCCGAGATCGGCTTGCCCGCCATGTCGGCGAAGTTGCCGCCGAACAGCTGGCCCGCCGCCGTGCCACAGCCGCAGATCTTGCCCATGCCGTCGAGGATCATGGTCCCGCACAGGCCGTTCATCGTGCTGCCGCCCGGCATTCGACCACCTCGGCGAGAGTATGCCCGATGTCGCGCAGGTAGGGAACGTAATCCATGTCGGTGGTCGTGACGTGAAATCGCAGCCAGGCGCGCAGCAGGGTGATCAACTCGCTCGAGATGTCCTGGTCGAGATAGGCGCGGCGCAGTTCGAACAGCCGATGGCTGAAGTCGCGGTGTTCGGCGATGTGCAACTCGATACCCGGATAGCCGTGCTCGCGCATCAGGCGTTCTTCCTCGGCGAAATGCTCGCGCGCATAGCGGCTCAATTGTGCCAGGGCGTGACAGGTGGACAACATCGTCCGTTCGCCGGCGGCCTGCTCCAGTTCGACGACGCAGCGAAACAGCGCCTGATGTTGCTCGTCGAGCGCGGCGACGCCGGTGGCGAGATCCTCGCTCCAGGCCGCCGTCATCGATCTCTTCGTCATGGCACCTCCCCCTTTTCCATGGCGCAACTATATGCGGCGGGTGGGGCGCTGGGAATACAGGTCTTGCCATAAATAGGAGTACCTGTTTACTGGTAGCTCGAGGCCGCCAGGGCAGCGCCCTAGGCGGAAATCAGGCCTTCGCGGATCGCGTACTTGGTCAGCTCGGCGACGCTGTGCAGGTTGAGTTTGCGCATGATGTTGCGGCGATGCACCTCGACCGTGCTGGTGGCGATGTGCAGCCGGTCGGCGATCTTGGCCGAGGTGTGACCATCGACCAGCAGTTGCAGCACCTCGATCTCGCGCCGACCGAGCTTGGCTTCGCTGCCGTATTCGTCGTTGCCGCCCGGGCTCTTCACCAGCATGGCGGCGATTTCCTGGCACAGATAGGGCTTCCCGGCGGCCAGCGCGCGGATTCCCTGGAGCAGCTCGTCGCGTCCCGCCGCTTTGTTCACGTAACCGGTGGCGCCGGCCTCGAGCGCCTGGGTGACGATGCGCCGGTCGAAGTAGGTGGACAGGGCGAGCACCCGTATCCCCGGTTGCAGGCTCAGAATGCGCCGCGTCACTTCGATGCCGTTGATGTCGGGCAGGGCGATGTCCATCACGATCACCTGGGGCTGCAGGGCCCACACCAGTTCCAGCGCGCTCTTGCCGTCGCCGGCGTGCCCCGCGATTTCGATGTCGGCTTCCTTTTCGAGCACCGAGGACAGGGCCTCGCGCACCACCTTGTGGTCATCGACCAGCATCACCCGTATCACGCTTCACTCTCCTTTTTCGGCAGGGGCAAGATCAGCACGACCACCGTGCCGTCACCCGGCCTGCTGTCGATCTGCACTTCACCACCGATGTGGCCGATGCGTTCGCGCACGCTGAACAGGCCAAAGCCGCCACCGGCAGATGGCACCACGCGCTTCCGCGCATCGAAGCCGGTTCCGTCGTCGGCCACGCTGAGCACCAGATTGCCCTCGATGGCTTCCAACGAGACTTCGGCGCGCTTGACCCCGGCGTGCTTGGCGACGTTGATCAAGAGCTCGCGCACGATGCGAAACAGCATGTAGCCCGACACCTGGCTCAGCGGTTTGTCCTGCCCATCGTCGCGCACCAGCACTGTCAGCCCGTAGGAGCGTAGCATCTCCTCGGCCAGCCATTCAAGCGCCGCCACCAGGCCCAACTGGTGCAGCACCGGCGGGCTAAGCTGCAGCGACAGCGAGCGCACCGACTGGTTGGCCTGGTCTATCATCGCTTCGACCTCGCGGATTTGCTGCACCTGGGTCGCCGCGTCGGCGCAGCCGGGCGCTTCGAGCGCCGTCAGCTTGAGCTTGGCCATCGCCAGAATCTGGCCCAGGTCGTCGTGCAGATCCTGCGCCAGAATCTGCCGCTCCCGCTCTTCGGCCAGGGTCACCTCCATGGTCAGCGCGCTCAACTGCGCCGTGCGGCTGCGCACCTGCTCCTCCAGCCGCTTCCTGAACAAGCGCTGCGACCAGTCGCGGCGCAGCAGCCAGGCAAAGGCGGCGCTGGCGACGAGGAACAGGGCCGCCAGCAGGCCCTGCTGCCAGACTTCGTCGCGCCACTTGGCCAGGTATTCGTCGCGCGCCAGGCCGACCACCAGGTAGAACGGGTGCTCCTTGATCTTGCGGTAGCTGACCGTGCGCGCGACGTTGTCCGAACCCAGGGGCGTGAAATAGGTGGCCTCGGTCTTGCCGGCGGCGACCAGGTCGCGGATCTCCTGCGATACCTCCCGATTGCCGACCGCGGCGCCGATGCCGGCGAGTTCCGGGCGGCGCACGACGATGCCCAGGTTAGCGTCGCGCAGGCTGACCACGCCCTTGCGGCCGACGTCGATCCGGTCGAAGAAGCGATAGAAGCGCTCCAGCGCGATCGGACCATAGACGACGCCGCCGAAGCCGCCATCGGGCCGCTGGATGCGTCGCGCCATGACGATCACCCACTTGCCGCTGATCTTGCCCAGCACCGGCTTTGAAAACACCAGCCCGGCGTCGGGCTCGGCACGCAGACGCTGAAAGTAGTCGCGATCGGCGGCGGAAACGTGCGGCCGCGCCCGTGGATCGACGCCGACGCCGTAGAGCACGTCGCCGCTGGCGTCGGTGACCCGCAGGCTGTCCAGATCCGGCTGCCAGCCGTGTTCGCGCGCGATCGCCCGGTTCAGCGCCTGCTCGTCGATGCCGCCGGCGGCGAGGCGCTGCTCGCACTCACCGACGATGTCGAGCAGGCTCAGGTCGACCCGATCAAGGGTGGCGTCGATCGTCTGTTCCAGCGCCGTGGACAGGCTGCGCGTGGTCGCCGCCGCCTGATCCTCGTACTGCGCCTTGCTGTGCTCGAGCGACAGCGCCATCATGCCCAGCACCAGCAGATTGAGGATCAGCAGGCCGGCTATCCTCGGCAGGGCGGGGCTGAACTTCACGCGCCACGCCCCTCGCTGCGGCCTGATCCGTTCAAGGTGTCGCCAACCAGTCTGCCGCCCAGCTCAGCGCCGCCTCGAGGTGGCGGGTCGCCGCCGCGCTCAATTCTTCACCCAGCTCGAAGCGCTCGCCGCGGATGGCCAGCAGCTGCGCCGGCGGCGGCTCGCGGCCTTCGACGTCGCGATAGACCTGCAGCACGGCCTGGGGGCTCAAGGCGTGGCTGCTGAAGGAGT
>JAHFRE010000382.1 GCA_023258955.1 Sterolibacterium sp.
GACGTTATTGCGCTATCATGGTGCGCAGCAACAGGCGATTCTGCGAACCCGTCACTTTGTCTACGGAGGCCAGCATGTTCAAACATATTCTCGTCCCGACCGATGGCTCAGAACTCTCCAGCGATACCGTCAGGCGCGCAGTCACCTTTGCCAAGGAGGCCGGCGCCCGAATCACCTTCTTCTTCGCCAAGCCCGACTATCCGATGGCCTTCTACGGCGAGGGCGCGCTGATCGATCCGACCACGCCGGAGCGCTTCGCCGAAATGGCCGAGGCGCAGGCGCAGGAGATCCTCGGCGCCGCCGAAAAGCAGGCCCAGGCTGCGGCTGTGCCTTGCACCTTGCACAGCGTCGTCAGCGACATTCCCTACGAAGCCATCATCAACGCAGCGGCCAGCACCGGCTGCGACCTGATCTTCATGGCCTCGCACGGCCGCCGCGGTTTCTCTGGCCTGCTCCTGGGCAGCGAAACGCAGAAGGTATTGACCCACTCCAAGGTACCCGTTCTGGTATATCGTTGAGCGTCGCCGCGTAAGAGTTCGCGGCTCCGGGAATCGACAGATGCTCAATACCGCCATCTCCACCATCCAGGACGAGCACCGCTCCCTCTCGGCCGTCATTCACGGCCTCAGGTATCTGGTGCGGGAGGCTCGCGTCAGCGGCAAGCCACCCAATTTCAAGCTGCTCTGGGCGATGCTGTACTACATCGATTCGTTTCCCGACAAGCTGCACAATCCCAAGGAGAACACCTATCTGTTCGCCCGCCTGCGGGCCCGCACCCACGACGCCGACCAATTGCTCGCCGACCTGGAAAGGCAGCATCTCGAAGTCGCCGAGCACGCGCGCGCGCTGGAGCAGGCGCTGGGGCACTTCGAGGCCGGCGCCGACGACGGTCTGGAACGCTTCTCGGTCGCGGTCGAGAAGTTCGCCGAGGAGACCTGGACCCACATGAACCAGGAGGAAAAGGTGCTGCTGCCCCTGGCCAAGAAACATCTGAGCGCCGAGGATTGGGCCGAGATCGCCGAGGCTTTCGGCGCCAACGGCGACCCGCGCTTCGGCGCCGATCCCGACAACGAGTTCCGCCACCTGTTCACCCGGATCGTCAACCTGGCGCCACCGCCGATCGGCGTCGGACCTACGCGCCGCTAGCACCTGTCAGGTGCTGGCGCGTGTCAGGTGCTGGCGCGTGTCAGGTGCTGGCACGTATCTGGTGCCGGCACGTATCCGGTGCTGCCAGCTCGCCCGGCCGACCTGGCGCGCTAGGCCAACTCGTGCAGCGCTGCTGCGCGCAGAACTTTACTCGCTCCAGGTTGATTTCGGCCGCCGTCGTCCGTAGACTGGCACTGCTCTCAACATGGGTATGAATATGGCATTGCGCGACCACCCAACGCTGGTCAAACCAAGAATCGCGCCGTCCGCAGTTGGGCAGCGCGGGCTGCTGCGCTTGCGCCGATGCGTCGCCCGACTGGAAGACGAGCTCTACCAGATGGACAGGCGCGTCCTGTTCCTGCTGCTGCTGGCGCTCGAAGTGGCGATCTTCTGGGTCGATCTCAACACCGAGCCCACATTGATCGTCGCACCCTACTACCTCGTTCCCATCATCTTCTCCGCCTGGTTCCTCGAACGCCGGATCACCTATCTGCTGCTGACGCTGGCCGTGCTGGCGCGCGTCTACGCATACTGGGACATGTTTCCGAAGACCACGCATTTTCTCTACTGGCACAACCTGCTGACAACCGCCTGCGCCTACAGCTTGGTCGAAGTGCTGATCTGGCGTGTCAAGCAGCTCGTCACCCGGCTGGCGCTGCACGCAGACTACCTGCAGCAGCGCGGCCGCAACGTCGGTCGGCGGCGCCGGCTGCAGGCAACCATCCGCCGCGCCGTACCGGCGGATGCCGCGGCGATCCTGCGCCTGATCGCGCTCGGCGCCGAAGATGGCGCCTTCTCCAGGAACGCCTTGTACGAGGCACGGCAGCAGGAACTGGCGGTGCTGATCACGCACAGCATCACGGAAGGCAATGGCACCCGCGATCTTTGGCAAGGCGGCAGGACAAGCGTGCCCATGGAATACTGGGTGTCGGAGATCGACGGCGTCGTTGCCGGCTACATCATGGTCATCGGCGTGGACGCCAAGAAGGATGCCGACCGGGAGCTGCACGCCATCGCCGTGGCGCATTCCCACCGCGGCATCGGCATCGGTTCGGCGCTGACCAGCTTCTTCTGCGCACATTTCAAACAGCGTCGCCTGATCGTGGCCTGCAAGCCGCGTTCGCGCATGATGACCATGATGGAGCGCCGCGGCTTCAGGCAATACGCAAGTGCGCAGGGATACTCGCTGCTCGAGAAGTTGCCCTGAAATCGCCCCTGGCGCCACCGCGCCAGAGCATGACTATTCCGGCACCGCCATCGCGGTGGCACCGAAGACCGTCTCGCCGTTGGCGGGCAGCACCAGATTGCCCGACAGGCGCCAATTGTTCGTCTCGTCCTCCAGCTGCAGCAGCCAATGCCCCGCCGCCGGCAGCCGCAAGGCACCCTGGTAGCGATCGCCGTTGCGCTTCAGGATCAGGC
>JAHFRE010000383.1 GCA_023258955.1 Sterolibacterium sp.
GTTCCTGCATTCCTGGCGCAGCACCATCATCACCGGCCTGACCCTGCCGATCGCGGTGATCGCCACCTTCGTCGCGCTCTACGCCTTTCACTTCACCCTGAACTTTCTCACCCTGATGGCGCTCAGCCTGTGCATCGGCCTGCTGATCGACGATGCGATCGTGGTCCGGGAAAACATCGTGCGTCACCTCGGCATGGGCAAGGATCACTACAGCGCCGCCAAAGAGGGCACCGAAGAGATCGGCCTGGCGGTGATGGCGACGACCTTCGCCATCGTCGCGGTGTTCGTTCCGATCGCCTTCATGAGCGGCCTCATCGGCCGCTATTTCCTCCAGTTCGGCATCACCGTCGCGGTGGCGGTGCTGGTGTCGCTGTTCGTCAGCTTCACCCTCGACCCGATGCTCTCCTCGATTTGGCACGACCCGCCCGGCGGCCGCTTCGCGCGCCTGCCCAGCCTGGGACGGCTGATGGCGAAGATCGAAGCCGGCGTCGAGTGGGTGCATAGTCTCTACGGCCGGATGCTCGCCTGGGCGCTGGCCCATCGCGGCAAGGTGCTGGCCATCGCCACGGTGAGCTTCCTCGGCAGCTTCCTGATCGTGCCGCTGGTCGGCACCGAGTTCATGCCGGAGACCGACCAGGGCTTCATCTCGCTGCGCCTGAACACACCGATCGGCTCGGGACTGGACTACACCGACGCCAAGATGCGTCAGGTCGAGGCGGCGCTGAAGGAGTTCCCGGAGATCGAGATCACCGACACCAACGTCGGCACCGACGAGGGCAAGAACTACGCGCGCATCAACCTCAAGCTGAACGAGCGCCGCCAGACCCATCGCCGTTCGCAAAAGGAGCTCGAGCGCGCCATCCGCGACCGGCTCGCCGCGGTGGCCGGGGTCGCGCTCTCGGTGGGATTCGACAAGCCGATCTTCATCTCCATCCTCGGACCGGACGCGCAGAAGCTGACCGAGATCTCGCAGCGGGTGATGAAGGAAATCGCGGCGATCAAGGGCATCGCCGATTTGGAGAGCAGCGAGCGCGGCGCCGATCCCACCATCGCCGTGCGCATCAAGGACAATCTGGCCAGCGACCTGGGCTTGACCACGGACCAGATCGGCCGCGCCCTGCGGCCGCTGATCGCCGGCGACACAATCTCCCACTGGCAGGCGCCGGACGGACAGAACTACGACGTCAACGTGCGCCTGCCGAAATCCAGCCGGCGCATCGTCACCGATCTGGGCGATCTCTACCTGACCAGCAGCCGCGCCAACGCCGACGGCACGTTGCCGATCGTGGCGCTGCGCCAGGTCGCCGACTTCGTTCCCAGCTTCAGCGCCCAGCAGGTCAAGCGCCTCGACCTGCAGCGGCGGGTGTCACTTTACGCCAACGTCGAAGGGCGGCCGAGCGGCGATGCCGGCAGCGAGGTGCAGGCGCTGCTGAAGAAGCTGGAGCCGACGCTGCCGCCCGGCTATCGCTTCAACGTCGGCGGCCAGACCCAGGACATGAACGACTCCTTCGCCGCCGCAATGGCGGCGCTGGGGATGGCGGTGATCTTCATCTATCTGATTCTGGCGTCGCAGTTCGGCAGCTTCTTGCAGCCGATCGCCATCATGGCCTCGCTGCCCCTGTCTTTGATCGGGGTGTTTCTGGCGCTGCTCGTCACCGGCACGACGCTCAATCTGTTCTCCGTCATCGGCTTCATCATGCTGATGGGCTTGGTCACCAAGAACGCCATCCTGCTGGTCGATTTCATCAACCAGGGTCTGCGCGAACACAAGACGCTCGAACAAGCGATCCTCGACGCGGGCCAGGTGCGGCTGCGGCCGATCCTGATGACCACCCTGGCGATGGTCTTCGGCATGCTGCCGATGGCGCTGGGGCTGGGCGACGGCGGCGAGGTCCAGGCGCCGATGGGGCGCGCGATCATCGGCGGGGTGACCACCTCGACCCTGCTGACCCTGATCGTGGTTCCGGTGATCTACACCTTCCTCCACGCCCTGGCGCTGCGCTTCAAGCGGGCGCCCGCACCGCTGTCGCCGGCCAACGCGGCGGCCCGCTCCTGATCAGGCTGCGGCGCTAACCGAACACCGCGTCGCCGGTGTGTACCACCGCCGCCCCGCCCCGGGTCACGACCCGGGCCAGCGCCTCGGTCTGGGGCGCGAGGTGGCTGAAGTAGAAGCGCGCCAGCTCGATGATGCCTTGCAGGTAGTCGGCGTCTCCGCGCGCCGCCGCCAGGTCGGCGCGCGCGACCAGGGCCGCGCGGCCCATCTGCCAGGCGCCGCACAGCGTGCCCAGCAGCTGCAGGAAAGGTACGGCGCCGGCCAGCACCGGGGCGAACTCGCCCTTGCCCTGGTCGAGGATCCAGGCCAGGGTGAGCTCGAGTCGATCGACGTCGGCCGACAAGGCCTGCCCCAGCTCCGCCAGATCGCCCGTTGCGGCGAGCTCATGGGCGACGCCGCGGATCTCCTCGGCGAGCAGGCGCAGGGTCTCGCCGCCCTCGCGCAGGATCTTGCGCCCGATCAGGTCGTTGGCCTGGATGCCGGTCGTGCCTTCGTAGATGGTGGCGATG
>JAHFRE010000193.1 GCA_023258955.1 Sterolibacterium sp.
GCCGCCCAGTGGCGAACTTCCTGGCTGTCGCGCGAGGTGATCGTCCTGCCCGCCTTCATAGCGGTGGTGTTCCTCTACGGCGCCGCCCAACTCTTCGACTGGCGGCCGGTGCTGGTGCTGCTGCCCAGCGGCCTGCTGATCGACGCCCAGACCGTGCTCGGCGCGCTCGGCAGCGCGCTGGCCCTGGCGCTGTTTCTATGCACCGCCATGATCTACGCCTGCCTGCGTTTTCTGCGCGAATGGCACACGCCGTTGACCGTGGCCAACTACGTCCTGCTCGGCAGCGCCTCCGGCTTCACCCTGGCCGCCGCGCTCGCGGCCTTCACCGCGCCGGAGCTGGTCGGCTTCTTCGCCGGCTGGGCGGCGCTGCTCACCCTGCTCGGTCTTGTCAGCCACCTCGCCTGGCTATCGCGCAACAGCCGTCTCAAGCCCAAATCGTCGCTGCAGAGCGCGATCGGAGTCAAGCACCCGCTGATACGGCAGACGGCGATGGGCTTCATGGGCGGCTCCTTCAACACCCGCGAATTCTTCCATCGCGCCAAGGGCACGCTGCTGCGCGCGCTGAATCTGCTCTCCCTGGGTGGCGCCTTCCTGCTGCCCTCGGCGCTGCTGCTGGGGCTGTTCAGACTGGCGCCGGCCACCTTGCTCGCGGCCTTCGTCCTGCAGTGCTGCGGCCTCCTGGCAGAGCGCTGGCTGTTCTTCGCGCGCGCCGAGCATCCGCAGAACCTGTACTACCAGGAGTTGGTCGGCTAGCCTCGAGACCCCATCAATTCGTTAGCCAATGTAAATCTTTGGCGCGATCACAAAGTCCGGCATGCAGAGTGCTTCAGGGGAAGCAGGTAGCGGCGTTGCGGGAAATTCGGCGGTTTCCGGCCCAAACGACAGACAGATCCTGCCGTCCGGGAGCTTCTTCCGGCAAGCTTTGCCGGGATGCTCCGGTTTCCTGCAGCGGCCGCCTCGAACCTTCGTACCGGATAGGAGAAGCGCGATGTCCATAGCCAGTGTCAGTTCCCTCGTCAATCAAACCGCCGTCGTCGGCCAGTCGCCCTTCCGCCAGGCGCGCCAGGATTTCGAGCAGATCTTTCAGTCGATCCAGACGGGCAACCTGTCCTCGGCCCAGCAGGCCTACAACGACTTGCAGCAGCTTCGTTCCAGCGCCACCCCGACGACGCCGGCCAGCGGCAGCACGCCCACCGCGGCGCCGAACAACGTCGCCAGCGACTGGACCGCTCTCGGCCAGGCCCTGGGGTCGGGCAGCCTAAGCTCGGCGCAGGACGCGCTGACCAAGCTGAAGCAGGACGCCGTAGCGCAGTGGCAGGCGGAGCTTCAGAACGCGCAGGCCGCCTACGCGCTCATCTCGGGCAGCTTCACCGCCGCGGCGACGGCGACGGCGCCCAGCGCCGTGCAGACCGATCTCGCCAACCTGCAAGCATCGCTGCAGGCCGGCGACACCGCCGGGGCACAGAAGCTGTTGGCGCAGCTGCAGCAGGATCTGCAGTCGTCGGCGCAGGGCGCGCCATTTGCGCCGCATCACCACCACCATCACCGGGGTATAGCGAATGAGACCGCTGCAGCGCCGACGGCAGCGGCGGTGCCCACTCCCACTATAGCCAGCAGCGACAACAGCGCTTGACGCGCCCGCAGCCCAGCTGTTCCAATGATCGAGGTGAGCGCCGCGCAAACCCGGTGCTCGCCTGCCGATCGCTGCGCCATGGCGAAGTTACAACGGCGCAACAGATGGTTACAGCGCGGACAGACTGGCTGACGGGCTAGGCGCTAGCATCGAGCCTCGGGATGCGAGCAGCCGTGTTGCGTGCGACAGGCCAGCTTGCCTTCATTGATGGAGCGGGAACGATGTTGATGCGGCTGTGGGCAGTCTTCGCGCTGCTGTTGGCTGGACAGGTGGCGGCGGATGTTGCGCAGCCGACACGAAACCTCGATCTGCGGCCCGACCAACAGCAGGAGCAGGCCGCGCATCTGACCGCCGACCTGCTGAGCCGCTATCACTACCAGCCGGTGGCGCTGGATGCGGCGATGTCGCAGCGGATCTTCGACCACTATCTGAAGGCGCTGGATCCCGACCGGATCTTCTTCTCCCAAGCCGATGTCGACCAGTGGCGCGAGGCGCGCGAACAGCTCGGTCAGGCGATCGTCAAAGAGGACCTGCGCATCCCCTTCGCGGTGTTCAATCTCTACAAGCAACGCGCCTTCGAGAACTTCGGCTACGCGCGCAGCCTGCTCGCCCAGGGATTCGATTTCGGCGCGCAGGAGAGCTATCAATACAGCCGCGACGACGAACCCTGGCCGGCCTCGCCGGCCGAGGTGCACAACCTGTGGCGCAAGCGGGTGAAGAACGACTGGCTGCGGCTCAAGCTCGCCGGCAAGGACGCCAAGGCGATCGTCGAGACGCTCGACAAGCGCTACGACAATTCCCTGAAGCGGGTCGCCCGGCTCAAGACCGAAGACGCCTTCCAATCGTTCATGAACGCCTACACCATGAGCGTCGAGCCCCACACCAACTACATGGCGCCGCGAGCAGCAGAGGAATTCGACATATCGATGAAGCTGTCGCTGAGCGGGATCGGCGCGGTGCTGACCGAGCGGGACGATTGCGCGGTGGTGCGCGAGCTGACGCCGGGCGGCCCCGCTGCGCTCTCCGGGCGGCTGAAGACCGGCGATCGCATCGTCGGCGTGGCCCAGGGTGCCAGCGGTGCGTGGACCGATATCCAGGGCTGGCGTCTCGACGACGCCGTGGCGCTGATCCGCGGCGAGGCCGGCTCGGTGGTCAGGCTCGACATCATTCCCGCGGAGCACAGCCGCGACGGCAAGCATCGGCAAGTCTCCTTCGTGCGGCAGAAGATCAGCCTCGAAGAGCAGGCCGCCAAGAAGTCGGTGCTCACGGTCAGCGAAGGCGGCAGCAGCCGCCGTATCGGCGTCATCACGCTGCCGGTCTTCTACCAAGATGTCGAGTCGCGGCAAAAAGGCGACGCGAATTTCAAGAGCGCGACCCGCGACGTCGCGCGCTTGTTGCGCGAACTGAAGAAAGCGCAGGTCGACGGCGTGCTGGTCGATCTGCGCAACAACGGCGGCGGCTCGCTCAACGAGGCGGTCGAGCTGACCGGACTGTTCATCGGCAACGGGCCGGTGGTGCAGGAACGCGACGCCCGCGGCAACATCCACGTCGAGCGCAGCGCCGGCGCCCGCGTTGCCTGGAGCGGTCCGCTGGGCGTATTGATCAACCGCGGTTCGGCGTCGGCGTCGGAGATCTTCGCCGCGGCGATCCAGGATTACGGCCGCGGCGTGGTGATCGGGGAACAGAGCTTTGGCAAAGGCACGGTGCAGACGTTGGTGGACCTGGACCAGGTGGCCAAGAACGACAAACCCCTCTACGGCGAGCTGAAGATGACCATCGCCCAGTTCTTTCGCGTCGACGGTGGAACGACGCAGCTGCGCGGCGTCAGCCCGGACATCGCCTTTCCTTCGCTGGCCGATCCGAAATACTTTGGCGAGACGAGTTTCGACAACGCCCTGCCCTGGGTGCAGATCCGTTCTGCCGACTACTCGCCCCTCGGCGATCTGAAGAAATTGCAGCCCCTGCTCGCCAACCGCCATGATGCGCGAATCGCCAAGGACCGGTACTTCCAGCTGCTGCAGGCCGACATCGCCGAAGCCAAGGCCGAGGGCAGGAAGAGCTCCGTCTCCCTCAACGAAGCCGAGCGCCACGGTGCGCTGCTCGCCGAAGAGGCGAAGCTGGCGCTGCGCCGGCAGCTGGCGGCGGGCGACAGCGCCGACGACGAAGCCGACGACGAAGCCGCGCCACGGCCGGATCTCAAGGACGATGGATTGCAGAGCGACGAGCGCGACCTGTTGGGCGAACTGAAGGCGGCCAAGGCGCGCAAGAAGGCCAAGGACGTCCTGCTCGGCGAAGCTGCCCAGATCGTTGCCGACGAATCGGAACTGCTGGCGACCAACGCCGATCTGGCGCTCCGCGCCAGGTCCGCCGCGCCCCCGCCGGCGCAAAGACAGCAGGGCAGCGCGGCGCGCAACGGCATCATGTAGTTCGCTGGCGGCTGCCTGGCGCTGGCGACGAGCGGCGCCGCGGCCAGACCGGCCTCCCCGATCCCCCCCCGCTGCGGGGGGCAGATCTGCCGATCCGGCGTGTTCTCATGGGGCTCGTCCTGGCCATCGCCTGGCCGCGTCGCCGTCTTGAATCTACCGGGAGCTAGCCATGGCATACGTCGAAAGATCCACCGTCGTCATCACTGGGGCGTCCTCGGGCATCGGCCGGGCGCTGGCGCTGGAAATGGCGCGTCGCGGTCACGCCCTGGGCCTGACCGCGCGCCGCATGCCGTTGCTCGAACGGCTGCGCGACGAACTGCACGCCGCCCACGGCAGCGATTTGCCGGTCGAACTGACGACGCTGGACGTCTGCCAGACCGACAGCGTCGGCCCGACCCTGCACGCCTTGTTCGAGCGCCTCGGCGGCGTCGATACGATCGTGGTCAACGCCGGTGCCAACGACATAACCCATCTCGGGGGCGGCACCCTGGCCAAGGAAATCAATCTGATCCAGACCAACCTGATCGGCGCCATGGCGACGATCGATGCCGCCGCCGAACATTTTCTGCGGCGGGGGAAGGGCCACATTGTCGGCATCTCCTCCCTGGCCGCCCTGCAACCGATCGCCACCCAGGCGGCCTACTGCGCCAGCAAGGCCGGCTTCTCGATGTATCTCAAAGCGGCGCGCCTGGAACTCAGACGCCACGGCATCGTCATCAGCGACATCCTGCCCGGCTATATCAAGACCGACATCGTCGACGGGGTCGATATCGGCAAGCTGCCCTTCGCCGTGTCCACCGAACGCGCGGCGCGCGAACTGGCCGACCTGATCGGCAAGCGGGTCAAGTTCGGTGTCGTGCCGGCCTTTCCGTGGAAGCTGTTGCTGCCCTTGTTCGGACACCTGCCCGAACGCTTTTCCCGCTATTAGCCGGCCTCGGCGACGCGGCGTCAAGCGCCCCGCGCCAGCCAGCGCAACAGGGTCTCGAACAGGTCCTGCGGCTTGAACGGCTTGATCAGGAAGTCGTTCATTCCCGCCTCGAAGCAGCGTCGCTTGTCCTCGGTGAACACGTTGGCGGTCATGGCGACGATCGGCGTCTCGCTGTATCCCGGCAGGCTGCGTATCTGCCGCGTGGCGTCGAGCCCGTTGACCTTCGGCATCTGCATATCCATGAGGATCACGGCGTAGGTCTTCACCCCTGCCATGGCGATCGCCGTCGCCCCGTCCTCGGCGGCGTCCACCGCCAGGCCGCTGTCTTCGAGCAGCAGGGTGGCGATCTCACGGTTCATCGGTTCATCGTCGACCAGCAAGACGGCGCTGCCGGAAAACCGGCGCCTGAGCTCGGCCTCGGCGTCGATGGTCGACTTCGCTGGCGCGCTCGCCCTCTCGCTGCCCCGCTGCAAGCGGGCGCTGAACCAAAAGACGCTGCCCAGGCCGGGGGTGCTCTCGGCGCCGGCTTCGCCACCCATCAGCTCGGCCAGTCGTCGCGTGATCACCAAGCCGAGTCCGGTGCCGCCGTACTTGCGGCTGATCGAGGTGTCGACCTGTTCGAAGGCACCGAACAATCGCGTCAGCGCCTGCGCATCGATGCCGATGCCGCTATCCTGCACTTCGAAGCGCAGCAGCACCGAACTCTGCGTTTCTTCCTGCACCCGTACCCGCAACTCGACGGCACCCTTTTCGGTGAACTTGATCGCGTTGGTTGCGTAGTTGAGCAGCGCCTGCTGCAAGCGTGTCGCGTCCCCGAGCAGGCCCTGGGGCACAACGGCCTCCGCTACCAACAAGGCGATGCCCTTGGCCTGGGCCGCCTCGGCCATGATCGAAGCGACGTTGTTCAACAGGCCGGAGATGGCGACCGGGGCGTCTTCCAGCGTCAGCTTGCCGGCCTCGATCTTGGACAGGTCGAGGATGTCGTTGATGATGCCGAGCAGCAACTTGCCCGAGGCGTCGATCGCGTCGAGTCGCTTCGCCTGGCTCGGCGTCACGCCGCCACGACGCAGCAGATTGGCCATGCCCAGGATGCCGTTCATCGGCGTGCGAATTTCGTGGCTCATATTGGCCAGAAAGTTGCTCTTTGCCACGTTGGCGCCTTCGGCGGCGGCCTTGGCGATCGACAGCGAGCGGTTCGCCACCTCCAGTTCCGCCGTGCGCTGCTGAACCCGTTGTTCGAGCGTGATGTTGAGCTTTCGGATTTCGTTTTCCGCTTCCTTGCTGGCGGTGATGTCGCGCGCCGTCACCACCGCGCCGACGACGGCACCGTGCTGGTCGCGGATCGGCGCAAAACTGTAGCTGCCCACCCAGCTGGCGCTGCTGTCCCTGCGGTGCAGCGTGAATTCCATTGCTATCGCCGCTTCGCCGCGCAGCGCCCTCGGCACCGCCCATTGCTCGACCGGGAGCGCTTCGCCGTCGCTCGAATACAGCTCGAGCAGCGCCGGATATTCGGCGAGCGTCTTGGGGCAGGCATCCTTGCTGGCGAACTTGTGGAAGCTGGCGAAGGCGTCGTTGATGTGGATGAAGCGGCCGTCCCGGTCGGCGATGGAAACGGCGTCGCCCATGCTGGACAGGGCGGCTTCCAGCTTCGAGCGGTTTTCGCTCAACGCCTCGTCGACCTGCTTGAAGTCGTGGATGTCGGTGCAGGTGCCGAACCACTTCTCGATCGCGCCGTTGGCATCGTGTACCGGCACGCCGCGTATCAGCCACCAGCGATAGCTGCCGTCGGCCTTGCGCAGCCGGCATTCGAGGGCGTAGGTGCCATGGTTGTGCACCGCGTTTTGCCAGGCGTCCCAGGCGCGCTGCTGGTCATCCGGATGAAAGGGCTTGTTCCAGCCGTGGCCGTAGCTCTGTTCCAGCGTCAGCCCCGTGTAGTCCACCCAGCGCTGATTGAAATAGACGCTCCAGCCGTCGGCCCGGGTGACCCAGACGATCTGCGGCATGGCCTCGGCCAGGGTTCTGAATTCCCGTTCGCTCTCGCGCAGGGCGGATTCGGCCCGCCTGCGGCGCAGCATGTTCAGCAGCAGGCCGGCGATCAAGGCCGACTGCAACAGCAGAAAGGCAGCGAGGCCGATGACGTAGGGTCGGTATTGCGCCCAAAAGGTCGGCAGGCGATTGACGAAGACCGCGTCGCCCGGCAGCCGGTCCAACCGGCCACCCAGGCGCTTGAGCTGCGCCCAGTCGAACATCGGCACCGCCGCCAAGGTGGCGCTGCTCACCGGCTCGGCGAGGTGGCGGCGGCCACCCAGGAGCTCCAGCGCCAGGTTTGCGGTCCTCTCACCGAGGCTTCTGACGCTGATCACCGAGCCACCGACGCCGCCGTTGGCCAGATTGAAATCGTACAGCCCGAACACCGGCGCGTTGGCTGCCTTGACGATCATGCCCTCGACCTCGTAGGCGACGGTGACCTTGCCGCTGGCGTCGCGGTTGTGCTGGGTGAAGAGGATGATCGCGTGCGGCGGCAGCTTGCCGACGCGGTCCAACAGCTGCGCCAGGGACAGCTCGGTGGTGTACTCGAAGGTCAGGCGACCCGCCCAGGGGGCCGACGCCTGCGCTGCCGCCTGCGCCATCTTCTTGTCG
>JAHFRE010000384.1 GCA_023258955.1 Sterolibacterium sp.
CGAAGTGGGTCATGCCTTCGGCGTCGGCGTAGTCGAACAGGATGGCGCCGCGGCGCAGAAACGGCGAGCCGTCGTAGAGCAGCAGCGTCGCGCCCGAAGCCAGGCCCGACACCAGCCAGTTCCACATCATCCAGCCGCAGGTGGTGAAGTAGAAGAGCCGGTCGCCGGGCCTGACGTCGCAGTGCAGGCGGTGCTCCTTCAGATGCTGCAACAGAGTGCCGCCCGCAGAATGGACGATGCACTTGGGCACGCCGGTGGTGCCCGAGGAGTACAGGATGTAGAGCGGGTGGGCGAACGGTAAGCGGGCGTAGTCGATGCTCTGGCAGCCGGCGTGGGGGGCCAGGAAATCGTTCCACGCGCTGGCGCGGGCGATGCCGGCGATGTCCGGCGCCGACGCCAGATAGGGCACGACGATGATCTTCTCGACGCTGGGCAGCTGCGCCGCCACGGCGGCGACCCGCGCCAGCGAATCGACCGCCTTGCCGTTGTACCAGTAGCCGTCGGCAGCGATCAACAGCTTCGGCTCGATCTGGCCGAAGCGGTCGAGCAGACCCTGAACGCCGAAGTCGGGCGAGGCCGAGCTGAAGATCGCACCGATGCTGGCCGCAGCGAGCATGGTGATCACCGTCTCCGGCAGATTGGGCAGATAGGCGGCGACGCGATCGCCGGCGACCACGCCCTGGGCGCGCATGGCGGCGGCCAGCTGGGCGACGCTCGCGTGGAGTTCGGCGTGCGAGATGCGGCGCTTGACCTTGTCCTCGCCCCAGAACACCAGGGCGTCGGTCGCGTCGCGGCTGCGCAGCAGGTTCTCGGCGAAATTGAGCCGCGCTTGCGGATACCAGCTCGCCCCGGGCATGCGTTGCGCCTCGGTGAGCACCACGCTGCCGCGCTCGCCTTTGACCCCGGCGAAGTCCCACAGCGTGTCCCAAAACTGTTCGGCGTTGTCGGTCGACCAGCGATGCAGATCGGCGTAGCTGGCGAATTCGCGTCCCCATCGTTGCGCCGCTGCGGCGGTGAAGGCGCTGAGGCCGGTCGCCGCGATACGTTCCTTGCTTGCCTGCCAAAGCATATTCATCGCCCCTCCATCCGACCAGCCTGCGCGCCGGTCGCAGCGCTTTGTCGCGGTGGCTCCATGGTTTGCAATTATAATGCGGCCAAACTTTCTGGCCGATTGGGGTGGGAGATCATGGAACGCGAAGCGATGGAATTCGACGTCGTCATCGTCGGCGGCGGCCCCGCGGGCCTCGCTGCGGCGATACGTCTGAAGCAGGTGAACGCCGAGATCAACGTCTGCCTGATCGAGAAGGGGGCGGAGATCGGCGCGCACATCCTCTCTGGCGCCATCATGGATCCGCGCGCGTTGAACGAGCTGCTGCCCGATTGGCAGGCGCAGAACGCGCCGCTGGATACGCCGGTGAGCGAGGACCGTTTCACCATCCTCACCGAGAAGGGTGGATTCAGCCTGCCCAACGCCATCCTGCCCGCCTGCTTCCAGAACCACGGCAACTACATCATCAGCCTCGGCGCGCTGTGCCGCTGGCTGGGAACCCAGGCCGAGGCCCTGGGCGTCGAGATCTATCCGGGTTTCGCCGGGGCCGAGATCCTCTATCACGAGGACGGCAGCGTCAAGGGTGTCGCCACAGGCGACATGGGTGTCGGTCACGACGGCCAGCCGACCGCCGCATTCCAGCGCGGCATGGAACTGCACGCCAAGTACACGCTGTTCGCCGAAGGCTGCCGCGGCAATCTCGGGCTGCAGCTGGAGCAGCGCTTCGATCTGCGCAAGGGCGCCGATCCCCAGGTCTACGGCATAGGCATCAAAGAGCTGTGGGAGGTCACGGCCGAGCAGCACGTCCCCGGCCTGGTGATGCACACCGCCGGCTGGCCGCTGCCTTCGGACACCTACGGCGGATCCTTCTGCTACCACTACAGCAATCCGGCCGGCGACAGGCTGGTGGCGCTGGGCTACGTGATCGGTCTGTCCTACAGCAATCCTTATCTTTCGCCGTTCGAAGAATTCCAGCGCTTGAAGACCCACCCCAAGCTGCGGCCCATGCTCGAAGGCGGCAAGCGCATCTGCTACGGCGCCCGGGCCCTGGCCTCGGGCGGCTTGCAGGCGCTGCCCAAGCTGATCTTCCCCGGCGGCGCGCTGATCGGCGACGACGCCGGCTTCCTGGTGGCCTCGCGCATCAAAGGCTCCCACGCCGCGATCAAGAGCGGCGCCATGGCCGCCGAGTCGATCGCCGAAGCGCTGGCCGCGGGTCGGACGAGCGACGAACTGGCCGCCTACCCGGAGAAGTTCCGCGCCAGCTGGCTCTACGACGAACTCTCCCGCGCCCGCAACTTCAAGCCCTGGATGAGCAAGGGCCTGTGGCTGGGCTCGCTGCTGTTCGGCATCGACCAGCAGCTGTTCCGGGGCAAGGCGCCGTGGACGCTGAAGCTCTCGGCCGACCACCTGAAGCTGAAGAAGGCCGCCGATTGCCAGCCGATCGTCTACCCCAAGCCCGACGGCATCGTTTCCTTCGACCGCCTCTCCTCGGTCTTCCTCTCCAATAC
>JAHFRE010000194.1 GCA_023258955.1 Sterolibacterium sp.
TCAATCTGCCGCTGATGGTGCGCGACAACCGCAGCCCGCACGGGACCGCCTTCACCCTCTCGATCGAGGCCGCCAGCGGCGTCACCACCGGCATCTCGGCGGCCGACCGGGCGCGCACGGTGCAGGTGGCGGTGACCAAGAACGCCAAGCCGGGCGACATCGTCCAGCCCGGCCACATCTTTCCGCTGATGGCGCAGAACGGTGGCGTCCTGGTGCGCGCCGGCCACACCGAGGCGGGCTGCGATCTGGCGCAGTTGGCGGGGCTCGAACCGGCCTCGGTGATCTGCGAAATTTTGAAGGACGACGGCACGATGGCGCGTTTGCCGGATCTGCTGGAGTTCGCCAAGATCCACGGCTTGAAGATCGGCACCATCGTCGATCTGATCCACTACCGCAGCGAACACGAGACCCTGGTCGAGCGGGTCGCCGACAAGGAGATCAGCTGCCGCCATGGCAACTTCATCCTGTCGGCCTTCCTCGACCAGAGTTCCGGCGAGGCGCATCTGGCCCTCTCCCTGGGCGATATTCGCGCCGAGGACGAGACCCTGGTGCGGGTGCATGAGCCGATCTCGGTGCTCGACTTCCTCGACAGCGGCAGCCAGCGCCACAGCTTCAGCGTCGACCTGGCGATGCAGACCATCGCCGCCGCCGGCAAAGGGGTGATCGTGCTGCTGCGCCGGGCGGAGTCGCCGCAGTCGGTGCTCGCCGCCTTTCAGGAGCAGACGCCGGCGGAACGCCCGAGCGCCAAGTGGGATCCGCGCATCTACGGTATCGGCGCGCAGATTCTGCGCAGCCTCGGCGTGCGCAAGATGCGGCTGATGGCCAATCCGCGCAAGATGCCCAGCATGACCGGCTTCGGCCTCGAGATCTGCGGCTATCTGGCGGCCGACGGCAGTAAGCTTTGACCACAGGGGATGGCAGCGATGGGGCGGTTTGACGATATTCTGGAAGTGGAAGCGAATCTGGCCGGCGCCGGTATGCGCGTCGGCATGGTGATGAGCCGTTTCAACGGCGACGTCGGCGAAGGTCTGCTCTCGGCTTGCGCCGACGAGTTGAAGCGGCTCGGGGTGGCCAATGCCGACATGGCCATCGCCACCGTCCCGGGCGCCCTGGAGTTGCCCCTGATCCTGCAGACCATGGCGGAGAGCGGTCGCTTCGACGCCCTGGTCGCCCTGGGCTGCGTGATCCGCGGCGAGACCTACCATTTCGAGATCGTCTCCAACGAGGCTGCTGCCGGCATCACCGCCGTGCAATTGAAAACCGGACTGCCGATCGCCAACGCCGTGCTGACCACGGAAGACGACGACCAGGCGCTGGCGCGGATGGCGCAAAAGGGACGGGAAGCAGCGCAAGCCGCGATCGAGATGGCCAATCTAAAGAAAGCGCTGACCCGGTGAACCCGGCGCTCCCGGTTGCTGCACCGAGGAAGAAACCGGTCAGCCCGCGGCACCGCGCCCGGCAGTTCGTCCTGCAAGGCCTCTACCAATCCCTGGTCGGCGACCAGGACCAGGCGGCGATACTCGCCCAGGCCGTCGGCGTCGAGGGCTTCGACAAGATCGATCGCGAGCTCTACCAGACGCTGCTGGCGAAGACCCTCGGCGAGGCCGCGGCGCTGCAGCAGGAACTCTCGCCCTACCTCGATCGCCCCTGGGCCGAGGTGTCGCCGATCGAGCGCGGCATCCTGCTCCTGGGCGCCTGCGAGTTCGCCCATTTCCCGCAGACCCCCTACCGCGTGGTGCTCAACGAAGCCATCGAGCTGGCGCGCAGCTACGGCGGCACCGACGGACACCGCTTCGTCAATGGCATCCTCGACAAGCTGGCGGCGAAACTGCGGCCCGAAGAGGCCCGGAGAAGTCCCTAGATTTTCCGCCGCGCGAGACCATGGCTTCAGAGTTCGCCCTCATAGCGCGCCATTTCACCCGGCCCACCAGCCACACCGAGCTCGGCGTCGGCGACGACGGAGCGATCCTCGAGCTGGCCGCCGGGATGCGCCTGGTGGTGTCCACCGACATGCTGGTGGCGGGTACTCACTTTCTTGCCGATACCGATCCGGAGGCGCTGGGCTGGAAGACCCTGGCGGTGAACCTGTCCGATCTGGCGGCCATGGGCGCGACACCGCGCTGGGCCGTCGTCGCCGTCGCCCTGCCCGATGCCGACGAGCGCTGGCTGACGAGCTTCTGCACGGGCCTGTTCGCCTGCGCCGCGGCCTTCGACGTCGATCTGGTCGGCGGCGACACCACCCGCGGTCCGCTCAATCTCTGTCCGACGGTGTTCGGCCAGGTCCCGGCGGCGCAGGCATTGCTGCGCTCCGGCGCCCACCCGGGCGACGACATCTGGATTTCCGGTTCGCCGGGGCTGGCGGGCCTGGGGCTCGCCCACCTGCAGGGACGCTGCAAGCTGAGTGAGCCGGCGCTCACCGACTGCCTCGCCGCCCTGCAGCGCCCGCAGCCGCGGGTGGCTTTGGGGGCTGCGCTGCGCGGCATCGCCAGCGCGGCCATCGACGTCTCCGACGGCTTGCTCGGCGACCTCGGTCACCTCCTCGAGCGCTCCGCGGTCGGTGCGGTCCTGCAGCTCGAGCTCATGCCCGAGGCCGCCAGCCGCGCCTGCGCCGACCCAGACCTGGCCAGGCGCTGCCTCCTGGGCGGCGGCGACGACTACGAACTGCTGTTCACCGCTGCACCATCGCGGCGCGAACAGATCCGATCGATCGCGGCCCGCCTCACCCTGCCGCTGACCGCCATCGGCGAAATCGTCGAAGGCGACGGCGGCTTGCGGCTGCTCCGGGCGGGCCAAGAATTGCCCGCGGCGGCCTATCGCAGCTACGACCATTTCGCGCCATGAGTTCCCGAGCCCCCTCGTTGCGCTTCCTGTTCGAGCATCCCGCGCATTTTTTTGCCCTGGGACTGGGCAGCGGCCTCTCCCCGATCGCTCCGGGCACCGCCGGCACCCTGTTCGCCTGGTTGAGCTACGACTGGCTGCGCGGCCAATTCAGCGAGACGGGCTTCCTGTTGTTTCTGCTCGCCGCCTTCCTTGCCGGCATCTACGCCTGCGACAAGACCGGACGCGACCTCGGGGTCCCCGACCACGGCGCCATGGTCTGGGACGAGATAGTGCCCTTCTGGCTGATTCTGCTGCTCTGCCCCGAAGGGGAATGGTGGCAGGCGCTCGCCTTCGCGCTCTTTCGTGGCTTCGACATCTTCAAGCCGCCACCCATCCGTGCCCTCGACCGCTCGCTGAAGAACGGGCTGGGTGTGATGGCCGACGACGCGCTCGCGGCCGGCTACACGTTGCTGGTGCTCGCGTTGCTGAAAGCGCTGCTCGGCTAAGATGGACGCCGAACTGCTCACCCTGTCGGCAGCGGTCGGTCGAGCCCTGGCCGAGCGCAAGCTCCGCCTCGCCTGCGCCGAATCCTGCACCGGCGGCTGGGTCGCGGCCGTGGTCACGGCGACCGCCGGCAGTTCCGCCTGGTTCGATCGCGGCTTCGTCAGCTATTCGAACCAGGCCAAGCAGGAGCTGCTCGCCGTCCCCGGGCAGACGCTGGAGGCCCACGGCGCGGTCAGCGAACAGACGGCGCGGGCGATGGCGGCCGGCGCGCTCGCCCATTCCGTCGCCGATGTGGCCCTGGCGATCACCGGCATCGCCGGACCGGGGGGTGGCTCACCTGGTAAGCCAGTGGGCACCGTATGCTTCTCCTGGTGTCGGCGCGGCGAGCCGGCGGCGAGCGAGACCCGCGAGTTCGCCGGCGATCGCCAGGCGGTGCGCCGCGCCGCGCTGATTCACTCGCTGGAAGGCTTGCTGGCGAGGCTAAAGGTGGTGACGCTTAAAGACCCCGCAAAAACTGTGCCATAATTCATTCAATTCGCGAAGGAACTCCCATGGACGACAACAAGAGCAAGGCCCTGCAGGCCGCCCTGGCCCAGATCGAGAAGCAATTCGGCAAGGGCTCGATCATGAAAATGGGCTCGGCCCAAATCGAAAACGACCTGCAGGTGGTATCCACCGGCTCCCTCGGGCTGGACATCGCCCTGGGCACGGGCGGGTTGCCGCGCGGTCGCGTGGTCGAGGTCTATGGGCCGGAATCCTCGGGCAAGACCACCCTCTGCCTGCACGTGGTGGCGGAGGTGCAGAAGGCGGGCGGCGTCGCCGCCTACATCGACGCCGAGAATGCCCTCGACCCGGTCTACGCCGGCAAGCTCGGCGTCAATGTCGGCGACATGCTGATCTCCCAGCCCGACACCGGCGAGCAGGGTCTCGAGATCGCCGACATGCTGGTGCGCTCGGGCGGGGTGGACATCATCGTCGTCGATTCGGTGGCGGCGCTGGTGCCGCGGGCGGAGATCGAAGGCGAGATGGGCGATCAATTGCCCGGCTTGCAGGCGCGGCTGATGAGCCAGGCGCTGCGCAAGCTCGCCGGCAACATCAAGCGCACCAACACCCTGGTCATCTTCATCAACCAGATCCGGATGAAGATCGGCGTCATGTTCGGCAACCCGGAGACCACGACCGGCGGCAACGCGCTCAAGTTCTACGCCTCGGTGCGCCTGGACATTCGCCGCACCGGCTCGATCAAGAAATCCGAAGAGGTGATCGGCAACGAGACCAAGGTCAAGGTGGTCAAGAACAAGGTGGCGCCGCCCTTCCGCGAAGCGCACTTCGACATCCTCTATGGGGAAGGCATCTCGCGCGAAGGCGAGATCGTCGAGTTGGGCGTCGAGCACAAGATCGTCGACAAGTCCGGCGCCTGGTACGCCTACAACGGCGAGAAGATCGGCCAGGGCAAGGACAACGCGCGCGAGTTCCTGCGCGAGCACCCGCAGTTGGCGCGCGAAATCGAAAACAAGGTACGCGCCGCCGTCGGCGTCGTCGCCGTTGCCAGCGCGGAGACCGTCGGCGAGTGAGTTCCCTGCGCCAGCAAGCCCTCAAGCTGCTGGCCCGGCGCGAACACAGCCGCGCTGAACTGGCGCAAAAGCTCTCGGCCAACGCGGATAAGGAAGACCTCGCCAGCGTGCTCGACCAACTGGAACAGACCGGACTGCTCTCTGATCAGCGCCTGGCCGAGGCCTATCTGCGCGGCCACGCGGCGCGCTTCGGTCTGGCCAAGCTGAAGCTGAATTTGCGCGCCAAGGGCATCCCGGCAGAATTGATCGAACGCTGTCTGGCCGAGGGCGCCGCCGACGCGGCCATGGCGAGCGAGGAAGAGCGGGCAGCGCAGGTCTGGCGGCAAAAATTCCGCCAGCCGCCGGCGGACCAGCGCAGCTGGGCGCAGCAGGCGCGCTTTCTGCAGGCGCGCGGTTTTTCCAGCGACGTCATCGCCAAGACCTTGAAGGCCGTCGCCGAGGACGCGGCATGACGACGCTGACCATGAGCGGTCTGCGCAAACGCTACAAGGCGCGCACCGTGGTCAAGGATGTATCGTTCGACGTCGGCAGCGGCGAGGTGATCGGCCTGCTCGGCCCCAACGGCGCCGGCAAGACCACCTGCTTCTACATGATCGTCGGCCTGGTGGCGGCAGACGGCGGCGAGATCACCATGGATGGCACCCGCCTCACCCACATGCCCATCCATCGGCGGGCGAAGATGGGTTTGTCCTATCTGCCGCAAGAGAATTCGGTGTTTCGCAAGCTCAGCGTCGCCGACAACGTCCGCGCTGTGCTCGAACTGCAGCAATTCGCCGAAGAGGAGATCGAGGACCGACTGACCGCCCTGCTGCAGGAGCTGCACATCGGCCACCTGCGCACCCGCGCCGCCATTTCGCTGTCCGGCGGTGAGCGGCGTCGGGTAGAGATCGCCCGCGCCCTGGCCACCGAGCCGCGTTTCATCCTGCTCGACGAGCCCTTCGCCGGCGTCGACCCGATCGCCGTGATCGACATCCAGAAGATCATCGGCTTTCTCAAGGAACGGCGCATTGGCGTCCTCATCACCGACCACAACGTGCGCGAGACGCTGGGCATCTGCGATCGCGCCACCATCATCAACGCCGGCGAGGTGCTCGCCCACGGCCACCCCGAAGAAATCGTGGACAACGAAGCCGTGCGCAAGGTCTATCTCGGCGAAAATTTTCGCATGTAGCCGCGCCGATGAAGCAGACCCTGCAACTGAAGCTCTCGCAGCACCTGGCGCTGACTCCGCAACTGCAGCTGTCGATCCGCCTGCTGCAGCTATCGACGCTGGAGCTCAACCAGGAGATCGAGACCTTCCTCCACGAGAACCCCCTGCTCGAGCGCGACGAGCCAGAAGACGGCGCCGCCTTCGTGCCCGCGCAGCAAGCGCCGACGACGGTCGCCAGCAGTGACAGCGGCGGCCAGGAGGGCGCCGAGGCGCCCGCGGCCAACTTCGACGACGGCGGCGAGCAGGGCTGGGGCGCTGATACGCCGGTCAATCACAGCCCGCGCGATGACGACGACAGCGACTACGGCGACACCCAGACCGCCGCGATATCGCTGCGCGACCATCTCGGCGCCCAGCTCGCGCTCACCCCCTACTCCGATCGCGAACGGGCGCTGGTGGGCTTTCTGATCGAGGCGCTCACCGAGGACGGCTATCTGGGGCAGGATCTCGAAGAACTGCTCGCCGTGCTCGTCGACGAGGCGAACGAACTCGAGCGCCAGGAGCTGCTCGAGGACTTGCAGATCGCCCTCAAGCTGCTGCAGAACTTCGACCCGCCGGGCATCGGCGCCAGAAATCCCAAGGAGTGCCTGGCGTTGCAGCTGGCGGCGCTGGCGCCCAGCGCCGTGCGCGACCTGGCCATGATCGTGGTCGAGCAAGGCCTGCAGCTGCTCGCCGCCCGCGATTTCGTCAAGCTGAAGAAGCTCGCCCGCTGCGACGACGAAGCGCTGCGCGCCGCCCACGCCCTGATCCGTTCGCTCAATCCACGTCCCGGCGCCCGCTACGCGACCCCCGACACCCGCTACATCATCCCCGACGTGGTGATCAAAAAGTTGCGCGGCAGCTGGACGGCGACGCTAAATCAGGAGGCGATGCCGCGCCTGCGCATCAACCGCCTCTACGCCAACATCCTGCAGCGCACCCGCAACGGCAGCGGCGCCGGCCTGGCGAGCCAGCTGCAGGAGGCCAAGTGGTTGATCAAGAACGTGCAGCAACGCTTTGAGACCATCCTCAGGGTATCGCAGGCGATCGTCGACCGGCAGCGGCAATTTCTCGATCACGGCGAAGTGGCGATGCGCCCCCTGACGCTGCGCGAGATCGCCGAGACGCTCGGCCTGCACGAGTCGACCATATCGCGGGTGACGACGCAGAAGTTCATGGCAACGCCGCGCGGCATCTTCGAGCTCAAATATTTTTTTGGCAGCCACGTCGCCACCGAAGCCGGCGGGGAGGCCTCTTCCACGGCGATCCGCGCCCTGATCAAACAATTGGTTGCGGCAGAGGATGGCCACAAACCCCTCTCCGATGCGAAAATAACGGAAATCCTCGGCCAGCAAGGCATAGTCGTGGCCAGGCGTACCATAGCCAAGTATCGCGATGCCCTCAATATCCCGCCGGTCAATCTGCGCAAGACCCTCTGACAAGGAGCAATCATGAATATCAACATCACCGGTCATCACATCGAAGTCACGCCCGCGATACGTGACTACGTCCATTCCAA
>JAHFRE010000385.1 GCA_023258955.1 Sterolibacterium sp.
CGACGGTGACCTTGACCCCGGAGTCCTTGAGGTTCTGCGCGTGGGCGTGGCCCTGCGAACCGTAGCCAACGATGGTGACTTTCCTGCCCTTGATCAGCGACAGGTCCGCGTCTTTGTCGTAATAGACTTTCATGGTTTTTCCCTTGGTAATTTGCCGCGGCGCCCGAGCGACAGCGCGCGCGCCGCGGCGCGAAATCAGACTTTCAGTATGCGGTCGCCGCGACCGATGCCGGAGACCCCGGTGCGCACCGCCTCGAGGATCAGGCTGCGGTCGATGGCCTCGATGAAGGCGTCGAGCTTGGCCCCGTTGCCGGTCAGCTCGATCACGTAGGACGATTCGGTGACGTCGATGATGCGGCCGCGGAAGATGTCGGCGATCCGCTTCATCTCTTCCCTGTCCTTGCCGACCGCGCGCACCTTGACCAGCATCAGTTCGCGCTCGATGTGCGCCGCTTCCGACAGATCGACCACCTTGACCACGTCCACCAGTTTGTTCAACTGCTTGGTGATCTGCTCGATGACATCGTCGGAGCCGACGCTGACGATGGTCATGCGCGACAGCGAAGCGTCCTCGGTCGGGGCGACGGTCAACGATTCGATGTTGAAGGCGCGCGCCGAGAACAGGCCCGAGACCCGGGACAGGGCACCGGCTTCGTTTTCGAGGAGGATGGATATGACGTGTCTCATGGTCACAGGTCCTCCGCCAGGATCATCTGCGACAGACCCTTGCCCGCCGCCACCATGGGGAAAACGTTGGCGGTCTGGTCGGTGATGAAGTCCATGAAGACGAGGTCGTTCTTGTGTTCGGTAAATGCTTTCTTCAGCGCCGGCTCGACCTCGGTCGGCTTGGTGATCTGCATGCCGACGTGACCGTAGGACTCCGCCAGCTTGACAAAGTCGGGCAGGGCGTCGATGTAGGACTCTGCGTAGCGGTTGCCGTGAAACATCTCCTGCCACTGTCGCACCATGCCCAGATAGCGGTTGTTGAGGTTCACGATCTTGATCGGCAGACGGTACTGCTTGCAGGTGGATAGTTCCTGGATGCACATCTGGATCGAGGCTTCGCCGGTGACCAGCGCCACCGTGGCGTTGGGGTTGGCGAAGCGCACGCCCATCGCCGCCGGCAGGCCGAAGCCCATGGTGCCGAGGCCACCGGAATTGATCCAGCGCCGCGGTTTGGCGAACTTGTAGTATTGCGCCGCCCACATCTGATGTTGACCGACGTCGGAGACGACGTAGGCGTCGCCGCCGGTCACCTCGTAGAGCTTCTCCACCACATACTGCGGCATGATCAGCTTTTCTTTCATCTTGTAGTTGAGGCAGTTCTTGCCGCGCCACTCTTCGATCTGCTGCCACCAGGCGGCGAGCGCCTTGGCGTCGGGCTTGGCCTCGGCCGCGGCGAACTGCGTCAGCAGATCGTCGAGCACGTCGGCGACGTCACCGACGATCGGCACATCGACCCGCACCCGCTTCGAAATCGAGGAAGGATCGATGTCGACGTGGATTATCTTGCGCGCCACCTCGTTGAAGTGCTCCGGATTGCCGATGACCCGATCATCGAAGCGCGCACCGATGGCCAGCAGCACGTCGCAATGCTGCATGGCCATATTGGCCTCGACCGTGCCGTGCATGCCGAGCATGCCGACGAAGTGCTTGTCGGTGGCCGGAAAGCCGCCCAGGCCCATCAGGGTGTTGGTGACCGGGTAGCCCAGCGACTTGATCAGCTTGCTCAGTTGCGGCGCCGCGTCGGAGAGAATGACACCGCCGCCGGTGTAGACCATCGGCCGCTTGGCGCCGGCCAGGAGTTGCACCGCCTTCTTGATCTGCCCGGCGTGCCCCTTGACCACCGGGTTGTAAGAGCGCATGGAGATCGTTTTGGGGTAGTGGAACTCGCACTTGTGGGTGGTGATGTCCTTGGGAATGTCCACCAGCACCGGTCCCGGGCGCCCGGTCTTGGCCAGATAGAAGGCCTTCTTCAGGGTCAGGGCGAGATCTTTCACGTCCTTGACCAGAAAATTGTGCTTGACACAGGGGCGGGTGATGCCCACCGTGTCGCATTCCTGGAACGCATCCTGGCCGATGTAGGCGGTCGGCACCTGGCCGCTGATGACCACCAGGGGGCTCGAGTCCATGTAGGCGGTGGCGATGCCGGTGACGGCGTTGGTCACCCCCGGTCCCGAGGTGACCAGGCAGACGCCGATCTTGTGCGAGGACCGCGAATAGGCGTCGGCGGCATGCACCGCCGCCTGTTCATGGCGCACCAGAACGTGCTTGAACTTGTCCTGTTTGAACAATTCGTCGTAGATGAACAGCACCGAGCCACCAGGATAGCCGAACACGAATTCGACCTTTTCTTCCTGCAAGCACCTGATTACAATTTCCGCACCCGTCAATAACATCGTCTCACCCGACACTCGAATCTCGCTTGGATAAACGCGTAACCTTACTGGCTGGGCCCGATTTGGTCAAGGCTCGTCTTGCCCGCGGGGACGCTTGGGCGCCGTTTGCACGACCCGAATCAGCGTCGAACCGGCAAC
>JAHFRE010000195.1 GCA_023258955.1 Sterolibacterium sp.
CAAGGAGATTCGCACCAAGATCCTGAGCGTGCAAAACACGCGCAAGATCACCAAGGCCATGGAGATGGTCGCGGCCTCGAAGATGCGCAAGGCGCAGGAGCGGATGCGCGCGGCGCGCCCGTACGGCGACAAGGTCAGGGCGATCGCCGCCAACCTGTCGCAGGCCAACTCGGAATACCGCCATCCCTTCCTGGCCAAGGCCGAGACGGTCGGCCGCGCCGGCATGGTGGTGGTGACCACCGACAAGGGTCTGTGCGGCGGCCTCAACACCAACGTGCTGCGCCTGGCGTTGAACCGCATCAAAGAGTGGGATGCCGCCGGCGTCAAGGACATCCGCGTCACCTGTCTGGGCAACAAGGGTCTGGGCTTCATGCAGCGCCTCGGCGCCAAGGTGGTCTCCAAGCTCACCGGTCTGGGCGACACGCCGCACCTGGAACGGATGATCGGGCCGATCAAGGTTCTGCTCGATGCCTTCAGCGCCGGCGAGATCGACGTCGTCTATGTCGCCTACACCCGCTTCGTGAACACCATGAAGCAGGAGCCGGTGCTCGAACAGCTGCTGCCGCTGACCAGCGACAGGCTCGCCGGCGAAAAGCAGAAAGGCTGGGACTACCTCTACGAGCCGGACGCGCAAACGGTGATCGACGAACTGCTGGTGCGTTACGTCGAGGCGCTGGTCTATCAGTCGGTGGCGGAGAACATGGCCTCCGAACAGTCGGCGCGCATGGTGGCGATGAAAGCGGCTTCGGACAACGCCGCCACGGTGATCAAAGATCTGCAGCTGGTGTACAACAAGACGCGCCAGGCGGCGATCACCAAGGAACTCGCGGAGATCGTCGGCGGCGCCGCTGCGGTCTGACGTATTTAACGAATATTGTTTTTGGGGAATGACGATGGCTCAAGGTGAAATCGTTCAATGCATCGGCGCGGTGGTGGACGTCCAGTTCAAGCGCAACGAGATGCCCAAGGTCTATGACGCGCTGACCCTGGCGGGCAGCGAACTGACGCTCGAAGTGCAGCAGCAGCTGGGCGACGGCGTCGTGCGCACCATCGCCCTCGGCTCTTCCGACGGCCTGCGCCGCGGCCTCATGGTGGACAACAGCGGCCACCCGATCTCGGTCCCGGTCGGCACCGCCACCCTGGGCCGGATCATGGACGTGCTGGGCAATCCGATCGACGAGATGGGGGCCATCGGCACCGAGGTGCGCCGCTCGATCCACCAGTCGGCGCCGAAATTCGATGAGCTGTCGGCGACCAATGAACTGCTCGAGACCGGCATCAAGGTGATCGATCTGATCTGCCCCTTCGCCAAGGGCGGCAAAGTGGGCCTGTTCGGCGGCGCCGGCGTCGGCAAGACGGTCAACATGATGGAGCTGATCCGCAACATCGCCATCGAGCACAGCGGCTATTCGGTGTTCGCCGGCGTCGGCGAGCGCACCCGCGAAGGCAACGACTTCTACCACGAGATGAAGGACTCCAACGTTCTCGACAAGGTGGCCCTGGTCTACGGCCAGATGAACGAGCCGCCGGGCAACCGCCTGCGCGTGGCGCTGACCGGTCTGACCATGGCCGAATCGTTCCGCGACGAAGGCCGCGACGTGCTGTTCTTCGTCGACAACATCTACCGCTTCACCCTGGCCGGTACCGAGGTCTCGGCGCTGCTCGGGCGGATGCCTTCGGCGGTCGGCTATCAGCCGACCCTGGCCGAAGAAATGGGCCGCCTGCAGGAGCGCATCACCTCGACCAAGGTCGGCTCGATCACTTCGATCCAGGCCGTCTATGTGCCCGCCGACGACTTGACCGATCCGAGCCCCGCGACCACCTTTGGCCACCTCGACGCCACCGTCGTGCTGTCGCGCGACATCGCCTCGCTGGGCATCTATCCGGCGGTCGATCCCCTCGATTCGACCTCGCGCCAGATCGACCCCAACGTGATCGGCCAGGATCACTACGACACGGCGCGCGGTGTACAGCAGACGCTGCAGCGCTACAAGGAGCTGCGCGACATCATCGCGATTTTGGGCATGGACGAACTCGCGCCCGAGGACAAGCTGCTGGTCTATCGCGCGCGCAAGGTGCAGCGCTTCCTGTCGCAGCCCTTCTTCGTGGCCGAAGTGTTCACCGGTTCGCCCGGCAAATACGTGCCGCTCAAGGAGACCATCCGCGGCTTCAAGATGATCATCAACGGCGAGTGCGACCACCTGCCGGAGCAGGCCTTCTACATGGTCGGCAGCATCGACGAGGCCTTCGAGAAGGCAAAGACACTGCAATGATCAGCGCAAACATAGCGGCTGGCGAGGAGTGACATCATGGCAATGACCATCCACGTGGACGTTGTCAGCGCCGAGCAGTCGGTCTTCTCCGGCCTGGTCGAGTTCGTCGTCCTGCCCGGCGAGGCGGGCGAGCTGGGCATACTGCCCGGCCACACGCCGCTGCTCACCCGCATCCGGCCCGGCGCGGTGCGCCTGCGTTTGCCGGATCAGGAAGCCGAAGAGTTGATCTTCGTCGCCGGCGGCATGCTCGAGGTGCAGCCGAACCGGGTGACGGTGCTCGCCGATACCGCCATCCGCGGCAAGGATCTGGACGAGGCCAAAGCGCTCGACGCCAAGAAGAAGGCCGAAGAAGCGATGGCCAGCCGCAGTTCGGAAATGGACTACGCGCGCGCCCAGGCCGAGCTGGTGGAAGCCCTGGCGCAACTGCAGGCCATCGAAAAGCTACGCAAGCGCGGTTCCTGAGTCGAGGCGCGCCACGCGCGCCTCGAGTTCGGTCAGCGCTTGGGCGAGCTGCGCCGCCGTCGCGCTGAAACGCGCCAGTTCCGCCCGATTCGCTAACAGGGGCTGCTCCTCGGTCAGGTATTCGCCGACGTTCTGCGCCAGCCGCTGACCTGCTTCACGTTGCCAGGCGGCGAATCCCTGCAGTCCTTGCACCACGCGGTGGGCGGCGATGTCGCCGAGCGGCCGCGACAGGTCTTCCTCGAGATCCCAGCGCAGGCGTGGCAGGACGAAGTTCAACGCCTCGGCCAGATCGGCGGCGCCGTGCACCTGCACGCTCTTCAGCAATTCGTCGCGTCCGGCAAGGGCGCGCAGCGGCGCGTCGGCCGGCAGCTCGATCTCGACGTCGGGTGCCTGGCCCGCTGCCGCTTTGAGCAAGCCGCTCGTGTCGATCGCGAAATCGAAGCGCCACGGTCTGGGTGCAAGCGGCAGCACCACCCGCACCGCGCGGCCAGCGTGTGGCGCCAGCCGCTCGCGCGCCCAGCTGGCGCTGCGCAGCAGATGGTTCAGCCCTGCCAGCGCGGCGCCGCCTAGCATTCAGGCGTACTGCTGGATCCCGGCGATCATCCAGCCCGATCCACCCTCGTGGGCCCGGACCAGGTGCCAGACCTCGTCGAAGGGCTCGGGCGCAGCGTTGACCGCTTCGCGAATGCTGCCGGAAAAGCGCACGCTGGCCACTTGGCGGGTCGCTTCCTCGGTCAAATCGAGCAGCTCCGCGTTCAACTGCACCACGTCGGTCTGCTGGGTCGAGCGCCCGCGCTCCTGGTACTCGAGCTGGATCTCGGCGTACATCTCCGGCGTCGCGAAGGCGCGGATGTCTTCCATATTGCCGGCGTCGTTGGCTGCTTGCAGCCGGACAAAGTTCAGCTTGGCCTGGCGCACGAAGCCCTCGACGTCGAAGCCGGAGGGAACGCTGCCGCTCACCAGCAGGGCTTGGGGGGCGCCGGCGGGAACGGCCTCGTAGGTGGTCGTCGGTGCAGCAGCGACGTTGTAGGGTGAGCCAGCGTATTGCAGCGGCTGCGGCGCCGGCTCGCGGCGAGCCATGAACATCCGTACCAGGAAGAAAACAGCGCCGCCGATCAGAAGCAGGGTGAGTATGCCGCCGAAGCCGCCACCCATGCCACCCATGCCGAAGTGCCCGAGCAGGGCGCCGATGCCTGCGCCCAAGGCGAGCCCGCCGAGCATGCCCATCCAGGGCGAACGCGCCGGCGCCGGTGACGGCAGAGGCTGGGCCGGCGGCGCGGCGTTTTGCGCCGGTGTCACCGGCTTGGGTGGCACGGCTTGCTTGTTCATCACCGGGCCGCTGCGATTCATGCCCGATGAGCTACCGCCGCCCAGGCGCCTGGCCTGCGCGTCGTTGGCCACCAGGCCGATGGACAGAAGCAGGACGAACAGGACAAACAAGCTACGCAGTGCATGCTTCATGTAAGCTCCTTGGGTTGAATCAGGTTTTGTTCAGATCTTGTAGCCGCGGTGCAAGGCGACGACGCCGGCCGCCAGGTTGAAATATTCGACTCGCGACAGACCGGCGCGTTCCATCATCCCCTTCAGGGTCTCCTGATCGGGATGCACGCGAATGGATTCGGCCAGGTAGCGGTAGCTGCCGGCGTCGCCAGCCACCCGCTCGCCCAACCAGGGCAAGAGCTTGAACGAATAGACGTCGTAGGCAGACTGCAACGGCCGCCAGATGGTAGAGAACTCGAGTACCAGCAGGCGGCCACCGGGGCGAAGGACTCGCCGCATCTCTACCAGGGCCGCCTCTTTGTGCGTCATGTTGCGCAAGCCGAAGGCGACCGTGACGCAATCGAAGTGGCCGTCGGCGAAGGGCAGCTGCTCGGCGTCGCACTGTGCCGTCGGCACCGTGTGGCCTTGGTCGAGCAGCCGGTCGCGACCGATCTCCAGCATGTCGCGATTGATATCGGTGAGCCAGACCTGACCGCCGCCTGCTGCGGGGCCCACGGCGCGTGCGTGGGCGGCGGCGAGATCGGCGGTGCCGCCGGCGACGTCGAGCACGCGCTCGCCCGGCCTGACCGCGGCGATCTGCAGGGCAAAGCGCTTCCACAGGCGATGCAGACCCATGGACATCAGGTCGTTCATCACATCGTATTTCTTCGCCACCGAGGAGAAGACGCCGGCAACGCGCTTCGCCTTGTCAGCTTCCGCCACCGTCTCGAAGCCGAAATCGGCTCCTGCTGCAGGCCGGCTCATGGCTTGCTGTGACAGCCGCCGCCCCCCGACGCCTTCTTGCTGGTATCGACGTCGCGGTTCTCGCCCGCCTCTTCCAGCCGTGCCAGGTAGGTGGCCCAGAGCTTGTCGTGGTTCAGCCCCAAGTCGTAGAGCACATCCCAGGAATAGATGCCCGAATCGTGGCCGTCGGAAAAGATCGGCTTAACCCCATAGTTGCCGACCGGCTCGAGGCTGACGATGTCGACCTCGCGCTTGCCCGTCTGCAGCACCTCCTGGCCGGGGCCGTGGCCACGCACTTCGGCCGAGGGGCTGAAGACGCGCAGGAACTCATAGCTCAAGCGAAAGCTCTTGCCGTCGTCAAAGCTGAGTTCCAGCTCGCGCGACTTCTGGTGCAGCTTTAGCTCGCTGGGAACGAGGGACTTCTTGGGATCGAGGCCGGCCATAGGATCGCTGTCAGTCGAAAACAAGCTAGCTTATCATAGGCCGGCAGCAGCTCCGCCGCTGTCACGAAACTGTCACCGATAGGTCGTACACTGTCGCCGATGAACGACGCTCAAAGCGCGGTCTGGACCGAAGCGCTGCTGGCCGCCGGCGCGGTTGCAGCGCTGGGCCTGGCGGGCGGTTCGCTCGCCGGCTGGTGGGTGGGGATGGTCGCTGCTGCCGCTGGTTTGCTCGGCCTGTCCCTGTTCCACCTGGTGCATTTGGCGCGTCTGCTGCGCTGGCTCCAGGCGCCGGCCGGCACGCCGCTGCCCGGTGCCATGGGGGCCTGGGAGCGGGTGTTCGCCGTCCTGCACCGTCGCGCCCGGCAGGCGAGCGACGAGCGACGGCACTTGAAGGCCACCGTCGCGCGATTTCGCCGGGCCGGTCAGGCGCTGCCCGACGGCGTCGTGGTGTTGGACCGCGACGGCGCCATCGAATGGCTCAATCCCATCGCCGCTGCGCAACTGGGCTTGAGCCTGCAGCAGGATCGCGGCTACCCGATCATCAATCTGGTGCGCGAGCCGGAGTTTGCCGCCTACCTCCAGGCCGGCCGCTACAGCGAGCCCTTGCTGCTGCGGCCGGGGCGCAATCCTGGCTGCAGCCTGGCGCTGCAGGTGGTTCCCTACGGCGGCACGCAGAAACTGCTCCTGGCCCGCGACATCGGCCAACTGGAAAAGCTGGAGACGCTGCGCCGGGATTTCGTCGGCAACGTCTCGCACGAACTGAAGACCCCGCTCACCGTGGTCAACGGCTTCATCGAGACCCTGCTCGACGGCTACGGCGAATTTTCCGCGGCCGATGCCAACCGCTATCTTCGGCTGGCCCACGAGCAGGCTCAGCGCATGCAAACCCTGGTCGACGACCTGCTCACCCTGTCCGCGCTCGAGACCGGGCCGCTGGCGCCCGACGAGAAGGTGCCCCTGGCCGCCTTGTTGGAGGATATCCTGGTGGAGACGCGCGCCCTGTCGGCAGGTGCCCATCGTTTCTCGGTGCAGCTGCCCGCGTCGGTCTGCCTGCTCGGCAACCGCGCTGAGCTGCACAGCGCCCTGGGCAACCTCACCAGCAACGCCGTGCGCTACACGCCTTCCGGCGGCAGCGTCAGCATCGCCTGGCGGAGTGACCCGGCCGGCGGCGGCGCCTTGAGCGTGTGCGACGACGGCATTGGCATCGAGGCGCAGCACCTGCCGCGGCTGACCGAGCGCTTCTATCGCGTGGATCGCGGCCGCTCGCGCCAGTCCGGCGGCACCGGGCTCGGCCTGGCCATCGTCAAGCACGTGCTGACCCGCCACCAGGCGGTACTGGAGATTGAGAGCCAACCGGGCAAGGGCAGCTGCTTTCGCGTTCGCTTCCCGGCGCGCCGCCTCGCCGCGAGCAGCGAGCGGGGCGCAGCTGGCCCCAGCGCGTAACTGGGGCGGGGCCGCGCACGACCTATTCCCAATCGAAGCTGGCCCGCTCGAAATCGGCGCCACGTTCGAGCAGCAGCTGCAGCCGAATCAGACGGAGGCGGTCGGTATAGGTCTCGATGATGCGGCCAGGGCGGAAATAGCCCCTGGGCACCAGGATGCTCGCCGGTTCGCGCAACTGCTCGACGGCGGGCAGGCGAAAGCCCTGGCAGAAGGCGTCGTTGCCCGCGTTCAAGCCGGTGCTGCGCAGCGCCAGGGCGCTGGGCGAGCCGGGCAGCAGGCGCAGGCCCAGGCGCAACTCGTCGGCGTCGACCACGACCATCAGCCAGCGCACCACGGCGAGCATGAAGCCGCTGGTGGCGGCAGAGCGAATGGCCAGCAATTGACCGCGGCCGATCCGCGCGCCGGGCTGATGCAGGTTGCGGCTGAGCTGCATCTCGGCGATCTGGTCGGAACGGGCCTGCCATCTCTCGGTCGAGAATTGCTGCCGGTTCTCCTCGCGCCGCCGGGTGAGGATGCCGCCGAAGGTGGCGATTTCTTCGTGCTCGCGCTTGCCCAAGTGGCTCTGGGTTTCCGGTTGGGCGAAGATGTCACCCGAGACAAAGAAATGGATGGCGACGAAGCCGGCCGCCAATTCACAGTCCGCCGCTGGGCGCACCTCGTCGCGGCGCGCGGCGCCTCCCTTGCACCACAG
>JAHFRE010000386.1 GCA_023258955.1 Sterolibacterium sp.
GCCGACTACGTGCGCGAGCTGCGCCAGGCGCTGCCGCGCCAGTTTCCCGACACCGTGTTCTCCTTTCCGCCGGCCGACATCGTCAGCCAGATCCTCAACTTCGGCGCCCCGGCGCCGATCGACGTGCAGATCCGCGGCGCCAAGCTCGAGGCCAACTTCGAATACGCCAACAAGCTGTTGAAGGCCATCCGCCGCATTCCCGGCGTGGCCGACGCGCGCATCCAGCAGTCGGCGAAGAGTCCGGTGTTCGACGTCACCGTCGACCGCACCCGGGCCCAGGACTTCGGCCTGACCACGCGCGACGTCACCAACAGCCTGGTGGTCAGCTTGGCCGGCAGCAGCCAGGTTGCACCCACCTACTGGCTCAACCCGGCCAACGGCGCCAGCTACCCGATCGTGATGCAGACGCCGCAATACCAGCTCGACTCCCTCTCCGCCCTGGCCAACCTGCCGGTCAGCGGTGGTGCCGGCACCACACCGCAGGTGCTGGGCGGTCTGGCCCGCTTCAGCCGCAACTACGCCAACGCGGTGGTCAGCCAGTACGACGTGCAGACCATGGTGCAGATCAACGCCACCACCGAAGACCGTGATCTGGGCGCGGTGGCAGGCGACATCCGCCGCGCCATCGCTGAGACCGCCGGCGAACTGCCCAAGGGCTCGTCGGTGGTGCTGCTCGGCCAGGTGCGGACCATGGAGACGGCTTTTTCCGGCCTGCTGTTCGGGCTGCTGGCCGCGATCGTGCTGATCTACCTGCTGATCGTGGTGAACTTCCAGTCCTGGTCGGACCCCTTCGTCATCGTTTCGGCGCTGCCGGCGGCACTGGCGGGGATCGTCTGGATGCTCTTCGCTACCCGCACCACCCTGTCGGTGCCGGCGCTCACCGGGGCGATCATGTGCATGGGCGTGGCCACCGCCAACAGCGTGCTGGTGATCAGCTTCGCGCGCGAGCGTCTGGAGCAATTGGGCGATGCCGTCGAAGCGGCGCTCGACGCCGGCTTCGTGCGTTTCCGCCCGGTGCTGATGACCGCCCTGGCGATGATCATCGGCATGCTGCCGATGGCCCTGGGCCTGGGCGAAGGCGGCGAACAAAACGCGCCCCTCGGTCGCGCCGTGATCGGCGGCCTGCTCTTTGCCACCATCGCCACGCTGGTGTTCGTCCCGGTCGTCTTCAGCCTCGTGCATCCCCGCAGCGGCAAACGCGCCGCGGCGGCCCTCGGAGAGCCCCATGTCGCCTGAACCTGCAAAATCACCCTTGTCGCGCCGCGACTTGCAGCTCGCCGCCGCGGCTATCGGGCTGGTCGCGATCGCCATCCTGGTGGAGGGAAGCTTCGCGCGCTACTCGCTGGCCTCGCACCTGAGCGCGCGCGCCGAGGAATTGGCGGTGCCCACGGTCGCCGTCCTCGCCCCGGGAAAAGCCACCGCCACGGCCACGCTCGAGCTGCCCGGACGCATCGAGGCCTACTCCCGCGCGCCCATCTACGCGCGGGTCGGCGGCTACCTGAAGAGCTGGTCGGCCGACATCGGCACCCCCGTCAAGGCCGGCCAGCTGCTCGCCGAGATCGAGACGCCCGATCTCGACCAGCAATTGATGCAGGCCCAGGCCGAGCTCGCAGCCGCCAAGGCCAGCGCGGCGCTGTCCGCCTCCACCGCCAAGCGCTGGCAGGCCTTGCTGGCTTCTGATTCGGTATCGCGCCAGGAGGCGGATGAAAAGAGCGGCGATCTGGCCAGCAAGCGCGCCGCCGTCGATGCGCTGCAAGCCAACGTCGAACGCTACCTGGCGCTGAAGGGCTACGCGCGCATCGTCGCGCCGTTCGCCGGCGTCGTCACGGCACGCTCGACCGACGTCGGTGCCCTGATCAACGCCGGCGGTGCGCCCGGTTCGGAACTGTTCGTGGTCTCCGACATCAACAAGTTGCGCGTCTACGTCAGCGTACCGCAGAGCTACGCGGGGCTGGTCAAGCGCGGCGCCAAGGCCCGCCTCAGCGTGCCGGAGACTCCCGACAAGAGCTACGCGGCGACCGTCCAGTCGCTGTCGCACGCCATCGCCAGCCCTCGGCGCTGATCTTCAGCCGCTCCGGCCTGCGCGTGGCCACCGTCGGTGCCGACAACAAGGCGATGTTGAAGACCGTGACCGTGGCGCGCGACCTGGGCAGCGTCATCGAGATCGGCTCGGGATTGGCCGCAGACGACCGGGTGATCGAGAGCCCGCCCGACGGCCTGGCCGATGGCGACCCGGTGAAGCTGGTCGCCGCGCCCCAGGCGCCCGAGCAGGCCGGGCGTGGCCGCTAGCGCGAACGCCTGGCGGGGCGCGGCGGGCGCAGCGCTGTGCCTGCTCGCCGCCGCCTGCTCGCAAGCGCCGCTGCGCGAACTGCCCGCTGCGCCACTGGCAACGGCTTACAAGGAAGCCGCACCGTGGACGCCGGCGCAGCCCGCCGACGATCTACCGCGCACGGCCTGGTGGACCCTCTACGCCGATGCCGAACTCGACGCCCTGCAGCAACGCCTGATCGCCAACAGCCCCGAT
>JAHFRE010000196.1 GCA_023258955.1 Sterolibacterium sp.
CGGCCAAGGAGATCGTCAAGCGTTTCGCCACCGGCGCCATGTCCCTGGGTTCGATCTCGACCGAGGCGCACAGCACCCTGGCCATCGCCATGAACCGCATCGGCGGCAAGTCGAACACCGGCGAGGGCGGCGAAGACGCCAACCGCTACACCGCGATCAAGGGTGGCGAGAAGCTCTCCGAGATCATCGGCGCCAATCGCATCGAGCGCGACCTGGTGCTCCAGGCCGGCGATTCGCTGCGCTCGAAGATCAAGCAGGTGGCCTCCGGCCGGTTCGGCGTCACCGCCGAGTACCTGGCCAACGCCGACCAGATCCAGATCAAGATGGCGCAGGGCGCCAAGCCCGGCGAGGGCGGGCAACTGCCCGGGCACAAGGTCTCCGAGTACATCGGCTATCTGCGCCACTCGGTGCCGGGCGTCGGCCTGATATCGCCGCCACCGCACCACGATATCTATTCGATCGAGGATCTGGCGCAACTGATCCACGACCTGAAGAACGCCAATCCGCAGGCGGCGATCTCGGTCAAGCTGGTCGCCGAGGTCGGCGTCGGCACCGTCGCCGCCGGGGTTTCCAAGGCCAAGGCCGACCACGTGGTGATCGCCGGCCACGACGGCGGCACCGGCGCCTCCCCGATCTCTTCGATCAAGCACGCCGGCGCGCCGTGGGAGTTGGGTCTGGCCGAGACGCAGCAGACCCTGGTGCTGAACCGCCTGCGCGGACGCATCCGGGTCCAGGTCGACGGCCAGATGAAGACCGGCCGCGACGTGCTGATCGGAGCGCTGCTCGGCGCCGACGAGTTCGGCTTCGCCACGGCGCCGCTGGTGGTCGAAGGCTGCATCATGATGAGGAAGTGCCACCTCAACACCTGTCCGGTCGGCGTCGCCACCCAGGATCCGCTGCTGCGCCGCAAGTTCACCGGCCAGCCGGAGCACGTGGTCAACTACTTCTTCTTCGTCGCCGAGGAACTGCGCTCGCTGATGGCGGCGATGGGCGTGCGGCGCTTCGACGAACTGATCGGCCGCGCCGACCTGCTCGACAAGCGCACCGCGCTCGAGCACTGGAAGGCCAAGGGGCTCGACTTTTCGCGCATCTTCTACGTGCAGCCGGGCGACGGCGCGACGGTCTTGCACCACTGCGAAGAGCAGGACCACGGTTTGGGCAAGGCGCTCGATCACCAGTTGCTGGCCAAGGCGCAGCCCGCCTTGGAGCGCGCCGAAAAGGTGAGCATGGAGCTGCCGATCCGCAACGTGCACCGCACCGTCGGCACCATGCTGGCGCACGAGGTGGCCAAGCGCTACGGCCACCAGGGTCTGCCCGAGGACAGCATCAGCGTCAAATTCACCGGCACCGCCGGCCAGAGCTTCGGCGCCTTCCTGGCGCGCGGCATCAGCTTCGAGCTGATCGGCCAAGCCAACGATTACGTCGGCAAGGGGCTCTCCGGCGGACGCATCGTGGTCCGTCCGGCGGCCGATTTCCGCGGTCCGACCCAAGAGAACATCATCGTCGGCAACACCGTGCTCTACGGCGCCATCGCCGGCGAAGCCTACATCGCCGGGGTCGCCGGCGAACGCTTCTGCGTGCGCAACTCCGGTGCGACGACGGTGGTCGAAGGTGTCGGCGACCACGGTTGCGAGTACATGACCGGGGGCACGGTGGTGGTGCTCGGTCAGACCGGGCGCAATTTCGCCGCCGGCATGAGCGGCGGTGTGGCCTACGTCCTCGACGTCGACGGATCGTTCGCGCAGCGCTGCAACCAGACCATGGTGGCGCTGGAAGCGGTGCCCGAGGCCGACACCCTGGCCACCGAGAGTGAGCCCGACTCGGCGGTGACGCTGGACGTCAAGCACCTCGGTCGCGACGATGAGGAACTGCTCAAGTCGCTGATCGCACGCCACGCGCAATACACGGGCAGCCTGCCGGCGCGCGCCATACTCGCCGACTGGGCGGCGGCGCGGGGACGCTTCGTCAAGGTGATGCCGCACGAATATCGACGCGCGCTGGCCGAGCTGGCGGCGGTGAAGGGCACCAACCAAGTGAAAGAGGCCGCCTGATCATGGGCAAGGTGACGGGTTTCATGGAGTTTCGGCGGCAGCACGAGGCGCATCTGCCGGTGGCCGAGCGTCTGAAGAACTACCGCGAGTTCGTGCTGCATCTCGACGCCGATGCGGCGAAGATCCAGGGGGCGCGCTGCATGGACTGCGGCATTCCCTTCTGCAGCGACGGCTGCCCGGTGAACAACGTCATCCCCGACTGGAACGACCTGGTCTACCGGCAGGACTGGCGCGCGGCGCTGACGGTGCTGCACTCGACCAACAACTTTCCCGAATTCACCGGACGCGTCTGTCCGGCGCCGTGCGAGGCGGCGTGCACCCTCAACATCGACAGCGACCCGGTCGGCATCAAGTCGATCGAGCACGCGATCATCGATCACGGCTGGGAACAGGGCTGGGTGGTGCCGCAGCTGGCGACGCACCAGACCGGACGCCGTGTCGCGGTGGTCGGCTCCGGTCCGGCCGGCATGGCGGCGGCGCAGCAGCTGGCGCGCGCCGGCCACGCCGTCGTCCTGTTCGAGAAGAACGATCGGATCGGCGGCCTGCTGCGCTACGGCATCCCCGACTTCAAGCTGGAAAAGAGCCAGATCGACCGGCGCATGGCGCAGATGCAGGCCGAGGGGGTCGAGTTCCGGGTGAATCAGAACGTAGGCGTCGATCTGCCGGCGGCGCAGCTCCTCGCCGAGTTCGACGCCGTGGTGCTGGCCGGTGGCGCTGAGCAGCCGCGCGACCTGCCGGTGCAAGGACGCGAGCTGGCGGGCGTGCATTTCGCGATGGATTTCCTGGCGCAGCAGAACAAGGTCAACGCTGGCGACAAGTTGGAGAACCAGATCACGGCCAAGGCCAAGCGGGTGGTCGTCATCGGTGGCGGCGACACCGGCTCCGATTGCGTCGGCACCTCGAACCGCCACGGCGCCGCCAGCGTCACCCAGTTCGAGCTGCTGGGACGGCCGCCGGAACAGGAGAACAAGGCGCTGTGGCCCAACTGGCCGATCAAGCTGCGCAGCTCCAGTTCCCACGAAGAGGGTTGCGCCCGCGACTGGGCGGTGGCGACCAAGGAGTTCATCGGCGGGGTCGGCGCAGACGCGGGCAAGCTGACCGGCTTGCGCGTCGTCCGCCTCGACTGGAGCGGGGGCAAGATGAGCGAGATCGCCGGCTCCGAGTTCATCGTCCCCTGCGACCTGGCGCTGCTCGCCATGGGCTTCGTCGGGCCGCAGGCGACGCTGCTCGAGGCGCTGACGGTGGCGCGCGATGCGCGCGGCAACGCCCAGGCGGGTACCGACGACGGCGCCCGGCTCGCCTATCAGACCAGCGTTGCCAAGGTGTTTGCCGCCGGCGACATGCGCCGCGGCCAGTCGCTGGTGGTCTGGGCCATCCGCGAGGGACGCCAGTGCGCCCGCGCGGTCGACGAATATCTGATGGGTTCCAGCCTGCTGCCGCGCTAGCTGCTTTAGACTGGGCGCATGAACGTCGTCATCCTCGCCGCCGGCCAGGGCAAGCGCATGAGGTCGAAGCTGCCCAAGGTGCTGCAGCCGCTCGCCGGCAAGCCGCTCCTGGCGCACGTGGTCGACAGCGCCAGGCAGCTGGGCGCAGCGAAGATCTGCGTGGTCTACGGTCACGGCGGCGAGCTGGTGCGCGAGATCCTCGGCGCTGCCGATGTCGTCTGGGCGAAGCAGGAGCCGCAACTGGGTACCGGCCACGCCCTGCTGCAGGCCCTGCCGCACCTCGACGCTAGCGCGCCGACGCTGGTGCTCTACGGCGACGTGCCGCTGACCCGCCTATCGACCCTGCAAGCCCTGCTCGACCAAGCCAGGGAGGGCGTCCTCGCCCTGCTCACGGTCAATCTCGACCAGCCGACCGGCTACGGCCGCATCGTCCGCGCTGCCGACGGCGCCGTCGTCCGCATCGTCGAAGAGAGGGACGCGAGCGAGGCCGAGCGCGCCATCGGCGAAGTCAACACCGGCATCCTGGTGGCACCCACCGGCCGCCTCGCCGAGTGGCTGCCCAGCCTGGGCAAGAACAACGCGCAGGGTGAGTACTACCTGACCGACATCGTCGGCTTGGCGGTGGCTGCCGGCATCGAGGTGCGCACCGCGCAAGCGGAGGATCCGTGGGAGGTCGCCGGGGTGAACGATCGCGCGCAACTGGCGGCGCTGGAACGCATCTATCAACGCAACGAGGCGGCGCGCTTGATGCACGCCGGCGTGCACCTGGCCGACCCGGCGCGCATCGACGTGCGCGGTGAGCTCGTCTGCGGCATGGACGTGGCCATCGACATCGACTGCGTCTTTGAAGGCCGGGTCGAACTCGGCGAGGGTGTGGTGGTCGGCGCGCACTGCCTGCTGGCGGACTGCCGGGTAGGCGCCGGCACACGCATCGCGGCTTTCTCGCACCTGGTCTCGGCCGAGATCGGCAGCGATTGCCAGATCGGACCCTACGCCCGGCTGCGCCCCGGCACCCAGCTCGGCGCCGCGGTGCACGTCGGCAACTTCGTCGAGGTGAAGAACAGCCAGATCGCCGCCGGCTCGAAGGCCAACCACCTCGCCTATATCGGCGATGCGACGATCGGCGAGCGGGTCAACGTCGGCGCCGGCACCATCACCTGCAACTACGACGGCGTCAACAAACATCGCACGGTGATCGGCGACGACGCCTTCATCGGTTCCGACTGCCAACTGGTGGCGCCGGTGAGCGTCGGCCGCGGTGCCACGCTCGGCGCTGGCACGACGCTGACCGAGGACGCGCCGGCCGACACGCTGACCGTGTCGCGTGCCAAACAACAAAGCATTCCCGGCTGGCAACGGCCGCTGAAGAAGGGATGAGACGATGTGCGGCATAGTCGCAGCGGTCGCCCGGGGCAACGTTGTCGACTTGCTGATCGACGGCTTGAAGAAGCTCGAGTACCGCGGTTACGATTCGGCCGGCCTGGCGCTGCTCAATCCCGGTCTGACGCGGCTGCGCAGCTGTGGCCGGGTCGCCGACTTGGCGGCCCAGGCCGAGGGCCTGACCGCCACCGCCGGCATCGCCCACACCCGCTGGGCGACCCACGGCGAACCGTCCGAGCGCAACGCCCATCCCCACATCTCGGGCGGCCTGGCGCTGGTGCACAACGGCATCATAGAGAACTACGCCGAATTGAAGCAGGGCCTCGCCGCCAAGGGCTATCAGTTTGTCACCGACACCGACACCGAGACCATCGCCCACCTGATCGCCGACAAACTGAAGACGACGCCCGAGCTCTACACCGCGGTGCGCCTGGCGGCGGGCGACCTGGTCGGGGCGTACGCCATCGCCGTGTTGCAGGAGAGCGACGGCGAACAGCACGTGGTCGTCGCGCGCAACGGCGCGCCGCTGCTCTTGGGCCTGGCCGAAGACGGTTGCTACGCCGCCTCCGACGCCTCGGCGCTGCTCGCCGTGACGCGCACCATGGTCTATTTGGAGGACGGCGACATCGCCGAGTTGCGGGTGGGCGGCGTGCGCATCCAACGACCCGACGGGACAGCGGTCGAACGTCCCAGCCAGCTGAGTACGCTGTCCGCCGCCGCCGTCGAGCTGGGCCACTACAACCACTACATGCAGAAGGAGATCTTCGAGCAGCCGCAGGCGCTGGCCAACACCCTGGAGCTGATCGGCGGCGCCCAGACCCTGTCACCGCAGCTCTTCGGTGCGGCGGCGGCGCAGATGCTCGGCGACGTGGCGAGCGTCACCATCCTCGCCTGCGGCACCAGCTATCACGCCGCCCTGGTCGCCCGCTACTGGATCGAGCAGCTGGCCGGTATTCCCTGTTCGGCGGAGATCGCCAGCGAGTTCCGCTATCGCGTCTCGGTGCCGGATCGCCACAAACTGGTGGTCGCCATCTCGCAATCGGGCGAGACCGCCGACACCCTGGCGGCGCTGAAGCACGCGCGCAGCCTGGGCATGGGACGCACCCTGGCCATCTGCAACGTGCCCGAGTCGGCCCTGGTGCGCGAATGCGCCCTCAAGTTCCTCACCCGCGCCGGCCCCGAGATCGGGGTCGCCTCGACCAAGGCCTTCACCACGCAACTGGCGGCGCTGTTCCTGCTCGCCGCGACCCTGGCCAAGCAGAACGGGCGGCTGAACCAGGCGACCGAGGCCGGCTACCTCGCCGACCTGCGCCACCTGCCGCTGGCGCTGGCGCAGGTGCTGCACCTGGAGCCGGACATCGCCAGCTGGGCGCAGCAGTTCGCCGGCAAGCACCACGCCCTGTTCCTCGGACGCGGCCACCACTATCCGATCGCCCTCGAGGGCGCATTGAAGCTCAAGGAGATCTCCTACATCCACGCCGAGGGCTACCCCGCCGGCGAACTCAAGCACGGCCCGCTGGCCCTGGTCGATGCCGACATGCCCGTTATCGCCGTCGCGCCCAACGACACGTTGCTCGAGAAGCTGAAATCGAATCTGCAGGAAGTGCGAGCGCGCGGCGGCGAGCTCTACGTCTTCGCTGACGCCGATTCCGCCGTGGCCGAGCAGGAGGGCGTGCACATTCTGCGTTTGCCCGAACACTACGGCCTGCTCTCGCCGGTGCTGCACGTGGTGGCGATGCAGTTGCTCGCCTATCACGTGGCCCTGGTCAAGGGCACCGACGTGGATAAACCGCGCAACCTGGCGAAATCGGTGACCGTCGAATAGGGATGCGCCTGCTTCTCGCGGCCCTATTTCGTGAGAATAAAGTCGTAGCAGGAAGAATAAAGACGTAATTTGCTGCGACGCAACGGAGAATAAAGTCGTAACCGGCGTGGCCGCAAAAATAGAAAGTGTCCACGGAAAATAAGAAGCGTCAAACCCAGCCCGATATACCAGGCAAGTAAAGTCCGTCGGAAATTGTGTCATCGCTGTTCTGACCAATCTTGTCCTCAAAAAAATAGTTTACCCAGCGCAGTCGGGGTGACCAGAGTGATTGGGAGCGGGTTTGGTGCGCTGCATTGGTCTGCTTTGTAACCACACCAGTCGGTGGCATGCGGTGAAACAGTTTTCAGGGCTGCTGTGCTGAGCGTCCGGTCCTTGAAAAAGTGGGCGGCAGGTCCCGACCCGTTCCTGCCTCTGACGAAACGTGACTGCGGACGCTCATCCTGAACTTTGCGAGAACAGAAGCGGCCATTAAGTAGATGCGCCGTGCATTCTGGATCGAAAGTCGGCACCGCAGCGAGAACGGCCGCTCGCGCCTAGAACTGCGCCGGCTTGGGTGACCGCAAACAGGGTCGACCTGCTGCCCCGTTGACAGCGGTTGGATTAGCTCGCGGCTTGGACTCGCAGCCAAAGCAAAACACGCCTCGCTATAAGTGAGCCGTGTAAAGACGTTGATGGTGCCCACGGTGACCTGCCCCAACAAATTCGAGCCATTTATTTCTGGAAGACGGCTCGGGTGGGTTGAGTGGGAGAAACATGTTGCGACTTGAATTCCAGTGGCGTCAAGTAGTCCAGGCTCATGTGAGG
>JAHFRE010000387.1 GCA_023258955.1 Sterolibacterium sp.
TGCGCCGCCACACCGAACCCTGGATGGACGATCTGCGCCGACTGCTCGGTGGCGCAGCCAAGAAGAGACAGCTCGAACGCGCCTACGGCGTGTAGTTTCGCCACTGAACCATGGCGCTGATCCCTTCCGATGCCGGCCTGAGGATCAAGCTGGCTGCCGACAGCCCACTGCAGCCGCTCGAGCGGCCGCGCGAGATCTCCGCGGACCTGCCGGAGCTCCGACTGGGACAACGCTTCGTCGCCAATATCCAGGAAGTCCTGCCGGAAAACACCTATCGAGCCCTGGTAGCCGGCAGAAGCCTAACGCTGTCCCTGCCGGAAGGCGCCAAGGCCGGCGACACGCTCGAACTGGTGGTGGTCGATCGCACGCCGCGGACCATCCTGGCGCAGGTGGACAATCTTCGACAGGGCGCGAGCTTTTCTGCGCACATTCTCGAGGTCCTCCCTGGCAACACCTATCGCGCAGCTGTCGCCGGCCGAGAGCTGACGCTGCAACTGGACGAACCGGCAGAAGCCGGGCAGACGCTGGACCTGCGGGTGGTCGACCGGACACCGCTCAGCGTCATCGCCGAACGCGCGCCAGCGCCGGGAACCGCTGCCGCCAACTATCCCTACACCACCCTCAGTCAGGCCGGTCGCATGATAGGCAACCTGCTCACCCCGGAAGGGGAGACCGTGCCCGCCGCGCTGCTGACGCGGGGACAACCGCTGATCAATCAAGGCCCGACCAGCGTCGCCGAACTCGCCGGGGCCTTGGCCAAGGCGGTGACCCAAAGCGGCCTCTTCTACGAAGCGCACCAGGCCCAGTGGATCGCCGGCAAGAGACCACTGGTGACCTTGCTCGCCGAACCCCAGGGCCGCCACTCCGAACCCGCCCTGCTCGACGCCCACGCGGCCACAGGATCCGCACCCGCATCGGGGTCGGCGCCAGCCGCCGAGCCACCGCCCGAGCCGACGCTGGCGCGCACCGCAAAGCCCGGCGTGGAGCTCGCTGCGGCGGCGCCGACAAGGGTCTCCGTGCCGGAGGATCTGCGGCCGCTGGTGCAACAACAACTCGACGCGGTGGCGACCCAACGCCTGCTCTGGCACGGCGAGGTCTGGCCCGGCCAGACCATGGATTGGCAGATACAGCGCCGCCAGGAAGAGGAGCAACCGGGTTCGCAGGAGGAAGAACGCTGGAGTACCCGCCTCAATCTGACGACGCCACGCCTGGGGCAGATCCAGGCCGCGATCAACCTCGCCGGCGGCGCCGCCACGCTGGTCATCGCCGCCACCGATGAGCAAACAGCCGGCCGGCTGCGCAGCGCCCTGCCGGAGCTGGAACAGGCGCTGGTGGCAGCCGGCGTGCCGCTGGCGGGCATCGCCATCAAACATGAAGCCGCCTGAGCCGGGAGGCCACGCCTCGGACGAGGAACGCTCTCTGGCGGTCGCGCTCGCCTATGCACCGGGCCGTTCGGCGCCGCGCGTGGTGGCCAAGGGGCGCGGCCTGATCGCCGACGAAATCGTCCTGCGCGCGCGTGAACACGGGGTCTTTGTGCACGAATCCCCGGAGCTGGTCACCCTGCTGATGCAGGTCGATCTGGACGCCTCCATCCCCCCCCAACTCTACGTGGTGATCGCGGAACTGCTGGTCTGGCTCTATCGCATCGAGGGCCGCGAACCGGAACTGCCGCAGGCGCCGTAAACGTGGTGATTTTCGGCGGCGGCAACATCGACTAGAATATTGCAACGAGAGCGGAAAGACATGGCAGACAGCACCGACAATCAGGCAGGTCAGGCGACACGGGCGCGCAAATCGGCGCTCGACGCCGAGGACGACTTCAGCAAGTACGAGGTCACCTCGCGCACCGAGATACTCTCGATCCTCAAGGGCATGATGGAGCAGGGGTCGCTGATCACCTTCTACTTCAATCACGGCTACGATTTTCTGTTGACCTCGCTGCTCGAGATTTCCGACGATGGCAGGACCCTGCTGTTCGACTACGGCAGCAATATGGACATGAACCGCAAGCTGCTGCAGACGGACAAGATCAACTGCGTCTCGACCAAAGAAAAGGTCAAGATCCAATTCACCCTGATGGGCGTCGATCCGGCGCGCCACGACGGTCGCGACGCCTTCCTCGGCGACGTCCCGGATTCCTTGATCCGCCTGCAACGGCGCGAGTACTATCGCTTGTCCACGCCCATGGCCAATCCGATCAAGGCCAACATTCCCCTGCCGCAAGACGACGGTTCGATCAAGCCTTTGCAGCTGGTGGTGGTCGATATCAGCGGCGGTGGCGTCGGCCTCAACGTGCCGCCGGGAAACCTGAGCATCAAGACCGACACCCTGTTCTCGGGTGTCACCATCGCGCTGCCCAACGTCGGCATGGTCACCGCCGAGATGCGGGTGCGCAATGTCTACGACGTGACCATGCCCAACGGCAAGGTTCACCAGCGCGCCGGCTGCCAGTTCCTCAATCTGCCAGGGCCGATGATGACCCTGATCCAGCGCTACATCATCCAGATCGAGCGCGAGC
>JAHFRE010000197.1 GCA_023258955.1 Sterolibacterium sp.
CGCCGCCAGCACGCTGGTGATCGCCGCCGTCAACGTCGTCTTGCCGTGGTCTACGTGGCCGATCGTCCCCACATTCACGTGTGGCTTCGTCCGCTCAAATTTGCCTTTTGCCATGATCGTCTACCCCAAAAGAAAAAGCCGATGAACCCAGCGCCCCGCCACCGCGAGACACGACATCCTGCTGTTGCCTGTTACTTGGTGCCCATGACGTGGATTGAACACGTGGCCTCTCCCTTACCAAGGGAGTGCTCTACCACTGAGCTACATGGGCTTTAAAAAAACCATTGCCGCAAAATTCTGGAGCGGGTGAAGGGAATCGAACCCTCGTCATAAGCTTGGAAGGCTTCTGCTCTACCATTGAGCTACACCCGCCCGAAACCCTTCTCCCCAACCCAAGCACATGCGTGTACCCTTGCGCGTACGTTAATTCACCGGCCAACCACCAGTCACCTGGTGGAGGGGGAAGGATTCGAACCTTCGAAGGCAGAGCCGGCAGATTTACAGTCTGCTCCCTTTGACCGCTCGGGAACCCCTCCAGCGAAACGGCTGATTTTGAGCCTTTCCCAGTGGAAAGTCAAGACTAGGTCCCGATTTGGGCATCGGGGTCGGGCCCCAGCCGCGTAAAATTGCTCTCCGCCACCTCCCTGGGAACCAGACAGGCATGGACGCAAGCCCCGCCCCGCCGCTGCGCACCGCCCTCGCCGCACAATTGGCGGGCAGCGTCATCGCCTACGCGCTGATCGAACTGGTCTATCCCGATTTGTTCGCGCTGCCGCTCGCCGCGGCGCTGCTGCAGGGGGCCTGCGCCGCCTTGGTCAGCCACAGGCTGGGCGCGGCGAAATGGTGGCTCCTCATCCACTTCGGCTTTCTTCCCGCCGCCCTCTGGCTGACCCGGGCCGGGATTCCAGCGCACTGGTACCTGGTCGGCTTCTGCCTGTTGCTGGCCATCTTCTGGCGCACCGACGTGAGCCAGGTGCCGCTCTATTTGTCCAACGCCAAGACCGCCGCGGCGCTGGCCGCGCTGCTGCCGCCGGGACCGGCGCGCGTCGCCGACCTGGGTTGCGGCGACGGCGGCCTGCTGCGCCGCCTCGCCCAAGCGCGGCCAGACTGTCGCTTCGAAGGCGTCGAGCACGCGCCGGCGACCTGGCTCTGGGCCCGCCTGCGCAACCTGGGCAGGCGCAACGTCGCCATTCGCTACGGCGACTTCTGGTCGTCCAGCCTGGGCGAATTCGACGTCGTCTACGCCTTCCTTTCGCCGGTACCCATGCCGCGCCTGATGGCGAAGGCCGCCGCCGAGATGCGCGCCGGCAGCCTGCTCGTCGCCAACAGCTTCGCCGTGCCCGGGGTCTCACCCGAGCGCGTGATCGAGGTCGCCGACCGGCGCCGCACGCGGCTCTTCTGCTATCGCCCCGGCCCGAAATGAGGCGCGATTGTCTTGCATTTCAGCGCATCGCGGCGCGCCTCGATCGCCAATAATCTGCTCTGAGCTTGCGGGCAAATGGGCTTAGCTGCGAGCTTAGCGGCGGGGCTTGGCGGCGCCCCGCACAGGAGACAACATGGCGGACATCATCTGCGTTATCGGCAACAAGGGCGGAACGGGCAAGACGACCCTGTCGCACATGCTGGCCCAAGGCCTGGGACTGATGGGCAAGCGCTCGGTCTGCGTGCTCACCGACACCTACCGCGAACCGCTCGACCCGGCCGGCCGCCGCTACCTGACGGCCGATGCGCGCACCCGCGAAGCGCTGGCCAAGGTGGTCGACAAGATACGCTCGCTCAAGGAATGGCTGGGCATCATCGACGGCGGCGGCAACCGCAGCGAGGTCGACCGTCGACTCTACGGCCTGGCCGACCTGGTGCTGCTGCCCTTTCGCGATTCGCATGAGGACATCCGCACGGTGATCCGCGACCTCGAGCTGTTCCCGCGCGCCTACGCCGTGCCGACGCAGTGGCCGACCAACCCCTGGGCGCGCGAGGCGGCGGAGAAGACGGTCGATGAGTTTCTCTCGCCCTTCCGCGATCGCATCCTCGAACCAGTTTGGGCGCTGTCGGCGACCAAGCAACTGCTGCAAGCGCAGATACCCTCGCCGCTACCCTCGCCGCTGGCCAACGCTTGTCGCAGCGCCGCCCATCAGGTCCTGGATCTGCTGCAGATATCGGTCGATGGATTGGTGGCCGAAGCCGCGGGCCAACGCGAGCGCGGCCGCGAGGCGCCCACCGCCGCCGCTGCCTAGCTTAGAGGCGGGCCGGCTTCTTCTTGTTTACCACCAGCAGGGCCTGGCCGCGGTTGCTGACCTTGAGCGCCTTGAAGATGGCCGAGACGTGGATCTTCACCGTGCCCTCGGTCAGGCCGAGCAGATCGGCGATTTCGCGATTGGTCTTGCCCTGGCCGAGCAGTTCCAGCACCCGCATCTGCCCCGCCGTGATGCCGTAGCGTTCGGCCAGCGAGCGGCCACCCTGGTTGTCCTGCAGTCCTTGCGGCAGGAACACCGCACCAGCCAGCACCTGGCGCAGCGCGCTGAGCAGATCCTCGCTCGAACTGTACTTGGGCACGAAGCCGGCAGCGCCCGAGCGCATGGCGCGCGCCACCGTGTCCGGGTCGTCGAGGGCGGAGAGGATCACCACCGGCAGTTCGGGAAAGCGCTTGCGCAACACGCCGAGAAAGGCCATGCCGTTGATGCCGGGCAGCATCAGGTCGAGCAGCAGCAGATCGTAGTCCTGGGTCTGCAAGGCCTGCAGCGCCGCGTCGGCGTCCTCGGCGCCGACGCAGACCACCTCGCCCTCGAGTTGATGCAGGGTTTGCATCAGGCCCTCGCGCACCAGCGCATGGTCGTCTACCACCAGGATCTTGGGCACTCCAGCCTCCCCCCAGCCATCATGACATATGAAAGTGTAACGCAATTATCGGCGCAATTGCGCTTTGCGCTATTATTCCTCGAGAATCCACCAGGAGAGGCCCATGTCCGAGAAGCCGCAAGATCCGCTCGAGTTCCTCCGGTCGATGTGGGGCAAGCTCGGCTTCGCGCTTCCCGGCGTCGTCACCCCGACCGTAGACCTCGATGAACTCGACAAGCGGGTCGCCGATCTCAAGGCGGTCGAGGGTTGGCTGAAGATGAACCTGGGCATGCTGCAGATGAGCATACAGGGGCTGGAGATGCAGCGGGCGACCCTGGCCACCTGGCAGGCGATGGGCAAGGCCACGAGCGACGCCGAAGCCCCGGCCAACCCCTTCGTCCAGCCCGGCCTGTGGCCCTGGAACCTGGCCACCGCGACGGAAGCCGCGGCCGCGGCGCCGCCGAAGCAGGCCAGAGCACGCAAGAAAGCCCAGCCCGGCTGAGGCATGATGGAAGAAAAGATCAGGGTCTCCAAGCTGATGTCGGCCCAGGGCCTGTGTTCGCGCCGTGAAGCCGATGCCTACATCGAACGCGGCTGGGTGCTGGTCGACGGCGTCGCCGTCACCGAATTGGGCACGCGCATCTTCCCCGGTCAGAAGATCAGCCTCGCCCCGGCCGCCAACAAGGAACAGTTGGGGCTGGTCACCCTGCTCCTCAACAAGCCGATCGGCTACGTCTCCGGCCAGGCCGAGCAAGGCCACCGGCCGGCGCTGGACCTGATCAAGACCGATTCGCGCTACAGCGGCGACCGCGCCCCGCAGCGTTTCGCGGCGCGCCAGTTGAAGGGTATGGCGCCAGCCGGCCGCCTCGACATCGACTCCCAAGGGCTGCTGGTGTTCACCCAGGACGGGCGCATCGCCAAATTGCTGATCGGCGACAATTCCTCGATCGAGAAGGAATACCTAGTGCGCGTCAAGGGTGGCTTGTCGGAGAAGAACCTCGAACTGCTCAGACACGGACTGAGCCTGGACGGCGAAGCGCTGCGACCGGCCAAGGTGAGCTGGGCCAACGAGGATCAGCTGCGCTTTGTGCTGCGCCAGGGCAAGAAGCGGCAGATCCGCCGCATGTGCGAACTGGTCGGGCTCGAGGTGCTGGGCCTCAAGCGGGTGCGCATCGGCAGCGTCGTCCTGGGCGACCTGCCCGAAGGCAAGTGGCGCTACCTGCGCGCCGACGAACGGTTTTAGTCGTACTTCCGCGCGTCCTCGATCACCTTGCCGTCGTTGGCCAGGCTGCCTGGTGCGACGAAGCTCACCTCGCCACGCAGCTTGGTGACGTCGCGCAGCGTCGCTGCGACCTCGGCGGCGGCACCCGCACCTTCGCAGTAGAGGGTCATCAAATCGTTGCCGGCAGCGTTGGTCACCACCAGCCGCGCCTTGGCGATCTCGGCGTGACGCTTGACCACCGCCACCACCTGCTCGGGATGGACGAACATCCCCTTGACCTTGGTGGTCTGGTCGGCGCGTCCCAGCCAGCCCTTGATGCGCACGTTGCTGCGGCCGCAGGGCGAGATCCCGGGCAGCAGCGCCGAGAGATCGCCGGTACCGAAACGAATCAGCGGATAGTCGCGATTGAAGGTGGTGACCACGACTTCGCCGACTTCGCCCGGGGCGACCGGGTCGCCGCTGCCGGGGCGGACGATCTCCACGATCAGATCCTCGCCCAGGATCAAACCTTCGCGCGCCTCGGACTCGTAGGCGATGAGCCCCAGGTCGGCAGAGCCGTAGCTCTGATAAGCGGCGATGCCACGCGCGGCGAACAGCTCCCGCTGCGCCGGAAACAGCGCCTCGCCGGAGACCGAGGCGACGCGCAGCGAGGCGATGACCAGCTGCAGTTCGTCGGCCTTCTCGATGATGATCTTGAGGAAGGAGGGTGTGCCGGCGTAGGCGCGCGGCTGCAGATCGGCAATGGCGGAAACCTGCAGTTCGGACTGTCCGGTGCCGGCGGGAAAGACACAGCATCCGAGCTGGCGCGCCGCAGCGTCGACCATAAAGCCGGCGGGGGTGAAGTGGTAGGCGAAGGTGTTGTGCACCAGATCGCCGGCGCGGAAGCCGGCAGCGTAGAGGGCGCGCGCAAAACGCCACCAGTCGCCACCCGCGCCCTGCGGTTCGTAGATCGGCCCGGGTGAAGCGAAGACCCGCCGCAGAGCGGCGAAGGGCGTGGCCGGTGGCCTCGCCGTCAGACCACCGAAGGGTTTGGCCTGCTGCTGCAGCTGCGGCAGCGCGCTCTTGCGCAGCACCGGCAGTTGCGCCAACGCCGCGCGCGAGTTCACCGTCGCGGGTTCGACCGCGGCGAGTGCCCGCGCGAAATGGGGGGAGCCCGCCTTGGCGTGGGCGATCTGTGCGGGCAGGCGCGACAACAGGTCGCGCTCGCGCTCCTCGGGATCGCGGCACTCCAGCGCATCGAAGTAACTGACTGCCATTTCATCCATCCAGAATGTTCGGGCCCTCAGGCCAGCCAGCGCTTGCGGCGCCGGTAGTGCTTGACGTCGCGGAAGCTCTTGCGCCCGGAGGAGGAGAGGCCGAGGTAGAACTCCTTGACGTCCTCGTTGGCCGAGAGTTCGGCAGCGGCCCCCTCCATCACCACGCGGCCGTTCTCCAGGATGTAGCCGAGGTCGGCGTAGCGCAGGGCCACCATGGTGTTCTGCTCGGCGAGCAGAAAGCTGACCCGTTCGCGCTGGTTCAGGTCGCGCACGATTTCGAAGATCTCCTCGACGATCTGCGGCGCCAGACCCATCGAAGGTTCGTCGAGCAAGATCATGGTCGGCTTGGCCATCAGCGCCCGGCCGATGGCGCACATCTGCTGCTCGCCGCCCGAGGTGTAACCAGCCATGCTCTGGCGGCGGGTCTTGAGGCGCGGAAAATAGTGATAGACGCGCTCCAGGCTGTCCTTCAACTGCGCACGATCGATTTGGCGCGTGTAGGCGCCGGTGAGCAGATTTTCTTCCACCGTCAGGTGGCCGAAGCAGTGCCGTCCCTCCATCACCTGCACCATACCGCGCTTGACCAGGGCGTTGGGCGTCAACTGGTCCACCCGCTCGTCGCGAAACTCGATCGAGCCCTTGGTGATCTCGCCGCGCTCGCCGCGCAACAGCGTGGACACAGCTTTGAGGGTGGTGCTCTTGCCGGCGCCGTTGGCACCGAGCAGGGCGACGATCTTGCCCTCGGGCACGGCCAGCGACACGCCCTTCAAGACCAGAATGACGTGATCGTAGATGACTTCGACGTTATTGACGGACAGGTAGGGCTTGGCGCCGTCGGTCTCGCTGCTGGTCTGGGTATTCATATGCGGCAGCCCCGCGCCGAGCCCCGCGGGGCTCGGCTGGTCCGCGGTGCTCAGCCCTCCTTGGCGCAATCGCGCGTCGTCAGCTTCTTCTCGGCGCCATACTTGGCCGCCGATTCCTCGACCATCTTGCGGATCAGCGCCTTGTCGCCAACCAGCCAGTTGGGGGTGATCGCCTTCCACTTCGTGCCGTCCCACTGCTGCACCTTGGTGGCACCGGAACCTTCGTGGTCAAGACAGCTCGTCTTGACCGACGGCATCATGCCCAAGGCACCCAGGGATTTCAACATCGCATCGTCGACGTTGAGGTTTTCGAAGCCCCAGCGCACCTGCTCGCCGGTCATCACCTTGCCCTTGCCGAACTTCTCCTGGGCGCGGCGCACCGCCTCGACCCAAAGGATGCCGGCGGTGACGCCGCGCATGTGATAGACCGAGCCGATGCGCGATTTGTCTTCGAGGTTGCCCTTGCCGGCGGCGTAGACCTTCTTCTTCAGTTCGTCGAGCAGCGGGTAGTTGCCCGGGGTGTTGAAGGTCATCGAGGAAAAGCCCTTGGCCGCCTCGCCCGCCGGCAGAGCATCCTCTTCCGAGCCGGACCACCAGACGCCGAGAATCTTCTCGCGCGGGAAACCGTTGCGCTGGGCCGTTTTCAGCGCCGTCGGGTTCATCACCCCCCAGCCCCAGAGGATCACCCAATCGGGCTTGGCCTGGCGGATCTGCAGCCACTGCGACTGCTGCTCGTTGCCCGGATGCGGCACCGGAAGTTTGATCAGTTCGAAGCCGAGCTGCTTGGCGTAGGCCTCGAACACCGGGAACGGCTCTTTGCCGAAGGCCGAGTCGTGATAGAGGTGCACGATCTTCATGCCCTTCAGCTTGTCCATGCCGCCCGACTTCTCGCCCAGGTACTTGATCATTGCCGCCGCCTGGCTCCAGTAGCTGGTGATCAGGGGAAAGACGTAGGGGAAGATGCGGCCGTCGGCGGCGTCGGAGCGGCCGTAGCCGAGCGTGGTCATCGGGATCTTGTCCACCGCGACGCGGTCGAGCAGACCGTAGGCGATGCCGGTCGACAGCGGTTCCACCATCGAGGCGCCGCCGTGGTTTTTCTTCAGCCGCTCGTAGCACTCGACGCCGCGGGTGGCGTTGTATTCCGTCTCGCATTCTTCCCAGACCAGCTTGACGCCGTTGACACCGCCCTTCAGGTTGACCAGGGTCATGTAGTCGATGGCGCCGCCGAAGAAGCCCGAGCCGCCCGCGGCGTAGGGTCCGACGCGGTAGTCGATGGCCGGGATGAACTGCTCCTGGGCGTGAACG
>JAHFRE010000388.1 GCA_023258955.1 Sterolibacterium sp.
AGCTGCTGTGGCCGGAACAGAGGATGATCGGCAGCTGCGGCCGGATGGCGAGCAGCGCGCGCGCCAGTTCGTCGCCGGTCATCCCGGGCATGGTCTGGTCGGTGATCACCAGGTCGAAGCGCAGCGGTTCGGCCTGGAACAGCGCCAGGGCATCGCCGGCGTGCGCCAGCGCCGTCACGCTGTGGCCGGCCTGGCCCAGCAACTCGGCGACGATGCCGGCCACCGCCGCCTCGTCGTCGACCACCAGGATGCTGGCTCGCCTGGCGGCGCCGCGCACCTTCGCCTCCGTTTCTGCGGCTGTGGCCGGCGGCGGCGTCGCGAGCAAAGGCAGGTGGATCAGGAATTCGCTGCCGACCCCGATCTCTGAAATCAGCTTGATGTGGCCATCGGCGGCATGGACCAGTCCGTGCAGCACCGACAGGCCCAGCCCGGTGCCCTCGCCGACGTCCTTGGTGGTGAAGAAGGGGCTGAAGATGTGCGAACGCTCGCTCAGGGCGATGCCCGGACCGTTGTCCTTGACCGAGACGACGACGTAGTCGCCGCTGAATCCGTGATGGCAGGAGTCGCAGTCGCAGGCGTGGTCCAAGGCAACGGCGTAGGCGCGGATGGCGATGCGGCCGCGGCCGGCGAGCGCATCGCGGGCGTTGATGCACAGATTCATCAGCACCTGGTGCAGCTTGACCGGGCCGAATTGCACCGGCGGCAGATTCGCGGCGACCTGCGCTTCGAGGGCGATGCTCGCCGGCAGGGTCGAACCGAGCAGGCCCACCACCTCCTTGACCACCGGTCCGACCAGGGCTTCGTCGATTTCGCCGGCCTCCTTGGCGCGACTGAAGTTCAGCAACTGCCGCACCAGCGCCTTGGCGCGATTGGCGGCCTGGAGGATGCCGGAGAGGTAGGTGACGATCTTGCGCTGCGCCGAGCCGGCGTTGTTGCCCTCGAGGATCAATCCCAACTCGGCGTAGCCGATGACCGCGGCGAGGATGTTGTTGAAGTCGTGGGCGATGCCGCCGGAGAGCATGCCGATGGTCTCCATCTTCTGCGCCCGACCGAGCTTGGCCACCAGCGCCAGGCGCTCGGCCATCGCCTGCCTTTGGTCGGTCACGTCGCGGCAATAGCAGAGTATCTCGCCGCGGTCGCGACCGGCCTGGTCGAGCGCCGCCTTGAACACCGCGAACACGCGCGAGGCGCCCGTGGCCAGCGGCAGGCGCACCAGGCTGGCGTTGTCGGCGTCGAAGATGGCGTCGGCGTCGTTGCGCTCCTCGCCGAGACTGGCCGGCGGCTCTTGCTCGATGAAGGCCACCGGGGCGAAGTTGGCGGCCGGCCGGCCCACCATGTTCTCCGGGCGGGCCCGGCAGGCGCTGGCGAAAGCGCGATTGACCAGGGTCAGGCGGCCGTCGGTGGACTTGACGTAGATCCACTCGGGCACGGCGTCGATCACCGACTGCAAGAGCGCCTTGCCGCTCTCGATGGCGGCGGTGGTGATGCCGTGGAACTTGGCTTCGCTGTCCTCGAGTTCCTCGCGCATGCGCTGCCGCTCCCGCTCGACCAGGTCCAGCGAGCGCGCCACCCAGATGACCATGGCGCTGGCCAGCAGGGTTCCCGTCGTCACCATCAACAGCAGACCGAACTCCGGGTCGAACAGGCCGAGACGGCTGCCGTCCAGGGTCAGCCAGCCGAGCAGCGACGGCAGGATCATGGTCGCCGGCAGCAGGCTGGTCAGGATGATGCGGGTCGGTCCGCTACAGGCGAAGAGGTAGGGCAGGCCGCGGTCCCGGTGCAGCGACAGTATGCCCAGGCTGAGGGCGATGAAGGCGGCGATGGTCGGCAGCGCCATCTGGTTGTAGTAGGCCAGGCCGTAGCGGGAGCTGAGGTCGTAGATGCCAGCGAGCAGCGCCAGCGCGGCCGGCAGGAGCGGCACCAGGGCCAGCGCCTGCGCCAGGCCGACGGCGCTGCGGTTGCGCAGTTCGAGCAGCAGCGCCAGCCCGAGCAGGACGAAGCAGACGGCGGAGGAGGGCGCCATGCGGCCGGGCGACAGGGTGCCGACGGCCCCCGGAGCTTCGGTGACGATCAGGTTGTCGATGCCCAGATCGTAACCGGCGTGTTCGACCAGGGTCGCCAGGCCGAGCAGCAGCGCCAGGGTCGCGGCGGCGCGGGCCGCGGCCAGCGAACGCTGACCGTGGCGCCAGGCGTCGCGGCCGGCCACCGCAAGGGCAATGCCGCAGAGCAGGAAGCCGATGGCGGTGTTCAGCTTTATCGCGACCAGGCGCGGATGGACCGCGGTGAGCCAGAGCAGATCGAAAGCCCAACCGGCCATCGCCAGGGTCGCGGTGACCAGCGCAAACAGCGCCGCCGCCTGCGGCGCTCCGGCCCAGGGCGGGGTTGCGGGCTGTTCGCTGTTGTCCATGACCGGTTGTGCGGTGGAAGAAGCCGCAATTTTGCGCCTGCCGGGCGCTTTTGGCTGCGGCAAATTTCGCTCGGCACTAGGTAGATTTGCTCCCC
>JAHFRE010000389.1 GCA_023258955.1 Sterolibacterium sp.
CGTGACGCGGCCGACCATGCCCAGCTGGATCTGCGCCGCGTCGACCTCGTCGATCGGTGCGGTGACGTAGATGCAGGAATCGTCGATCAGGTCCACCGCCGGCAGCGTCGGTATGCCCGGCGGCGAAGGCGTCAGGTATTCGCCGAGCTCACCGTTGACCTCGGCGACGATGCCGTCGAACGGTGCGCGCAGCACGGTCCGGGCGGTGTCGGCGCGGGCGGCGAGGATGCGCGCGTCGGCCTCGCCGACCTGGGTGGCGCCAGAATCGCAGGCCGCCTGCTTGGCTTTGGCGTCGGCCTCGGCGCGCTCCACCGCCTCCTCCGAGACGAAGCTCTTGGCGCGCAGCTCGCGCGCGCGCTTGGCGTCGCGGGCCGAAGCCGCCGCGACTTCGCAGACCTCGCGCTTGTGCGCCAGCGCCGTCTGCAATTGCTGCCGCGACACCTGCTCGCGCGCCGCCAGGTCGTCGTTCCACAGCGACAGCAGCAGCTGCCCGGCGCGCACCCGGTCGCCCTTCTTCACTTTCAGGCTCTCGATGCGTCCGCCCGCCGGCGGCGCCAGCTTGGCGCGGCGGCAGGCCGCGATCGAGCCGGCGCGGGTGTTGGCGACGGTGGTCTCGACCCGGCCGACGTCGGCCTGCGCCACCGCCACCGGCACCGGTTTGGGCCTCGTCGCATACCAGAAGAGGGTCGCGGCCAGCGCCAGGACGAGCAGGGCCAGGAGTAGGCGCAGGAGCAGTCGCTTGTTCATCGGCACCATTATGCCGTGGCCGGGCGCATTATTGGAACGGCGGCCGCAAGCCGTGGTCGAATCGAGCATTCGCTGGAGGATGACGACGATGGAACGACGAAGCTTTCTGCTGCGTGTCGCCGCGCTCTACCTGAGCGCCGCGCTGCCGGTTCGGGCGGCGGAGGTGGCGAAGCTCGCCAAACCGAAATCGGCGTGGCGCGCCCTGTTGTCTGGTCCCGCCTACGCCGTGCTGTTCGAGGAGGACACCGAAGCGCCCTTCTCCAGCACCTTGAACGGCGAGAAGCACAGTGGAGTCTTCGTCTGCGCCGCCTGCTACCTGCCGCTATTCGAATCAGCCAAGAAGTACGACAGCGGCACCGGCTGGCCGAGCTTCTGGGATGCCATGGCCGGTGCCGTCGGCAGATCCAAGGATTTCAAACTGCTGGTGCAGCGCACCGAATACCACTGCGCGCGTTGCGGCGGCCACCAGGGACACGTCTTCGACGACGGACCGGCGCCGACCCGTCTGCGCTATTGCAACAACGGGCTGGCGCTGCGTTTCGTGCCCAGCGGCGAAGCCCTGCCGGCGTTGAGGAGTTAAGCGTGCGCCGGCGCCTTGCGTTCCTCGCCTTGCTAGCCCTGGCGCTGTGCAGCGCCGCCGCCGCTGAATTGCCCGACCCGGCCCTGGATCCGCCCGCGGCCAAGGGCGCAGGCGCGCAAACGGCGGTATTCGCGGGCGGCTGCTTCTGGGGCGTGCAGGCGGTCTTTCAGCACCTGAACGGGGTCATCAGCGCGACCTCGGGCTACTCCGGGGGAGCGGCCGCCAGCGCCCGCTATGACATCGTCAGTGGCGGCCGCAGCGGCCACGCCGAGGCGGTGCGGGTGGTCTACGATCCGGCCAGGATTTCCTACGGGCAACTGCTCAAGGTCTTCTTCGCCGTCGCCCACGACCCGACGCAGTTGAATCGCCAGGGGCCGGACCACGGAACGCAATATCGCTCGGCGATCTTCACCACCGGTCCCGAGCAAGAGCGGGTCGCCCGCTCCTACGTTGCCCAGCTTGACCGCGCGGGAACCTATCCGGCGCGCATCGTCACCGCGATCGGGCCATTGATCGCCTTCTACCCGGCCGAGGACTACCACCAGGACTATTTGCGGCTGCACCCCGACCAGCCCTACATCGTCATCAACGACCTGCCCAAGCTGGCCGAATTGAAGCGGCGCTACCCGGGGCTCTACCGCGCGAGCAACTGAGGGCGAACATTTGTCCTGCCGCTTCCCGGCGGGGCCAGCGAAGTCATCGCGGGAAGTCTTTCAACATCAGTAGGCGCTGACTTCGTCAGGCCGTCGCTGCCCACTGTGCCCTTCGGCCCAAGTCGTCTGGTTGCGGCGAGCTCGCCACAAGGCTAGAACAAAGGCACCTCGCCCGGGATTCCTGCGGCTCTAGCTGCGCACGAGAAATCGTGGCTATATGTAAAGAAGTATGTCATTTTTTGACTTCGGTCAACTCTAGCCCCAATTTCTCGTGTGAGCATGCTCCCCGCCGCATCGCCGTTGGCCAAGCCGCTCCCCATGTATCGGCACCCCGCTAGACCGTGCGCATGCTAACAGTGCAACATACTAATTTTAAAAGAAAACATTTTGAAACATCGAACGACGCGGGCTCCCGGGGGGTGCGCGAACGGATTGAAGGCAAAGCTAGGGGAAAAAATGAAGCTCCTGCGACAAGCAACGTTGTGTATCTACGTCGGACTGCTGGGTGGGGTGGCGATGGC
>JAHFRE010000031.1 GCA_023258955.1 Sterolibacterium sp.
CGAGGAGAGGCGCTGGTCGTGCGCCAGCACCCGTTGCTTCATGGTGCGCAGCAGTCGCTTGCCCTTCTCGGTCAACCACAGGGCGTTGGAGCGCCGGTCGCTGGGGGCGGCGCGACGCTCGACCAGGCCACGGCTTTCGAGCAGGTCGATGACCGCGACCATGGTCGAGCGGTCGAGGTGGGTGGCCAGCGCCAAGCGACTCTGCGTCAGGCCGGGATTGGCGCCGATCAGCACCAGCACGCCGAAGCGCCCCGGCGAGACCAACGCATCGTCTACCGACTTGGCGAAGTCGAAGAAATAGGCGAGCTGGGTCAGGCGCAACTGATAGCCGACCAGGCTGGGCAGCAGATCGAGGTCGAGTTCGCTGGGCTTGACGCTTTGCTTGGCGGCGGCGGGCGGGGCCTTCGCGGCGCGCTGTTTGCGGATCATCGGTGCACGTCGGGCAAATTGTTGGGCGCCCAAACTATACTAAACTTTGTGGCAGAATAACCGGCGACCAATCAGCGGGAAAACCAGCCATGAGCAAGCCACCCTTTGCCAACCTGGAATTGGCCCGGGCCAAGGTCAGCGTCGAACGCCAGTCCGACGGCAGCCTCATCCTGCGTTCGCCGCAGCAACTGGCGCCGTACGCGCGCGCCTGCGGCGAATGGCTGCAGCACTGGGCGCGCGAGGCACCGCAGCGCTGCTTCCTCGCCGAGCGCACGGCGACCGGCTGGCGCCGTTTGAACTACGTCGAGGCGCTGGCGCTGGCTCGACGCATCGGCGCGGCGCTGCTGCGCCGCGGTCTGGGTCCCGATCGACCGGTGGCCATCCTCTCCGACAACAGCATCGACCACGCCCTGCTGACGCTGGGCGCCATGCAGGTCGGTGTGCCGGTGGCGCCGGTGTCGCCGGCCTACTCCCTGATGTCGCAGGACCACGCCAAGTTGAAGGCGATCGTCGAACTGCTGCGCCCGGGCATGATCTACGTCGCCGACGGCGCTCGCTTCGCTGCAGCGCTGACGGCGCTCGCCGCCAGCGGCGCCGAGGTGGTGACGAGCGGCCATCCGGCACCGGGTATCGCCTGCACCCCCTTCAGCGAACTCGTCGCGGCTTGCGATGAGGCGGCGGTCGCCGCCGCCTTCGCCGCCGTCACCCCGGATACCATCGCCAAGTTTCTATTCACCTCCGGTTCCACCGGCGATCCCAAGGGGGTGATCAACACCCAGCGCATGCTCTGTTCCAACCAGCAGGCGATCGCCCAGCTCTGGCACTTTCTGGCCGAGACGCCGCCGGTGGTGGTCGACTGGCTGCCCTGGAGCCACACCTTCGGCTCCAACCACAACTTCAACATCGTGCTGCGCAACGGCGGCACGCTCTACATCGACGAAGGCAAGCCGGCGCCGGGCCTGGTGGAGAAGAGCATCGCCAATCTGCGCGAGATCGCCCCGACCATCTATTTCAACGTGCCGCGCGGCTTCGACATGCTGATCCCGCAGTTGGAGCAGGACGCCCAGCTGCGCAAGAACTTCTTCTCGCGCCTGCAGTTGATCTTCTATGCCGCCGCGGCGCTGCCGCAGAACCTCTGGGAGCGGCTCGAGCAACTGTCGATCGCCGAGCGCGGCGAACGGGTGGTGATGGTCTCCTCCTGGGGTGCGACCGAGACAGCGCCGATGATCACCAGCGTGCATTTCCCGATCGAGCGCGCCGGCGTCATCGGTCTGCCGGCACCGGGCTGCGAGCTGAAGCTGGTGCCCAGCGCCGAGAAGCTGGAGGTGCGCGTGCGCGGCCCCAACATCACCCCTGGCTACTGGCGCCGTCCTGACCTGTCCAAGGACGCCTTCGACGCCGATGGCTGGTACAAGATCGGCGACGCGGTGCGCTTCGCCGACGCCGACGATCCGGCCCAGGGGGTCGAGTTCGACGGCCGCATCGCCGAGGACTTCAAGCTCACCACCGGCACCTGGGTGCACGTCGGCAACCTGCGCATCAAGGGCATCGCGGCGCTGGCGCCGGTGGCCCAGGACATCGTCGTCACCGGCCACGACCGCGACGAAGTGGGCTTCCTCATCTTCGCCAACGCGCCCGCCTGCCGCGGGCTGTGCCCCGACCTGGCCGCCGATGCGCCGCTGGCCGCGATCCTGGCGGACCCGCGGGTGCGGGCGCGGGTGGCGCAAGGCATGGCGGCGCTGTCCGAAGCCGGCAGCTCGGGGCGAGCCGCGCGTGCCTTGCTGATGGGCGAGCCGGCGTCGATCGACGCCGGCGAGATCACCGACAAGGGCTACATCAACCAGCGCGCGGTGCTGCGCCGGCGCGCCGACTTGGTCGCCCAACTCTATTCCGCCGCGCCGGCGGTGATCCTAGCGCGCGCCTGAACCCGGGCAGCGCCGCGCCAGCGAATGCTGGCCGGGCGTCTGTTGACTGCCGTAGCTGAATGAGTGATCATTCAGTCCACGTGGCAGGGCGCGTTGGCGCTCGGGGAGGATGCAATGAACGATTTTTTGCTGTGGCCGTTCTTCGACGACGGCCATCGCGCGCTGGCCAAAGAGCTGCGCGCCTGGAGCGGTGAGCAGCTCGCCGACGCGCCGCACGGCGCCGATGTGGACCAGACCTGCCGCGACCTGGTGGCGCGCCTTGGTGCCGCCGGCTGGCTGCGCCATTGCGTGGCGCAGGCGCACGGCGGGGTGCGCGCTGCGATCGACGTGCGCTCGCTGTGCATCCTGCGCGAGACCCTGGCGCAACACTCCGGCCTCGCCGACTTCGCCTTCGCCATGCAGGGCCTGGGCAGCGGCGCCATTTCGCTCGGCGGCTCGGCGGCGGTCCAGTCGCGCTATCTGCCGCGGGTGGCGGCGGGCCAGGCGATCGCCGCCTTCGCCCTGTCCGAGCCGGATGCCGGCTCCGACGTCGGCGCCATGGCGGCGACCGCCCGGCGCGACGGCGACAGCTACGTTCTCGACGGCAGTAAGACCTGGATCTCCAACGGCGGCATCGCCGATTTCTACTGCGTCTTCGCGCGCAGCGGCGAGGCGCCGGGCACGCGCGGCATCTCCGCCTTCGTGGTCGACGCCGACACGCCGGGCCTGAGCATCGCCGAGCGCATCGAGGTGATCGCGCCGCATCCGCTGGCGACCCTGCGTTTCGACAATTGCCGGGTTCCCGCCGCCAACTTGTTGGGCACGGCCGGCGCCGGCTTCAAGCTGGCGATGCAGACGCTCGACATCTTTCGCACCAGCGTCGCCGCGGCGGCGCTCGGCTTCGCCCGCCACGCCCTGGCCGCGGGCTTGGCGCGCGCCACCAGTCGCAAGATGTTCGGCCAGACCCTGGCCGACTTCCAGCTGACCCAGGCAGCCCTGGCCGATATGGCCACCGAGGTCGATCAATCGGCGCTGCTCACCTACCGCGCCGCGTGGACCCGCGACTGCCTGGGGCAGGCGGGCACCGCCGAGGTGGCCATGGCGAAGATGGTGTCCACCGAGAACGCGCAACGGGTGATCGACCGCGCCCTGCAGATCCACGGCGGCCTCGGCGTGGTCTCGGGCCAGGACGTGGAACTGCTCTACCGCGAGATCCGCGCCCTGCGCATCTACGAGGGCGCGAGCGAGGTGCAGAAGCTGATCATCGCCCGCGAGTTGCTCAAGCAGCACAAGGCGAGTTCCTGAGTCGCCGGTTGCATTTTCGCGGCGGCGGTGTAGACTGCGCTGAATGAACAGTCATTCATTTTACCTTTTGGGGGATCGAGCATGCGCGTAGACGGCAAGACAGCGGTGGTGACGGGAGCGGCATCGGGCATCGGCAAGTCGGTGGCGGAGGTGCTGGCGGCGGCGGGGGCGCAGGTGGTGCTGGGTGACTTGAACGAAGAGGGCGGCGCGGCGGTGGCGGCGGAGATCCGCGGCCGCGGTCAGAAGGCGGATTTCTTCCGCCTCGACGTCACCGACCTCGACTCGGTCGCCGCCTTCGCGCAGAAGGCCTACGGCGTCAGCGACCACGTCGACATCGTCGCCAACGTCGCCGGCTGGGGCAAGATCCAGCCCTTCGTCGAGAACACGCCGGACTTCTGGCGCAAGGTGATCGACATCAACCTGATGGGGCCGGTGGCGGTGACCCGCGCCTTCCTCGACAAGATGATCGCCGCCGGCGCCGGCGGCAAGGTCGTCACCGTTGCCTCCGACGCCGGGCGCGTCGGCAGCCTCGGTGAGACCGTGTATTCGGGCGCCAAGGGCGGCGCCATCGCCTTCACCAAGGGCCTGGCGCGCGAGATGGCGCGCTACAACATCACCGTCAACTGCGTCTGCCCCGGCCCCACCGACACGCCGCTGATGCAGGCGGTGCCGGAAAAGCACCGCGAGGCCTTCATCCGCGCGACGCCGATGCGCCGCCTGGCCAAGCCCTCGGAGATCGCCGACGCCGTGCTCTTCTTCGCCAGCGATCGCTCCAGCTTCGTCACCGCTCAGGTGCTCTCGGTCTGCGGCGGCCTGGCCATCGTCTGACCCCCAACTTTTCGAACCAAGGAGAACAGCATGTACAAGCTCAAAGCGGCCGAATGGCGGCCCCAGCATTTCAAGTGGGAAGTGAAGGATCGCGTCGGCATCGTCACCCTCAACCGGCCCGACCGCAAGAATCCGCTCACCTTCGACAGCTATGCCGAACTGCGCGACCACTTCCACAAGCTGCAGTACGCGGAAGACGTCCGCACCGTGGTGTTCACCGGCGAGGGCGGCAACTTCTGCTCCGGCGGCGACGTGCATGAGATCATCGGCCCGCTGACCAAGATGGACATGACCGGCCTGCTCGCCTTCACCCGCATGACCGGCAACTTCATCAAGGAAATGCGCAATTGCCCGCAGCCGATCATCGCCGCGGTCGACGGCATCTGCGTCGGTGCCGGCGCCATCGTCGCCATGGCCAGCGATTTCCGCTACGCCACGCCAGCCGCCAAGACCGGCTTCCTGTTCACCAAGGTCGGTCTGGCCGGCTGCGACATGGGGGCTTGCAGCATCCTGCCGCGCATCATCGGTCAGGGCCGGGCGTCGGAACTGCTCTACACCGGCCGCATGATGAGCGCCGAGGAGGGCCAGGCCTGGGGCTATTTCAACGGCATCGTCGCCGCCGACAAGCTGATGGACACGGCCTTCAACATGGCCAAGTCGCTGGCCGACGGTCCCGCCTTCGCCCACTCGGTGACCAAGAAGTGCCTGCACCAGGAGTGGAACCAGTCGATCGAGCAGGCGCTGGAGACGGAAGCCGAAGCCCAGGCGATCTGCATGCAGACCGAGGACTTCAAGATCGCCTACCACGCCTTCGTGGCCAAGGCCAAGCCCGCCTTCGTCGGCAACTAGAAAGCGACCAACGAGAAAGCGGCCCGCGGCGATGAAGCGCGCACCTGCCCCGGAGCACGTCGACAGCCTGGTCACCGACGCCAGGCTGATCGGCGAGCGGCGCGGGCAGGTGCTGCGCGCCGCGGTCAAGCTGTTCTCCAAGAACGGCTACTACACCACCACCATCCAGCAGATCGCCCGCGAGGCGGGCGTCTCAATCGGCCTCATCTACCAGTACTTCGGCGACAAGGAGGACATCCTGTTCCTCTCGCTGAAGCTGGTGCTGGAGAGCTACGAGGCGGAGATCCCGCGCCGTCTGGCGGGCGTCGAGCATCCGGTGGAGCGGCTGGCCATGGCCATCTGGGCCTATTGCGGCATCGTCGACAGCCTGCGCGCCGCCACCGTGCTTGCCTACCGCTCGACCAAGTCCCTGCGCGAAGACAGGCGCCAGTTGATCATGGACGACGAGCTGCGCACCAACCGCCTGCTCGCCGCGTGCGTGCGCGCCTGCGTCGACGGCGGCTATATGCGCGAGGTCAATGAAAGCCTGCTGGTCTATCAATACGTGCTCTTCTGTCACGCCTGGGCGCTGAAGCGCTGGGCGATCGCCGGGACGATGGACTGCGCCGAGTACGTCGCCGAGGGCATCAAGCTGTTGCTCGAGCCCTTTCTCAACGCCAAGGGCAAGACGGCGCTCGACGCCATGCGCGGCGCCACCAAGGACTTCCGCGTGGACCCGCGCGAGACGGCAGCGCCCAAGGTGGCAGCGAAGACCAGAAAGAAGACCAAATGAACGACATCATCGCCCTCGACATCCAGGGTGCGATCGCCCGCGCCACCCTGTGCAAGCCGCCGGTCAACGCCTTGAACGAAGCTTTGCTCGATCGCCTCGACGCCATCCTCGCCGAGGTCGCGACCAAGCCCGAGGTGAACGTACTTTGGCTGCGCTCCGACCAAAAGGCCTTCTGCGCCGGTGCCGATCTCCAGTTCATGCGCGAGTGCTTCGCCACGGAGAAGGGGCGGGTGGCCATGATCGCCTTCACCCGGCGCCTGCAGGAGGTGTTCGCGCGGGTCGACCGCCTGCCCCTGCTGACCCTGGCGGAGATCGGCGGCGCCGCCTTGGGCGGCGGCTTCGAACTGGCACTGGCCTGCGATCTGCGCGTCGTCGCCGATTCGGCCAAGATCGGCCTGCCCGAAGTGGCCCTGGGCCTGCTGCCGGCGGCGGGCGGCACGCAGCGGCTGACGCGGCTGTGCGGCGGCGGCATCGCCCGGCGCCTGATCCTCGGCGCCGAGCTGATCAAAGGCAGCGATGCACCGGGACTGGGCCTGACCCAGTGGTCCGCCCCCGCGGCCGAGCTCGAAGCCTTCGCGCGCGGCTTGGTCGAGCGCCTGGCGGCCTTGCCGCGGGCGGCCGTCGCCGCTTCCAAGCAGTGCATCGACGCCGCCATCGACGGCGGTGCCGTCGGCTTCGAGGTGGAGTTGAACGGCAGTCGCGGCCTGCTCGCCAACCCCGACACCCAGGCGCGGGTGCGCCGCTTCCTCGACAAGGGCTGAGGCAGCGCCCGCCTACGCGGCGCCCGTGGGTTTGCGGGTCAGCGCCTGCATCTGCGCCGCAGCGATGGGGTGGCCCAGGCGCGCAGCCTTGGCGATCCAGATCAGCCCCAGGTTGTCGTCGCCGGCAACGCCCTTGCCGTCGATATGGCAGCGTCCGAGCAGTTGCATCGCGTCGGCGAAGTCTTGCTTGGCCGCCAGGCCGAGCCAATAGACGGCGCCGGCCGGGTCATCGTGCTCGAGGAAGATCAGCGCCAACTCGGTCTGCGCCTGCGGACTGCCGCTGTCGGCGCTTTCGATCAGGTCGAAGTCTTCGGGCGCGAAGGGAATGCACAATTTATCCCTGATCGAATCGACGCTCACCATCGACTTGCCGTTCCGCGTGACGCGGACGGCGGAACCGTCGGAAAATCGGCGCCAGAAGGTTCGTTCGCTCACCCGGGTCAGGCTGATCGCCGCCGCAAGACTCACCAGCTTCAAGACCTATCCCCCCTGCGAATGCGCCATGGCTCGGCCGAATCACTATAGCACCAGGCCGTGGCACCACCCAAATGAGTGCCAACCGGTGATTGCGAAGCCAACGAGAGTGCCAATTTCTGTAGCAACCAATGACACAACGAGACGAATTCGGCATTAATATAGGGATCAAGGCAATAGAGGCTGTGGCCGGAATATTGCTTTTACCGCGGTGTAGCTTCCGCTACCTTGTCCGTCTTCTCAGACTTCCGGAGGAATCATGAAAAAGGTTCAGCAAGGTTTCACACTAATCGAATTGATGATCGTGGTGGCGATCATCGGTATTCTGGCGGCGATCGCGCTGCCCGCCTATCAGGACTACACCATCAAGGCCAAGGTCAGCGAGGGCCCGAGTCTCGCCGCGCCTGCGCTGACGGCCATCGGCGACATGTGCAGCCAAGGCAAGATCGCCTCGGCGACGAGTAATGCTAATGTATTCATTCCCAGCGCAGCTTCGATAGCCGGCAAGTACGTCTCGACCGTCACGGTCGGGCCTGCCGCTGGTCTGGTTACGATTGCCTATGGCCAAGCCGCTACCGCAGCCGAACTTAGTACTGCCGCAGGGACAAACGTCACCTACACCCCCAACTGCACCTCGGCATCCCTGACCTGGACCATCGGTGGCACGATGCCCTCGAAGTATCTGCCGAAGCAATAATAGCTAGCGCATCAGCATAAAGAGGCCGCAAGGCCTCTTTTTTTGCCAGGCCCGGTATGAAACGTCACCTCCCCGACATCCTCATGCTGGCTTGCCTGGCGCTGGCCTTCTTTGTCTATCTGCCGGGAACCTCAGGCTATTTTTTGTTCGACGATACCATCAACATCGTCGACAACGAGTTGATCCGGATTCAAGCGCTGGACCTTCCGACCCTGCAGAGGGCGGCGTTTTCGGGTAGCGCCGGTGCCTTGGGCCGGCCGCTGGCCATGCTGAGCTTTGCGCTCGACTATCATTTCCACGGCTTGAGTCCCTACCATTTCAAGCTGACCAACATCCTCATCCATTTGGTCAACGGTGTCTGCGCCTATGTCCTGACCCTGTTGATCCTCGACACCCTTTGTCGGCCCCAACTGCCTGCATTCGGGCCAGACACAGCGCGCTGGATCGGCCTCGCCGTCGCTGCCGCCTGGCTGCTGCATCCGCTCAATCTGACCGGTGTGCTCTACATCGTGCAGCGGATGACCAGCCTATCGGCCCTATTTACCTTTCTTGGACTGATCTCCTACCTGCACGGTCGAAGTCGGCTGCCGACAGCCAGCGGTTGGACCTGGATTCTGGCCAGCTTTTTGGTGTTCACGCCGTTGGCCGTGTTCAGCAAGGAAAACGGCGTGCTGCTGCCTGCATTCCTGCTGGCCGCCGAATGCATTCTGTATCGCTTTCAGGCGCCGACGCTGGCGGTGAGGCGCACCCTGCTGGCGCTGTTCGCTGCCAGCGTCGTCCTGCCTGGCGCCGCAATCGTCGCCTACCTGCTCGCCAATCCGGACTGGCTCACCAGCGGCTACGCGATACGCGACTTCACCCTGACCGAACGGCTGCTGACGGAGCCGCGGGTCCTCTGGTTCTACCTGCAGAACATCGTGGGGCCGAGCCCGAGGCAACTGGGCATTTTCCACGACGACATCGCGATTTCAACAAGCCTGCTCGAACCGGTGACCACCCTGTTCGCCTGCGTTGGCATACTATTGTTGCTACTGCTGGTGCCGTTGCTCGCCAAACGGCAGCCGATAGCGGCCTTCGGCATCGCCTTCTTTCTGATAGGACACAGCCTCGAGTCCACCGCCCTCGCCCTCGAACTGGCCCATGAACATCGCAACTATCTGCCGATCTACGGTGTCCTCCTGCCCCTGTTCTACTATTTGCTCTTGCCGCTGCGCCACCGACAAAGCCTCAGAGCGCGCCAGGCAGCGGCGCTGTGCTTCATCGTCCTCCTCGCGACCATCACCTTCATGCGCGCCAGGGAGTGGGGAGATTCTCTGATGCTCAAGCAAATGGCGGCGGAGAACCATCCCGATTCAGCGCGCTCGAACATGGACATTGCGGCCTTCTACGCTGCCCTGCCGGCGACCACCCAGGCTGAAGCGGAGGAATTCTATCGACGCGCCTACGAGAAATACGCGAAGGCGGCCTCGCTCTCGCCCAGCGACACTCTGGGGCTGTTTGGCTTGATCGACTTGAACGCCAGGCACAGGCTGCCGATCGAGCCCTCCTGGACCACCGCCCTGGCCGGCCGCCTGGAACGGCATCCGTTTGCCCCGAACAGCGGCAATTCGCTCGCCAGTCTGGCGAAGTGCCAGATCGCGGGCGTGTGCGTCCTTGGGCCAGAGATCGTGGAAACCCTGGTGCGAGCCGCGCTGCGCAACCCCAGCTTGCAAGGCGATGCAAGAACCCAGGTGCTCTTCGCCTACAGCGACTTCCTGCTCAGGATCAAGGGCGATCGCGACGGGGCGGCGCAAGCCGCTTACCAGGCCATCGCTGCCTATCCCGGGGGACTGGATTTTCGCCTTACCCTGGTACAGTTGCTGATCAATTGCGGATTGCCGGCGGCGGCCGAAACCGAGCTGACCAAAGCCCGTGCGCTCGACGTCGGGGGCTTGCACAGCGGGCGCATCGGGAGATTGCAGGCGGTCCTTGATGCCAAGGAGGACAGGTAGCCATGTACAGCCACGTTTCCATCGTCCTGCCGGCAAGAAACGAGTCCGCATCACTCGCCCTGCTGCTGCCCGAGTTGAAACGGCGTGCGCCAGAAGCGGAAATCATCGTCGTCGACGATGGCTCGAGCGACGATTCCGTCGCTGTCTGCCAAGCCAACGGCGTGTCGGTGATCTCCCACCCCTATGGCATGGGCAACGGCGCGGCGATCAAGACCGGGGCGAGAGCCGCCCGCGGCGAGACGCTTGTGTTCATGGACGCCGACGGCCAGCACCAAGCGGAAGACGTGCCGCGGTTGCTCGCGAAGTTGGCCGAAGGCTACGACATGGCGATCGGCGCGCGCAGCAAGGAATCGCAGGCGGGGCTGCACCGCGCCATCGCCAACGGCTTCTACAACCGCCTGGCGAGTTGGATGACCGACCAGCCCATCGCCGACCTGACCTCGGGTTTTCGCGCCGTCATCGCCAGCAAGTTCAGGAAATTTCTCTACCTCCTGCCCAACGGCTTTTCCTACCCGACCACCATCACCATGAGCTTCTTCAGGGCGGGCTACGGGGTCGCCTATTTGCCCATTCACGCACCGAAGCGGATCGGCAGCAGCCACATGCGCTTGTTGCGCGACGGCCTGCGTTTTCTGTTGATCATTTTCAAGATAGGCACGCTCTACTCACCGCTGAAGCTGTTCTTCCCGGTCAGCATGGCTTTCTTCGCCACGGCGGTGGCTTACTATCTGTACACCTTCCTCACCGTCCATCGGCTGACCAATATGAGCGTGCTCCTGTTCATCACCTCGGTACTGGTGTTCCTGATCGGCCTGGTGTCGGAGCAGATCACGGCACTCAACTTCAAGGATAGCGAGCGTTGAGAGCCGGCCCGTCAGATGCGCATCCTCGTTGTCACGACATCCTTTCCTGAAGTCAACGATGGCAGCGAAGCCGCCGGCGCGTTCGTTGCCGACTTCGTCCAGGAACTGGCGGCGCACGCCAAGGTCGATGTCCTGGCGCCTGGCGTGCGCCGCGATCAAGGCCAGGACGGCCGGGTCAGGGTGCACCGCTTCATGGTCCCGCGCCTGCCCCTGTCCCTGCTTAAGCCCTACAATCCGCTGCACTGGCGGCCGATCGTGCAAACCCTGGTGCGCGGCCAACAGGCGGTCGACGAAATGCTCGGCGCAGAAGCCTACGATCACCTCCTGGCCCTGTGGGCCCTGCCTTCCGGTTACTGGGCGAGAAACGCCCGGGCGCGCGTTCCCTACTCCACCTGGGCCCTGGGCAGCGACATCTGGACCCTGGGGCGCGTTCCCCTGGTCAAGACCGTCTTGCGCAAGGTCTTGAGCGATGCCCAGCTGCGCTTCGCCGATGGCGTCGCTCTGGCAGAAGCGGTCGGCCGCCTCTGCGGCAGGCCCTGCCGTTTTCTGCCCTCGTCGCGCCGGCTGGGGCTGGCGCAGCCAGTCAAGCCGGCAGCCAGCGCCCCTTTCAAGCTCGCCTTTCTCGGCCGCTTCCATCCGAACAAGGGGATCGATCTGCTGCTCGACGCCCTGGCGTTGCTCGAGCCAGACAGCTGGCGGGCGATCGCCGCCATCCGCATCGCCGGCGGCGGGCCGCTGCAAACGCTGGTCGAGCGCAAGCTGCGCGGCTTGGCAGCGAAGGGCTTGCCGGTCTTCCTCGAGGGCTACAAGAACCGGGAGGAAGCGCGAGAAATGCTCGACTGGGCAGACATGGTCCTGATCCCCTCGCGCATCGAGAGCATCCCGGTCATATTTTCCGACGCGATGCAGGCGGGCAAACCGGTGATCGCCACCCCCGCCGGCGATCTGCCCGCCCTGATAGCCGAATTTCGGGTCGGCCTGGTGGCCGATCGCATCGCGCCGGAAAGCTATGTGCGATTGCTGACGCCGCAGGCGCTCGGCGCGGCAGCAAGCCAGGGCGACAACACCCGGCTGGCGGCCGCAAGATTCGAGCTTGGCGCGGTTGCGCGGACCTGCTTCGATGCGCTCTGTGGTCATTGATCTTGGCGCTGGCAGCGGCGCGTCGGCCGATCGTGGGTCCCTGACACCATTGCGGCGCGGCGTGCGATGACCATGAATTCGCCGCCGCCGCTCTGCTCGGTGCTGATCGCCAACTACAACGGCATCGGGCTGATCGCCGAGTGCATCGACTCGGTGCTGGTGCAGGACTGCGATTTCGAAGTCGAGATCATCGTCCACGACGACGCTTCGAGCGACGGATCGGTCGATTTCATCCGCCAGCGCTATCCGCAGGTGGTGTTGATCGAGAGCCGCGACAACGTCGGCTTCTGCATCGCCAACAATCGCATGGCGGCGCAAGCGCAGGGCGAGTTCCTGCTGCTGCTCAACAACGATGCGAGCCTTCTGCCCGATGCGCTGGGCACGCTGCACCGGCGCGCTGTGGCGCTGAACCAGCCGGCCATACTCGGCTTGCCGCAATACAACGCCGCCGATGGCGAATTGATCGACATCGGCAGCCGCCTCGATCCCTTCCTCAACCCCATTCCCAGCTTCTCAAACACCGAACAGGAGGTCGGCTTGGTGATCGGCGCCTGTTTCTGGCTCCCCAGCAGCCTGTGGCGGGAATTGGGCGGGTTTCCAGAATGGTTCGGCTCTCTGGCCGAGGACATGCTGCTGTGCCTGCTGGCCAGACTGCGCGGCTATTCCGTGCTCGCCCTGCCGGTCTCCGGATTCAGACACTGGGTCGGCACGAGCCTGGGCGGGGGCAAGGTGGTGGCGGGGCGCTTGGCGACCAAGGCGGCGCGCCGCGTGCTGAGCGAACGCAACAAGAGCTACGTCATGTGCCTGACCTATCCGGCGCCCTTCTTCCAGCTGCTGTTGCCGCTGCATCTGCTCCTGCTGCTGCTCGAAGGGCTGGCGCTGGCGGCGCTCAAGCGGGATCTCGGCTTGTTCCGGCGCATCTACCTGGGTTGCCTGATTTCGCTGTGGCGGCAAAGGCGGCGGCTGTGTGCGCTGCGCAGCGAAGCTCAGGGCAAGCGTCGCTGCGGGCGCGGCGAATTTTTCGGCGTCTTCGACTGGCTGCCGCACAAGCTGCGGCTGCTCTGGCGCCACGGGATACCGGAAATCCGCTGAGTCAGGCCGGGCGCACGCAGAAGTAGATCGCTTCGTCGGCCAGTATGCCGAAGCGTGCGCGTGCGTCGGGCGCGAGTCCCGCGGCGTAGGCGTCGACCGTGAGCAGAAACCCGGCGCCGCGCAGGCGATCGGCGTAGTCCCGGCCGTATTGCCGCACGTGGTCGTGCTGGCCGTAGAGCCGGGTCCGCTCGGCGGCGCTGGTGACCCGCGCGTCCTCCTGGGTCGGCGCGTCGACGATCGGAACCTGCATGATCGCCCAGCCGCCAGGCTTGAGCACGCGCAGCAACTCGCGCATCGCCTTGCGATCTTCCTGCACGTGCTCCAGCACGTGGTTGCAGAGGATGACATCGAAGACGGCGTCGCTGAACTGGATCGAGGTGACGTCCATCTTTACCGTGGCGTGGCGGCGCTCCAGGTCGGCCCCCAGATAGTCCAGCGCGCGGATCCTGCGCAAGGCAGCGCTGAGGCAGGGTTCGGGCGCGATGTGCAATAGGCGCTTGCCGCGACCGTCGAACAGGTCGCTCCGCTCGCGGCAGTAGAGCCAGATCAGGCGATGGCGCTCGAGCGAGCCGCAAACCGGGCAGCGCGCCGCCGGGCGCGTGCCCATCGGCAGGAAGCGCCGCAGGCGGCTGCCGCAAACCGGGCACTGGTGGGCGTCGCCGGCGTAGCGCAGTTTGCGCCAGACAGCCAGGCAGCGGCGCAGCAAAGCCCTCACGATTTGAAACCCAGGCCAGCCAGGAAGATCGGCTTGAGCTGCGCCTCGTCGAATCGCGCCGGAAGATCGCCGGGACAGCCGTCGCGGCAAGCCGCGATGAACGCCGCGATGCCCGGCGCGGCCTGCGCGCTGCTGTAATCGAGGCAGAACATCTGACGCAGCTGCGGCGCCAGTTCCGCGACCGCGCTCGACGCAGGGCACAGCGCCAGGATGGGACGGCCGGCGCAGAGGTAGTCGAACAGCTTGGCCGGAATCGAGGCGTGGGAAGAGGAGAGCAGCAGCAGTCCATCGGCTTGTCGCATCAGCTCCAGCGCCGCGGCGCGCGGGACTGCGGCGCGGCTGGCGATCTCGCAGCCGAACTCGGCGAAGGCCGGTTGCCAGCTTGCCAGCTCGTCCAGCTCGGGCTGGCCGAGATTGCCGACGAAGAGCAGGCGGCGCACCGCCGCCCCCGTCCGCAGCCCGGCGAGGAGCGGGGCCAGCAGCTGTTCGATGCGTCTCTCGGCGCGGGAAGTGTAGATCCGGCCGGCGTAGAGCAGGGTCAGCGGCCGCTGTTGCGGGCGTTGCGGGCTCGCCGGCGCAAGGTCGGGCGTGCAGCCGGCAGGGTAGGCGTTGGTCAGCACCCGGGTCTTTTCTGCGGTGAACGGCAGCCGTTCGACCAACAGTCGCCGCCAGGGATTGGAGGTGACGAATATGGCGGCGGCCTGGCGCAGGATGCGCCGTTCGACGCGGCCTTCACGCCATCTGCGCAGCGGCGAATGGCGCAGCAGGGGCTTCATCGGTTCGTCGAGCCAGCCGTCGCGCAGATCGACCACCAGACGTGCGTTGCAGCGTTCAGCGAGGTGGGCCGCAGCGACATGCACCGAATCCGGAAATCCCGACGCCAGCACCAGATCGACGCCCCGACAGTGCTCGAGCAGCAGCGGGTGCTTGCAGGCGCGCCGCGCCCAAAGGATGCCCGGATCGGGGCTCAGCACAGCGTAGGCCAGCCAGCGCAGCAGACGGCTGCGTGGCCTCCCTGTGGCTGCCGCTGGCGCTGGTTCGCGATAGATGCGCAGCGGATCGGCTACCGTCAGCAAAGTGCCCCAGGGTTCGTCGCGCCGCACTCCGTCCTCGCCGCCGGCGACGATCACCAATTGCACCCCGGTTGCGCCCAGCCAGCGCAGGAAGCGCTCGACGCGCACGCTTCCCAGATGCTGCGGGTCGCGCCAATAGGGGGCGACGATCAGGATCTTCCGCGGTTCAGCCACGTTGTTCCACCAACTGGTGATAGAGCCGGGCCAGCCTTCTGCCTTGTTCGGCCATGTCGAATTCCGCCTCGAAGTGCCGCCTGGCGGCCAACGCCAGCCCTTGCCACTGGTCGGGGTGGGCCGCGAGCCAGCGCAGGCGTTCGACCAGGCCGGACACGTCGCCCTCTGCCGCCAGGAGGCCGGAGCGCTGGTCGGCGATGACCTCCGGTATGTCGCAGTGGGTGGTGCTCACCACGGGCATGCCGGTCGCCGCCATCTCGATGATGGCGACCGGCGCGCCGCCCTCGCTGTCGCCATCGGCGGCGTGGATGCTCGGGGAAAGAAAGATGTGATGCTGGTAGGCTTCCTCGAGCAGGCGCGCGTGGCTCTGGAAGCCGAGCAGGCGCAGCCGCGACCCAAGGCGGTGGCGCTCGATGACCTCGAGGATGCGGCGCTTCTCCTCGCCTTCGCGCTGTTCCGTGCCGGCATCGCCGATCAGGCTGACTTCGAGCTCGACTTCGTGCTGCAGCCGGCCGAGCGCCTCGAGCGCAGCGGGGATGCCCTTCTTTTCGCGGAAGGCGCCGGCGATCAGGACGCGCAGCGGCTGCCCCGGCTGCCGGACGCGCGGCCGGAAGGGCAGGGCGGCGAGGTCCACGCCCAAGTGGTGCACGTGGACCTTGGCCTGCGGACAGCCGCGGGCGACGATGCGCGAAGCCATGTGCGGCCCCTCGCAGAGTACGGCGTCCGCCGCCGCGAACAGCCGACGGTAGCGTTCGTGCCAGCGACCATCCTGTTGTGGCAGGAAGTCCACATCGAGACCGTAGAAAGTCACGACGTGCGCGAGGCCCAGGCGGCGGGCGACCGGCAGGTTGAGCCAGCCCATGTTGCCGAAGTGAGAATGCAGCAGGCTGACCTTGTGCTGACGTGCGATGCGCGCGAGCCAGAACGGTTGCAGCGGCAGACCGATGCGGCGAAGCAGCGCCTCGGCGCGGTAGGCCCAGCGGGAGCCGCCGAAGAAGCGTTGCAGCCGAGGCTGGGGAAACTGGTCGAGATTCTCGGCGCGCAGGCAGGCGACCCGGGACTCGATCTCCTCAGGCAGCGCCCGCACCTGGTTGTACAACCAGGTCTGGGTCTGCGGCAGCCAGACCGGGCAGCTGTGGAGGACGGCGAGTCGTTTCATGGCTGCGGGTCGATCGATCGCCCCTCGACCAGGCGTTGCCACCACAGGCAGAGGCAGACGAGCCGCCACAGCGGCAACGGGTGGTTCAGCGCCAGCGCGTCGTAGCGGCGCAGCAGCTGCCGCAGATCGACATAGGGGCAGGAACCGTCGGTCAGCAACCGCGCGACGATGTGCTTGGACTGCAGCAGCCAGGCGCTGTGCGGGAAGGGAAAACCCTGCTTGCGCCGGCGCCAGACGACCTCCTGCGGCAGCTGCTCTTGCATCGCCTTGCGCAGCAGCCATTTCTGCCAGCCGTCGCGAATCAGGTAGTGCGGCGGCAGGGACAGGGCGAATTCCACCAGCCGATAGTCGAGAAACGGGGCGCGCGCTTCGACCGGAATGGCGAAGCTGGTCTTGTTTCCCGAGCGCAGCCAGTAGTTCATCATGAAGCGGCCGAGATTGTCGCGCATCCTGCCGGCGAAGTCCTGCGCCTTGTTGCCGCGCGCCATCGTCCCGCTCGGGGCGCGGTAAGCCGGGCCGAGCGCGCGTCGCAGGTTGATCCCCGCGGCCGGTTCGCCGATCAGGGTGGATAGTCCGTCCTGGACCGCGCGGCGCAGCAAGGAGGCGAGCCCGATTTCACTGTTCATGCGCGCTTCCTGCCAGAAACGGCGCCACTGGCCGCGGCCAAGCAGATGGCGCAGATAGGGCAGAAGATATTCCGTGGCGTAGCCGGCCAGCGCTTCGTCTCCCGCCGCCCCGCCGATCACCACCTTGGTACCGGTCGCGCGTATAGCGCGGCGCTGCAGTTGCAGGGCGTGGAGATTGGGCGAGTGAAAAGGCTCTTCCTCGGTCAAAAAGAAAGCGTCGGCATCGGACCAGAAATCCTGCGGCGCCGGCCTCAGCACGTGGTAGTCGACCTGTGCCCGATAGCGCTGCGCGACCAGCCTGGCGTAGGGCTCTTCGTCCTGCTCGCCCTCGCCGCTTTTCACCGTGTAGGTGCTCATGCGGTCGCTCAGGCCGTTCGCCGCCAGCGCGACCAGGGCGGAGGAATCCATGCCGCCGCTCAATTCGAAGGCGATCGGCACGTCGCTGCGCAGCCGCAGCCGGACGGCATCGGCGAGCAGTTCGCGCAGGCGCGCGGCGGCCTCGTCCGCGGCGAGCGATAGCGGCGCTGCCGGCTGCGGCAGGCGCCAGTAAGCCTCGGCCGTCACCGACAGATCCTGGTCGACCCAGGCAAAGCTCGCCGGCGGAAAATCGTGGACGCCCTCCCAGAAGGTGCCGTCGAGGTCGCGCCAGCCATGCACCAGGTAGTCGTCCACCGCCTGCGCGCGCACCGGGAAGCAGTGCTCCGGGCAGGCCGCCTGGATGGCCTTGATCTCCGAAGCCCACAGCAGCTTTCCGGCGTGACGGGCGTAGTAGAGCGGCGACTTGCCAAAGCGGTCGCGCGCCAGCAGCAATGCGCCGCGCCGACGGTCGAACAGGGCCAGCGCCAGCGGGCCGTTGAACTTGGCCAGTGCGGCGCAGCCCCATTCGAGATAGGCGGCGAGCAGCACCTCGGTGTCCGAGTTGCCTTCGCAGCGCCGCCCGAGCGCGGCGAGCTCGCTCGCCAACTCACGGTAGTTGTAGATTTCGCCATTGAAGCTGACGCATACCTGCCGCTCGCGGTCCCACATCGGCTGGTGGCCCGCCGGACTGGGGTCGACGATGGCGAAACGGCGCTGCGCCAGCGCCAGGTTGTGCGCGTCGGCGCTGCTGCGCAGCGGGGCCATCTGCGCCCGCACCCGCGCATCGCTGTCTTCGCCGCAGTAGTCGAAGCAGCGGCCGCTCTCGGTTTGCGCCAGCAGATAGCCCTCGTCGTCAGGGCCGCGGTGGGCGATGCTGCGCGTCATCGCCAGGATCTGCGCATGATCGCGACAGACGCTGCGGCCGCAGAAATAGCCGGCGATACCGCACATCTCAGCGCTCCCTCCGGGTCAACGCAGAGCGGCCCACAGCGTTCTCCATTCGTCTTTCTTGAATCGATAGACCAGCGCCAGATAGGCCAGGCCCGCTGCCGTGGTCAGCACGACCAGCCTGAGCGGGCCATTGCCCGGCGCCTGCCAGCGCCCATCCAGGAAATGGGCCAGGCAGGCGACGACGGCGGCGCTGGCGGCCATCGGCGCAAACGCCGCCAGGTATTCGCCGGGGCGCATGCCGACCAAACGGTAGCGCACCAAGAAGCCGACCGGGAAGAGTCCGATCGCGGTCGCCGCGACCAGGCTCCAGGCGACCCCCAGACCGCCGTATCGCGCGCCGAGCAATATCGCCGGCAGATAGAGGCCGATCATCAGGCAGTTGAGGAAGAAACTGATGTCGGTGCGCCCCTTGGCCAGCAACAGGCTGCCCAAGGGGTTGCCCAGGCTGTAGAAGAAACCCAGCAGGGCGAGAACCTGAAACGTGCCGACGGCGGGTTGCCAGGCGCTGCCGAGCAGGAGGTCGAGGAGCGGGTCGGCGAGCGCGATCAGCAGTGCATAGACCGGGAACATGACCAGGGCGACGAGGCTGATCAGTTGCAGGAAGCCTCGGCGCAGGCGCGCCTCCTCATCCTGCATCCGGGCGAACACCGGAAAAGCGACGCGCGTCAGGATGGGGTTGAATACCTGATAGGGCTTGGACATGAGCTGATAGGCGACATTGTAGTAACCGAGCACCTGCATGCCCAGCAGGGATCCGAGCAGCAGCTTGTCGAGATTGGAGCCGAGGAAATTGATGCTGCGCTCGCCCATCTGGTAGAGGCCGAAGCGCAGGAAGCCACGAATTTCGCCCAGATCCAGGCACAGGGTCGGCCGGTCGCCGCCGGCGACGAGCAGGCAGACCGCCTTGCCGGCGACCCCGGCCAGCTGTCCCCACACCAGGGCATAGACACCGTCGCCGCGCCAGGCGCAGGCCAGCGCCACGGCGAACGCGACCAAGCTGGCGGCGCTCTCGATCGCCGCCAGCTTGCCGAAATACAGGTGCTTCTCCAGGCGCAGGCGCAGCTGCTGGCCGAGCGGTTCGAGCAGAAAGATCACGGCGCTCCAGCGCAGCACGCCGATCAGGGCCGGCGTGTGCCAGAGTTCGGCGAGCCAGGGGGCTGCCATCTGGGCCAGGCAAAACGCCGCGATCCCGATCAGGACGTTGAGCCAATAGAGGCTGGAAAGCTGGCGCTCGGTCGCATCCTGACGGTGGATGACGACATTGCCCATACCCATGTCGGCGTAGGACTGAACCAGACCGATGACCACGCTGGCCATCGCCATCAAACCGAAGTCTTCGGCTGGCAGCAATCGCGCCAAGACGACCAGCTGCAGCAACTGCAGGCCGTTGCCGAACAAGCTCGACAGGCTCAGCCATTTGGCACCGGCGTAGGCGCGCCTGGTCAGACTCATGAGCGCTTTGCTGCCACGCGGATGAACAGATTGACATCGTTCTCGCGCCGGAAGAGATGAATGACGGTCTTCAACAGACGCCACAGCGGATAAGCGCCCGGCAGCGAGGGCAGGCCGCGGCGGCGCAGGATGTCGATGAAGCGGGCGCGGTTCTCGTCGGATACCACCAGCTCGATGCGATCGCCTGCGAGTTCCGCCAACCAGGCCAGGATTCGCGGTCGGGTCACGTAGCGGATGCTGTCCAAACCGAGCAGCGGCCGACCCAGCAGGCGCAGATAGGCGCGCGCCAAGGGTCTGGGCATCAGGGGCAGCCAGGGCAGCTGGTAGTGCGCCTCGAAGCAGCTGCGATAGTCCGGGCAGCGCAGATGGATGCCACCGCCCGGTCGCGTCACGCGGACCATTTCGGCGAGCACCTGGCGCGGATCCTGGACGTGCTCGAGCGTCTGGAAGCTGGTGACGCAATCGAAGCTGCTGTCGTCGAAAGGCAGGCGCTCGCCGACGCCAGCGACGATCCGCGCGGCGTGTTCGGCTGATAGACCGCCGAGGTCCATCTTCTGCCTGACGAATTCGATCTTCCACGCCTCCGGTTCCAAGCCCCAGCAATCATAGCCTTGGCGCAGCGCCAGCAGCAGAAATTGGCCGCAGCCGGCGGCAAGATCCAACACTTTGTCCCGCCGCGGCAAGCAACCGTGGCGGCGCAAGTCGGCGAGCCTGAACTCCTGCTGCGCTTCATCCCAAAAATAGTCTTCGGCGTAGGCGATCCAAGTCGCGGCGACCCGGCCGAATAGCCGCTCGCGCTGCAAGGCGAGCTGCGCGCGCAATTGCGCGCGCAGCTGGGCGGAGGTTGCCGGGACCGATGACGTCTTCGCGCTCACGCCGGCTTCTTGCGCACCAGCAACAGATACATCCAGGTGAAGCGCTCGTCGCGCAGCAGGCCGCGATCGAGGCAGAAGGCGGCGAGGTTGTTGAGCGCGATCGGCGCGGCCAGCAGATAGGCCAGCGGACCCTTGGCGTAGCGGGCGAGGTAATAGCTGAACTCGGTGAGAAAGCTACCCCAGAAGCCGGACATGGCGGTGATGTTTATCACCTCCCAGCCCGCGTTGGTGAACAGATGCTGCAGGCCGTAGCGAGTGTAGCGGAAGAAGTCGCGCGGCTCTTCGTGCAGGTGCCAATAGAGGGGGGCGGTATAGATCGCGTAGCCGCCGGGCTTCAACACCCTGGCGCTCTCCAACAGGGCTGCGCGCGGCTCTTCGAGATGCTCCAACACCGCCGTGCACAGGATCGCGTCGAAACTAGCATCGGCGACCGGGATGGCGTAGGCGGTACCGATCAGGTCCGCCTGGCCCAGATCGTGGAGCGTATCCGTGTGGTCCAGCCCGACGTATTCGGCGACGAGATCGCCGAGCAGGCGCTGCTTGGACTTGTTGCCACAGCCGATGTCGAGCAGTCGGCCGGCGAAGTGGCGCTCGGCCTCGGCGCGTATCAGGCCGGCTGCATGACGGATGACGAAATAGGCTGGGTCGGAGAGGCGCCTGCCGCGCATGTAGTTGCGCATGGCAACCCTGCCCGCAGCGCTGCCACTACTCACTCGGCGAGGCCACGGCGAAATACCGGCACAGCGGGATCGCCCTTGACCACCGCCATGGCGGGGACATTGCCCCCGGGGCGAACGACGCTGTTGGGTGAGACCCAGGCGTCACGGCCGATCAGCGCGCCGGGCAACACCAGGGCGTGCGAGGCGATGCCGGCACCGTCCTGCAATTCGACCGTGCCTTGGGCGACGCACTGCTCTTCCGCAGCGGCACCCTGCGAGTATTTGTAGATGCGGCTGCGATCGCTGCCGCTGTGATGGAAGGTCTCGGAGAGCAGGATGGCGCCCGGGCCGATGCCGCACTTCTCGCCGATGATGACGCCGCCGTAGCCGAGGATGAGGGCACCGAACGCGATGCGGCTGTGGCTACCGATGCGCACGACACCACGGTCGATACGCCCTCTCGCCCCAACCCAGCGCAGTTCGCGCTGTTCATCGGCGGGTGGGACGCTGGTGTTGATGATGGCGTTCTCGCGGATCGTGACGTCGTCGCCGACCTCGATCAGGCGATGCCCCGTGATGTGCACCCCGGGCAGGACGCGCAGATTCTCGCCGCAGGCCTTGAAGCGCCAGCGGTAGTAGGCGCGTCGCAACAGGACGCCGGCCTCGCCCGGCAGGTAGACGACGATGGCGAGCGCCAGTGCGGCTGGCAAGGAGAAGAGCAAGCGGCAAAGTTCGCGCCAGCGCATCTTGACGCTATGGACGCTGGGATGCGATGTGGTCGGCGATCTTGTCTACGCAATTCAGCAGTTCGATCTGTTCATCGGCTACCGCGACGCCGTAACGCTCCATGACAGCGAGAAAGATGCTCGCAGCGTCCAGCGAGTCGATCCCCATCGCCTTCAATGGCTTGCCATAGTCGGCGGCTGCGATCGGCGGAATCTTGCAGGTTTGCTGCACCAAGTCCGCGACTTCGTTCCTCAAGGGATCCATGCCTTCCTCGCTGATAGTTTTCAAACGCGCCGCAATATCGCGCTCGCCCACGACAGACCGACGCCGAAACCGCATAGTACCAGCGTCCCCAGCCGGGTGTCGGCCAGCAAATCCTGCAGCAGCAAGGGAATCGACGAGGAGATGGTGTTGCCGTGTTGCGCCAGGCGGATCGGCACTTTCTCTGGCGCCAAGCCGAGCCTCGCGGTCAGCGTATCGACGATGAATTTGCTGCCTTGGTGCAGGAGGAAGCGGTCGACCGCGGCCAGGGGCAGGTCTTCAGCCGCGAGCAGGGCGCGGATTTGCTCCGGCACGAGGGTGGCAGAAAAATTGAACACCGCGCGGCCGTTCATCTGCAGCCGGCCGGAGCGGTTGTTGATGGCCTCGCCCTGCGCACCGCGGGTGGCAAAGAGAAACCTGCGCGGCAGCCAGCGCGCGCCAGCCCCCACTTCCTGCAGCAGGGTCACCGTTGCGCCATCGCCGAACAGCAGCACCGTGTTCTTGTCCGCCGCGTCGATGATCTTCGAATAGGGGTCGGCGGTAAACAGCAGACCGTTCTTGAGGCCGTTGGCCGCCATGAAGGCGCTGACCACCGACAGCGCATAGACGTAGCCGGAGCAGCCCAGTCCGATGTCGAAGGCGGCGCAGGCGTCGCGCGCAGCGAGCTTGCCGTGCACCACGGCCGAGGTGTGGGGTATGCCGAAGCCATCCGGATTTTGGGTGCATACGACCAGGCAGTCGACCACACCGATATCCACCGGCGATCGCTGCTGCAAGGCGAGGAAGGCCCGAACGCAAAGGTCGGACGTCTCTTCATCGGCCCCTTTGCGCGAAACGCGTTCGATGCCCAGCTTGTCGCGGATGAACGCGTCGTCGATCTCGAAGTCATCCTTCTTGTCGAAATTGGATTCGGAGCCCGCGGGGATGTAGGCGGCGATATCCGCGATGCCGATCATGCCGGCACCCGCGAAAAGAATATGTACCCCAACGCTGCCCCTTTCATCGTTATGGCGGATTTGGTCAGGCGGTTGTTCAGATTGTGCAGCAGTTCGACCTGCACGCCATCCACCGCTGGCGGCAGGGGCAGGGCGGCGAGCTCGAGCTTGCTGAGAATCCAACGTCCCGCCGGGAGCGGCAACAGTGCCGAGTGCAGCAGCTTGGTCATCGCCACCAAGACCTCGGCAGGCGTGTAGGGACTATCCCCGACATGGACGATGATCTTGTCCCGCAGCGCGGTTGCGGCCGCTATCGTTTCCTCGCGATAGGGCAGGCGCGAGCTCACCGGCCGTTCGCTCTCGGTCAACCAGGCGCGCACCTCCTGGCCTCGGCACAGCATGCCGAACTGGGCCACCAAGGCCTCCTCAGGTCTGGCGTGCGGATCATCGCCGTTCTCGCTGAGCTGCAGGTCGCATTGGCGATGCGCGAGCGCGTGGATGGCGAGAAAGACCGCTGTCGCCCCTTGCGCGTCGATGGGCAGCGCCGCTGCCAGCGCTTGGGTCATTGCATTGAAGATGTCGGCCCCTTGCAGATAGTCGCGTGTACCTTTGAAACTCATGGTCAGCGGGAAGACCTTCACGAGCTCCCCCTGCGCTTGACCAGGCAGCCTCTCACCGCCTCTATGACGCGAGCGACATCGTCATCGGCAAGCTTCGGCGACAGCGGCAGGCTCACCGTCTGCCGCCCGATGCGTGTGGCGTTCGGGTAGTCCTCGGGGCGCCAGGCGAAGGTTTGCTGGTAATAGGGATGTTCGGTCAAGCTCAAGTAGTGCACCCCGACGCCGATGCCGACCGCGGTCATGCGGTCGAGGAACTCGTCCCGCGCGAGGCCGGCGCTGTCCCGATCGACCAGGAGGGTGAACAGGTGGTAGGCGTGGCGGGTATTGGCTTCCACGGGTGCAGGCAAGCCCACCGGCAGGTCGGCGAACGCTTCCATGTAGCGTTGCCAAATCTCGCTGCGCCGGCGCCAATAGGGCTCGACGCGTTTGAGTTGGTGAATGCCGATGGCAGCCTGCAAATCCATCATGTTGTACTTGAAGCCACAATCGACCACATGGTAGTGCTTGTAGCCCGCGTCGCTGAAGCGCTTCCAGGCGTCCTTGCTCATGCCGTGCAGGCCCAGCACCTTGATGCGGGCGATATCCTCTTCGTGGCGCGCGAGAACCATGCCGCCTTCGCCGGTGACGATGTTCTTGGTCACGTAGAAACTGAAGCAGCCGAAGTCGCCGATGGTGCCCGCCTTCTTGCCCCGGTATTCGGTTTCGATGGCGTGGGCGCAGTCCTCGATGAGCTTCAGTCCGTGCTCGGCGGCGATGGCGCACAGGGCATCCATGTCGCAAGCGCGACCGGCAAAATGAACCGGCAGGATGGCGCGGGTGCGCGCCGTGATCTTGCGCCTGACCTGCGCCGGATCGATGTTCATGGTCGCTGGATCGACATCTGCCAGCACCGGCACACCGCCCGCGTGAACGATGGCGTTGGCGGTGGCACAAAAGGTCATCGGTGTGGTGATGACTTCGTCACCGGGCTCGATGCCCGCGGCGAGTATGGCGAGGTGCAGCGCGGCGCTGCAGGAATTGAGCGCCGCTGCGTGTTCGACCCCTTTGTAGGCAGAGAAGTCCTGCTCGAATCGGGCCACCCTGGGCCCGGTTCCCAGCCAGCCCGATTCCATCACGGCCGAGACTTCGTCGATCTCCGGCCGTTCGATGGTCGGGGCGCCAAACACCAAGAATTCGTTGCGCTTCTTCATAGAGTATTTGAACCGGCGCTGCTCAGGCACGGATCACCGTCACCACAGCCTGATTCCCAAGTCGCGCAGCGCTGTTTCGTCCAAGCGCGACTTTACGTCGATCATTATGTCACGGCGATTGAGGCTCAACACGGGCAAGATTTACGCCAGGCGCGCCGGCCCAGCCGCCTAGTCGACAGCTGTCGGCTGCGAGCGTCGGAAGCGGTCCACGCAGACCTGCAATTGGTGTTTGGGTGTCTTCTGGATGGCGCGCAGCAGCTCGTGCGACACCTCGGCGAGCCTGTAGCGACTGCGCAGTTCCTCTTCCATGTGGACCAGCAGGGTCGCGGCCATCTCGGCGTCGGCCAGGGCGCGGTGGGCGCGACCGGCGACCGGTAGCTGGGCAAATTCGATCAGCACGCCCAGTTTGTGGCTCGGCGCCTGCGGCAGCAGCCGGCGGGCGACGAGCATCGAGCAGGCGAACTCCTGGCGGCGTCGGCGGCGGATGCGCCCGAGCTCGGCGTCCCAGAACCTGCTGTCGAACGCCGCGTTGTGGGCGACCAGCGGATGTTCGCCGACGAAATCGGCGACCTCGCGCATCACCTCGGCGGCGGCCGGTGCCTGGCGCACCATCGCATCGGAGATGCCGGTGAGTTGGGTGATGAAGCTCGGAATGCGCACCCCGGCGTTCATCAGACTCTGGTAGCGATCGACAATCCTGCCGCCTTGCAGCAGCACCGCGGCGATCTCGGTGGCGCGATCACCCTGGGCCGGCGACATTCCCGTCGTCTCGAAGTCGATGACCGCCACCACCTCGATCATTTCAAGGCTTGACCGGCCGCACCACGATCGCCACGCCGGCGGCGGCCAAGGCCATGCCGGCGATCGCCGACAGCCCCAGGCGTTCGCCGAAAACCATGAAGGCGAGCAGGGCCGTCATCGGTGGCACCAGATAGAACATCGCCGACACCCGGGTCGCGGCGCCGCGGCGGATCAGCAGGTGGAGCAGCGAGATGGCGCCGAGCGAGAGCACGAAGATCAGCCACAGCAGGGCGAAGACGAAGTCGCCGCTCCAGCGGATGACCCGGGTCTCGAACGCCAGGGTGAAGGGCAGCAGCACCAGGGCCGAGGCGGCGAACTGGATCGCCGAGCCGGTCCAGATGTCCAGTTCGGCGCAGTGGCGCTTCTGGTAGACCGTGCCCAGGGTGATGCTGAACAGGGCGAGGATGGCAAAGCCAACGCCGGCGCCGCTGGCCCCGGACAGTCCCTGCTTGTCCAGGACCACCAGCACCACTCCGGCGAAGCCGAGCACCAGACCGAACCACTGCCGGCGTGCCAGCCGTTCGCCGAGCAGGCGGGCGCTGATGAAGGCGGTGAGCAGCGGCTGGATGCCGACGATGACGGCGACGATGCCGGCCGGCATGCCGAGGTGGATGGCGACGAAGACACCGGACAGATAGCCGGCGTGGATCAGGGCGCCGGCGACCGCGATGTGGCCCCAGCGCGCCGGCGTATGCGGCCAGGGACGGCGCAGCGCGACAGCCACGAGCAGGAGCAAGCCGATGACGCAGACGAAGCGCAGCAGCAAAAAGGTCAGCGGCTCGATGTAGGGCAGGCCGTACTTGGCGCCGATGAAGCCGCTGCTCCAGAGCAGGACGAACAGGCTGGGACTGGCCGCCAGCCAGAGCTTATCGCGGGTTGCGGTGTTCATTCGATGCGGGTGTCGGCGCGGTCCCCAGTGCCATCCTCGGTGCAGCCCTCAGGGCTGCACTCAGTGCAGTCTGATGCCCACCCATCTTTCGAGTTGCGCCAGGTCGTCGAGCTGCGCCGCGCTGTCGGCGCTGTGCACCACCGTGCCCCGCTCCAGCACCAGGCAGCGCTTGGTCAGGCG
>JAHFRE010000198.1 GCA_023258955.1 Sterolibacterium sp.
ATCAACGCGGCGCAGGCGCTGCTGATGCGGGTGCAGCTCAAGGGCATGGATCTGCAGTTGGTGACGCAGGCGCACCGCTACCTGTCGCAAGCCTACCAAGCCAACGCCGAGCACCCCAAGTTGGCCGGCGCCGCAGAGTTCTACAAGCGCGTGGCGCCGGCGGCAGCGCCGCCGTTGGATTTTTGAGATGGACGATCTGGTTGCCGCGGCCATCCACGACGCCAAGAACGAGCTGTCGGCGTTGGGCGTCTGGATCGTCGAGGCGCAGCGCGACTACGCGGCGTGCACCACCACCCCCTCGGCAGCGTTGACTCGAGCTGCCGCGATCGCCTCGACGCTGTCCGGACAACTGGTCGAACTCTTGGCGCTCTACCGTGCCGGCGAGGGCAGCTTGCGCTTGGCGGTTGAGGATCACTTCGTCGATGATTTCCTGGCCGACGTGCTCAGCGAACTGAACCAATCACGGCCGGCAGCGCGCGACGACGGCGACCCGAGATTGGCCGGCGAGCTGGCCATACGCACCGACTTTGCGGCCACCGCAGCCATCGGCACCTGGGCCTTCGACGCCTACCTGGTGAAGTTCGCCCTGCTCGATGCGCTGCGCAACGCCTTGCGCCGCGCCCGCAGCCAGGTCCTGCTGAGATTCGCCGCAGCCGCGGGCGGCGGTGTGCGTTTCGACGTCGAGGACGACGGCCCTGGCTATCCCGATCAGGTCTTGCGCGCCGCCGCGGCGCTGGAGATGTCCAGCGGCAGCAGCGGCCTCGGCTTGACCTTCGCGCGGTTGATCGCCGCGCGCCACGCCACCCCGGCTGGCCGCCACGGCCAGCTCGAGCTGGCCAACGACGGTCTGGCGGGCGGTGGCGCGCGCTTCACGCTGATCTTGCCGTAGCTGCGCCGCTGTATCGGCGCTGGCGCCAAGCTTCGTTGTATGTTTCCCGCATATGCTATATGATTGGCGATGTCGCCTCGGGACTCCAATCGGGGCCACTGCCGCCCTGTACGGCGCCGCGTGGAGGGAATGCGATGGACAAGATCGACGTACGCCAGATTCGCCGCAGGCTGGGATTGAACCAGCATCAGTTTTGGTCCCGGATCGGTGTCACCCAGAGTGGTGGCTCACGCTATGAGAGCGGTCGCGTCATGCCGCAGGCGGTCAGGCAACTGCTGCGCCTGGTGCACCTCGAAGGGATCGACGTCGGGCGGGTGAAGCGCGAGGACTACGAGGTTCTCGAATACCTGAAAGCCGATCAGCGGGAACTCTACGATAGCCTGAAGAAGCAAGCCAGAAACAAGCGCCAGCGCTCGGCTTGAGCGCTGGCCTTAGCCTTTGACCAGGCGCAGGTTCTGGTTCTTCCGCGGTACCGGATTTGCCATCCACTCGTAGGGCTTCTTGTTGGAACTGCGGTAGACCAGCCCTTGCGTCACCAGCCAGTCGAGAATCTGCGCCGTGAAGTGATGGCAGTTCTGCGTCGGGTAGTTGCCCGGCAAGCCCATGCAGGAAGAGATCTTGGCGGTGGTGACGCCGGGCTTGGCCAGCACCAGATGATAGACACGAATGAACAGGGTCCACATCGCGTCGTCATCGGCGCGAATTTCGCGATCGATCAGCTCCTCATCGGTCGGCGGATCGAGTTCATCGGCCAGTTGCAGCAGTCGCGTCGAGGCCGCCGCCATGTCGCTCGCCTGCGCCCGAAGCACCTCGCCCGCATTGCTGTTGGTACCCATGTCTGCCCCCCAGTAGTCTACAACGCAAGGGCATCGTAAGCGCAGGAAAAGCGCAATGCAATATGGCTAAAGTTATACTATTAACAAGGTTACATAACTAAAGTAAGGCTTTCCAAGACAAGAGGATAGCCACGATATCTGATATGAATATGAGCATAATCGACACACCAAAAGCCCTGTTGCCAGAACCCGCACGGATCTCTGGTCGGCGATCTCTGTGCGCAATCACCTCGCTTCAAGCGTCTGCTGTCGGCGGTTCGGGCGTAGCGCCTAAAACCTCGGGTTTCTGCTCGGTGGCGCGCGCGCGCGCCGGATAGAGCTTGTCGCCGTCGAAAAAGGCATAGCGGCGGTGGAGCACGCAGCCCTTCATGCCCGGCTCGCAGGGGCGGCCACCGACCCGGTTGCACTTGCCGTCCGCCTCGTGCGGGCAACTCCAGGCTCCAGCCACGGTCTCACGCGCCCGGATGGGCGCGCACGCCGCCTGGGCCAGGCGAAGTCAAGATGCGGCCACCTTGCTCTGCGCGGCAAGTTCCGGATACTCGGCGACCAGCGCTTCGCCATCCGACCGCCAGGCGTGGCATTGGTCGACGAAGGACAGGGTGCGCGCGTCGGGCCAGAGGCGCGGATCGGCGCTGACCAGGCGTTGGCGCGCGACGCGATCCGGCCAGGACGCCTGCATATAGGTGTTGCCGACCTGGACCAACAGGTCGGTCAGGTGGGTGCACCCCAAGGGACCACCGAGCGCTTCCCTGACGTCTTTGGCAAAACCAGGGCCGATGCGCAGGCCGATGAGCTTGCGGTAGTCGTCGTCCACGCCACCGCAGGCCGACCACGGCGCCGTCAGGGTCTGCGCCCGAGCATCGCGAATCAGATAGTCGTCGTCGATGACGACGCACAGCGACAGGTGATGGATCAGTTCGCCGGGTTGGATCGCCGGCCGCGAATTGAAAGTCATGGTCTGACCCTTTTCGTCGGAGACCCTTGCCTCGATCTGCCACAAGCCGTCCTGACGCCGATAGCCATGGCAAATGATCTGCCGCGTATGCACCAACTCCTTCTCGACTTCTTCCATTGCCCTCATCGATCCATCCTCAACGCTGGAAAGCTTCCAGAACAGACTGCCGGCCGCCATAGCCAGCAGTCGATCCCGAACAACTACTTCTTCTTCGCCTTGGCTTTCGCTGGCGTTTCGTAACGGAACGACAGGCTGACGCGCGCCCTAAAGGCAACCGCATCGCCCGTTCCCAAGGTCATATCCAGCTTGGTGATCTCGGCGACACGCAGATCGCGAACGCTCATGCCGGCCGCTGCCACGGCATTCTTCGCCGCCTGCTCCCACGAAGTGCTGCTGGTGCCGACCACTTCGATGATCTTGTATACGCTGTCTACCATCGCAAACCTCCGTTCTTTTTCGATTGATTGACCCTGACCGGTGACCAGGTCCGAGCAGTTTAGGCCTCGCCCGCGAGCACCACAAGGGCCACGCGCGCGTTGCACAGCAAAGCGGGCGCGCGTTGCACAGCATAGTGGGCGCGCGTTGCACGGCAAAGCGCGACGCGAGTTGCACAGCATAGCGGGCGCGTGTTGGGCAGCGCAGAATCGCACAGCGAAACGTTGCGTTCGTCGCCGGCTACACCGCCTCCGTGATCAGCGATTCGATCACGCTCGGCTGCTGCAACACCAGGCAACCCTTTTCGAGTCCGATGGAACCGGATCTTTCCCAACCGCGAAAATGCTTGTTGACGCTTTCTCTGGTGATTCCGACCAGATTGGCCATTTCCTGCTGTGACACCTTCAGGTCTATCCTGATCTCGCCGTTGCTGCCGGTTCGGCCGAAGATGCGCGACAGCGCCATGACACGCTTGGCCAGCCTGGCCTCGGCATCGAGGAAGAGCACGTCTTCGACGAAGGCGTCCATCATGCGCAGGCGACTCGCCAGCGTCTTTAGCAGGCGCAGGGCAACCTCGGGATGGCTGGCGAGCAGATCGAGAAAGTGTTCCTTGCGCAGGATCAGCAACGCGCTCGGCACCAACGTCGTGACTGTGCCGGTGCGCGGCCGGCCGTCGAACAGCGACACCTCGCCGAACAGATCCGGCGCCACCAGGACGTCAAAGACGATCTCCCTGCCCTCCTGGGACAGGGCACTGACCTTGACGCCGCCGCTCAGCAAGAAATAGATCTCATCGCCGGCGTCGCCGCGGCTGAAGACCACCAACTTGGCCTCGACGCGTCTGCTGGTGCCCTCGGCCAGCAAGTGCAGCGGCACTTCGGGCGGCAAGCCCTGCAGCAGGGCGCAACGCGACAGCAGTTCAAATTCCACGTAGCCGTTCTTGCTTTGCATATTGCTTCCCCAGGGCACGGCTACGCAGCCCGTGCGCAGCAGCAGTATAGCTTCGCGTCGTCCTTGCCGCTGCAACGCTGCCCGTCTCTGCCGTGGGCGTTTTACAACACAATTTCCTCAGGCTGTGTCTGTATCAATCCATTTTGATCTGTGTCAAACTATTATCAGACAAAGTTCTGTACACATGCGGAATCCGCCGACGGGTGCAAGATAAAGCGCCACGCGACGAGGCTGCTGCGAAGCAACAATAAAAGCTGTACCTAGACGGAGACAATTCGCATATGAAAGTCCTTCCTAGCCTTGCGCTATGCATGGCGCTCGCCGGCTGCAATGTGGTGGCCAACATGGAGGCGGTGACGACGACGAAGAAATCGCCGATCCAGCGCTCCGACCAGTTTCAAGCGGTGGCCAGCAACGGCAAGGTCTTGGCCGCCGTGGGCAGCGACGGGGTGATCGCGACCTCGAGCGACGATGCCAAGAACTGGAACCGGCAGGTCATGCCGGGGACCTCGTCCTTGATCGGGCTGACGACCTGTCCCGACGGCAGCTTCGTGGCGCTGGACTTCTATCGCAAGGTCTGGCTGTCGGATGGGACCGCCAGCAAATGGCAGGCCAAGGAACTCGCCACCAAGGCCAACCCGCTGGCCATCACCTGCGATGCGAAGGGCCAGTACTGGGTGGTGGGCAGCCGGACGACGCTGCTGTCTTCTTCGGACAAGGGAGCCAGCTGGAAGTCGCAGGACTTCGGCAAGGATGCGATCCTGATGTCGATCCAGTTCGTGGACGCGGACAACGCCATCATCACCGGCGAGTTCGGCATGCTGCTTACCTCGAACGACGGTGGCAAGAGCTGGAAGATGGGCAAGCCGATCCCGAACGACTTCTTCCCGCACGCCACACTGTTTACCGACATGAAGAACGGCTGGGTGTCGGGACTGGCGGGGGTGATTCTGCGTACGACGGACGGCGGCAACAGCTGGGTGAAGCTGCCCAGCAAGGTTCCGGCGCCGATGTACGCATTGGTGCGGCACAAGGGAGAGATGCTGGCGATGGGCATCAACGGGCTGGTGCTCAAGCTGACCAATGGCGAGTGGGTACCGATCGAGGGGCGGCCGGCGCCCTTCCTGCGCTCGGCGCTGTCCCTGGGCGACAAGGGACTGTTGATCGCCGGCGGCGCCGGTGCGCTGCAGTTCCTCCCCACCGCGGCAACCGCTGCCGCCCCGGCAACCAGCAAACCATAGGAACAATCGGCCCGCCATGAAACACAAAATCACCCACGCGCTACACCAGCTCGAAAATGCCATCTTCGCCGCGCCCCGCCTGATCCTGGGGGCGATCCTGCTGGTGACGGTGTTCTTCGCCTTGCAGATCCCCGGCCTCAAGATCTTCTCCGAGTTCGCCGACCTGTTGCCGCAGAAGCACCCCTACATCAAGCTGCACAACGAGATCCGCGACACCTTCGGCGGCGCCAGCCAGATCGTCATCTCGGTCGAAGTGGAAAACGGCACCATCTTCAGCAACAAGACCCTGGCGCTGATCCACAAGGTCACCCAGGACGTGGACAGTCTGCCGGGGGTCAACCACAACCTGGTCTCAAGCCTGACCCACCGCACGGCGCGCAAGATCTGGCTGACCGAGACCGGGGAGTTGAACTCGGTGGCCTACTACGAGGCCTCGAAGACCAATCTCAGCGAGGCCGAACTGGAGGACTTCAAGAAGAGCGTGATGGCCAATCCGCGGGTCTATGGGCTGATGGTCTCGCCCGACCTGAAGGCGGCGCTGATCAAGGCGCAGTTGAACGAAGGCGACCTCGACTACGACAAGACCTTCCAGCAGCTGCAGAAGGTGCGGGCCGAGGCCGCCACCCCGGGGGTGCACATCTACGCCACCGGCCAGCCGGTGCTGATCGGCTGGGTGTATACCTATCTGCCGCAGATCATGCAGATCTTCCTGTACACCCTGGCGCTGATGGTGCTGTTGCTGGTGGCCTACTTCCGCCGCTTCTACGGAGTGTTCCTGCCGCTCTTGGGGATCGCCCTGTCCTCGATCTGGGGCCTGGGCTTCATCTCGCTCTTGAAGTGGAACCTCGACCCGCTCAATCTGGTGATTCCCTTCCTGATTGCGGCGCGGGCGATGTCGCACAGCATCCAGCTGGTCGAGCGCTACTACGGCGAGCTGGCGATAACGCGCGACTCGAAGCAGGCGGCGCGCAACGCCTTCGACGATCTGTTCCGTCCGGGCTCCTTGGCCATCGTGGTCGACGCCGTGGGCATCCTGGTGATTTCCCTGGGGGCGGCGCCGATCAACATCAAGCTGGGCTACTACGCCGGCTTCTGGGCCTTCTCGGTGATCTTCACCGTGCTCTTGGTGGTGCCGCTGTTGCTGCTCCTGATGCCGGCCCCCAGGAACATGGAAAACAACTACGGCGGAGTTCGTGACCTGGTGGTGAAGCTGTTCGGCATCGTCGGCAGCCGCGCCGGGGCCCTGGCGACGCTGGCCGTGGTGGCGGTGCTGCTGCTGGTGGGCGCAACCTTCGCCGTCAAGGTGAAGATCGGCGAGGCCGAACCCGGCTCGCCGCTGCTCTATCCGAAGCACGACTACAACGTCTCCTCCAAAGCGATCAACGAGCGCTTCCCGGGTTCCGAGGAGCTCTACATCGTCGCCCGCACCGCCGACCGGGGAGGGCTCAAGCGCCCCGAGGTGCTGCACGCGATGGAAGACTTCCAGAACCACATGCTCTACGACCCGGGCCTGGGCGGGGTCAAGTCGCTGCCCTCCCTGATCCGCAACGTCAATGGCCTGATCCACAACGTCGAGCCGCGCTGGTACCAGATCCCGGACAATTCGGCGGAAGTGGGCGGCCTGATGTTCGCCTACATGGCCGGCAGCCCGATCCCCGGGGCGCTGAACGAATTCCTCAACTCCGACGGCAACGAAGCCAATATGGTGTTCTTCTACAAGGACCACCAGGCCGAGACCATCCAGCGCGCGGTGGCCCTGGCCAAGGAGGGCATCGCCAAGGTGCAGGGCCTGGGCGTGAAGGATTTCGATATTCTGTTGGGCGGCGGCGTGATCGGGGTCAACGCCGCGATCAACGACGCGGTGTTCGACGACAACCGCCTGGTCGTGCCGCTGGTGCTGTGCCTGTCCTTCCTCTTCGTGATGGTGTTCTACAGCTCGCTGCACGCGGGCTGGCTGATGGTGCTGCCGATGATCTTCGCCACCATCCTCACCTACGCCTACATGGGGATCAACAACATCAGCGTGAACATCAACACGGTGCCGGTGATCGCGGTGGGCATCGGCGTCGG
>JAHFRE010000032.1 GCA_023258955.1 Sterolibacterium sp.
GTAGGCCCAGGCCGGGTTGTCGAAGAACTCGAAGCGCGGCAACCGCTCGGGATCGGCCTTGTCGGCGTCGCCCGGCCACACCCAGACGAAACCGTAGCGCTCGAGCACCGGATAGGCGCGTATGGGCCGGAAGCTCTGCACGCGCTGGCCCGGCATGGCCAGGGTCTTGCCCGCGCAGCCCATCTCCAGGCCGTGGTAGCCACAGACCAGCCTGCCGTCCTTCACCCGACCCAGGGACAGCGGCGCCCCGCGATGGGGACAGATATCGTCCAGGGCCGCGACCCGTCCCGCGTCACCGCGGAAGAACACCATGCGCTGGCCGCAGATCTGGCGCCCAAAAGGCCGGTCGACGACGTCTTGCGCTGTGCACGCCACGTACCAAGCGTTTCTCACAAACATCTCTGGCCCTCGTCTTGTCGCTCCAATGCGGGTCGGACAGCGATTCCAGCATACCCGCTTGACCCAGGCGCATCAAGGTCTGGTCGGGCATGTCCTGATCCTCGACGAGGTCCGCTGTCGCCAGGTCGTCGATGTCCCGCCTATTGCCGGTCTTGCACGCTTGCTCGCAGCTTCCGCACGAGTTGCTCCGCCCGATCCTTGGTCGCAGCGATGGCTTTGCTTTTCACCTCCTCGTAACCACGAATTTCGTCCGGCAGGGACAGGAGTTCCATGACCGTCGCCCTGTTCGCCTCTGTTAGACCCTGGGTGCACTGCTCGACCAGTCCGATGTACCAGTCGACCAGTTGCCGCTCCTGGCGCCGCATCGCGGCGTAGCCGAAGGGATCGAGGGCGGTGCCACGCAGGAACTTCAGCGCCGCCAGTCCCCGCAACAGCGGGTGCAGCCAGGGGCCGACGGCGATCTTGCCCGCGAGGCCGAAGCGCTGCAGGAGCGGCGGCTGAAGCTGAAAATGGATGCGCACCGGGCCGGTGAACATCGCCCTGACCCGCTCGCTGAAGGTCGCTTGGGTCAGCAGCCGGGCGACCTCGTACTCGTCCTTGTAGGCCATCAGCTTGTGCAGGTTGCGCGCCATCACCGCCGCTATCTGCAGCGGCGCATCGCCACCCAAGGCTGCCCGTTCGGCGACAGCTGCGACGGCGACGACGCGCAGGTAGCGCCGCGCGTAGTCACGGTTCTGGTAGGCGACCAGGTCCGCGGCGCGCAGGTTGAGCAGCGCCTGCAGCGCGGGATCGTCGCCGATGATCGCAGCGCCGTCGATCGTCTCGCACAGCGCCTGCCAGTCCACGCTGGCGCGCGCCGCGCTGCGATCGGCCAGCGTGGCGTGGCCGTGGGCGAGCATCCGACCTAAGCGTTCGGCGTCGCACTGCGACAGGCGACCGGCGCGGAAGGCGAGCAGGTTGGCGTCGACCTGGGTGGCGTTGAGGCGAATCGAGGTCTCGATGCTGGCGGCCGAGATCGGCAGCCAGCCGGCCTGGTAGGCGGCGCCGATGGCCACCATATTGGTCATCATGTAGTCGCCGAACAGACCCTCGGCGATGCGTCGCGCGTCGAGCACCACCGAGTCGCTGCCGCCGGTCTCGGCGGCGATGGTCGCCACCATCGCCTCGATCGGCATGACCAGGCGCGAATTGCGGATCATCTCGCTGCTGGGCAACAGCCCCGTATTGATGACCGAGCGAGTGTGGCCGGGACGGCAGTAGCCGAGGTTGCGGCGGTCGACGGCGGCGAGCAGGTCGAGCGCCAGGTAGAGGTCGGCGCGCGCCAGGGCCACCTGGTTGCTGAGGGCGTGTTGGCCGGGGGCGCAGATGATCAGGCTGGACAGCACCGCGCCCCACTTCTGCGCCGCCCCGGTCTGGTCGTAGCTCTTGACCTCGTTGCCGTCGAGGGTCGCCGCCAGCGCCAGGATGGCGTTGGCGGTGAGCACGCCGGTCCCGCCCAGTCCCGGCACATAGACATTGTAGGGGCGCTCGAGCGCCGGTAGCCGCGGCTGCGGCAGCGCGGCCGCGTCGATCTGCTGTGGCGCCGGCCGGCGCAGACCGGTCCCCGGCGCGACGTCCACCGTGACGAAGGAAGGACAGTGGCCGCCGAGGCAGGCCTGATCGTGGTTGCAGGACGACTGGTGGATCTGCGTCTTGGCGCCGAATTCGGTTTGGACCTGCTGCAGCGACATGCAATTGGCGACCCGTCGGCAGTCGCCGCAATTCTCGCAGACCTCCTCGTTCACCAAGGTGAATTGGCTGGTCGCCGCGAGCGTGCCGCGCTTCTGCCGCCGCCGCCGCTCGTTGGCGCACTCGCCGTCGTAGACCAGAATCGTCGTGCCCGGTGTCGCCGCCAGTTCGGCCATCGACGTCACCAGCTGCGCCGCGCTGCGCACGGCGACCGTCGCCGGCAGCTCGCCCCGGCCATAGCGTCGCGGCTCCTTGGCGATGAGCACGATCTTGGCGACGCCTTCCAGCGCCAGGTGGGCGAGCAGCTTGGGTACCGACAGCGCGCCGATCGAGCTTTGGCCGCCGGTGTTGGCGATGACGCCGTTGTAGAGAATCTTAAAAGTGATGTTGACCCCGGCCGACGCCGCGAAGCGGATGTTCTGGTAGCTCGAGTGCATCAAGGCGCCATCGCCGAGGTTCTGCACGATGTGCGCTCTGCTGGTGTACGGGGCGAGGCCGATCCAAGGCATGCCCTCGCCGCCCAACTGGGTGACCGCCTCGATGCGCTTTTCCGGCTCCTCCATCAGCGCCGCGAAGATGTGGCAGCCGGGAGCGCCCCAGGCGACCTGCCCGGGCGCCAGCCGGGTCGACACGTTGTGCGGACAGCCCGAACAGAAGTTGAGCGTGCGCCGCGGCTGCGGCGCGTACTCGCGTTCGCCCAGCGCGCGCAGTTCGGCGAGCCGCAGCGCACCCTGTACGGGCAGCGCGTCGGCGGCGAACAGGGGCGCCAGCAGGCGACCAAGCAACGGGGCGATCGTGTCGCTGCTCATGCCGCCCTCGATCGGAAACAGCGGCCGGCCGTCGCCGTCGTGCTTGCCCATGAGTTGGATCGGCCCCAGCGCGCACAGGGCGCGGCCGATCTGCCGCTCGAGGAAGTCGCGCTTCTCCTCGACCACGATGACCTGGCTCAGCCCTTCGGCGAAGCGGCGCACGAAGTCGCTGTCTATTGGATAGACCATGCCGATCTTGGCCAGGCGGATGCCGGCGCGAGCCAAGGCCTCGTCGTCGAAACCGAGGTCGGCGAGCGCCTGGCGCGTGTCGCTGTAGCTCTTGCCGGCGGCTACGATGCCGACGCGGTCGGCCGGGCCGCGCACCACGACGCGATCCAAGCCGTTGGCCCGGCCATAGCGGGTCACCGCGGCGTGGCGCTCGAGGTAGAGCTGGCGCTCGGTCTCGATGTTGAGCACGGGGAAAAACTTGAAATTGGCCACCTTGCGGAAAGGCGCGCCATCGGCGTCCGGCGGCGTTGTGAGCGCGCCCGCGGCCTGGGGAAAGCGCAGCACCTCGCCGCCGTCGCACAGCGGTCCGACCAGTTTCAACGCGACCCAGCAGCCGCTGTAGCGCGACAGTGCCGCCGCGTGCAAGCCGTATTCGATGAACTCCTGGACCGAGGCCGGGTAGAGCACGGGAATGCCGTGGTGCTCGAAAGCATAGTCCTGCTGGTAGGGCACGCTGGAGCTCTTTGCCTCGTGGTCCTCGCCGCTCAGGATGACCACCGCACCGAGCTTGCTGGTCCCGGCGAAATTGCCATGCTTCAGCGCATCGCCCGAGCGGTCGAGCCCGGAGCCCTTGCCGTACCAGTAGGCGACGACGCCGTCGACCTCGGGATGGGGATGCTCGTCCACCATCTGCGTGCCCATCAGCGTGGTCACCGCCAGCTCTTCGTTTTGCCCCGGCAGATGGCGGATGCCATGCCGTTCGAGCGATGTTGCTGCCTGCTGCAGGGCGATGTCGTAGCCGCCGAGGGGCGACCCGGGATAGCCGGTGATGAAGGCGCGCGTGCGCAAGCCGGCGCGCTGGTCGCGGCGCATCTGCTCGATGGGCAGGCGCACCAGGGCCTGGATTCCGCTCAGGAAGACCCGTCCGTCTTCAAGCTCGTATCGGTCTTCCAACGCTCGCATCGTCTTCTCCTCGGGGTCTGCGCGAAAATATAGCAGCGAGGATAGGATTAATCTAATCGATCTTGTCTCTAACCGAAATCGATCACGTCGATGCGATGCGCCGACGCGTTCAGAGCGAGCCCAGCGCTTCGGCCAGGACGCCGAGGAACCAACGCTGCGCCGCGTGCCCCTCGTGGCGCTGGTGCCAGTGCAGGCGCACCTCGATCGACGGCAGCTCGATCGGCACCGGCGCCGTCTGCAGCCCGCCGTGCGCGGCGAACAGGGCGGCGACGCGCGAGGGCAGCACCACCACCAGGTCGCTGGCGGCGATCAGGTTGGGCAGAATGGTGAAATGGGGGATCTGCAGCGCGACCTTGACCCCGAGCTGGCGCAGCTGATCTTCGATCTGGTTGTGGCCGAAGAACGACGACGAGACGATGGCGTGGCGCGCCGCGACGAACGCCGCCCGCGTCAGCGCGGCCTTGCCGGCGCGGTGCTTGCGCCGCATCAGGCAGACGTAGTGCTCGTCGAACAGGTGGGCGTTCCTGGTCACGGCGCAGATGCTCGGCAGATTGCCCACCGCGGCGTCGACCTTGCCGGCGGCGAGCCAGCCGGGCGCTTCCTCCACCTTGGTCTCCACCACCTCGAGTTCGACCTGGGGGGCGAGGGCGTGCAAGCGCTGCAGCAGCGGCGGCAGGAAGATCAGTTCGCCGATGTCCGACATGGCGACGCGGAAGCGGCGATCGGAGCGCTCCGGCACGAAGGTGTGGGTTTCCTCCACCGCGCCGTTGATCTCGAGCAGCGCCTGGGCGAAGCGCTCGTACGTCTGGCGGGCGCAGGGGGTCGGCTCCATGCCGCCGCGCGCCTTGACGAAGAGCGGATCGTTCAGGGTTTCGCGCAGCTTCGCCAGGCCGTAGCTGACCGTCGGCTGGGTGATGAACAGGCGCTCCGAGGCGGCGGTGACGCTGCCGGTCTCGTAGATGGCGACGAAGACGCGGACCAGGTTGAGATCCAGGCGCCGTGCTACGCTGGGCGCTGGTCGCGTCGTCACGGGATATAGATGCCGTCTATCATGTTTAACTATAATATCGATTGTTCGAATCACCGTCCAACTGCTATCTTGCTCGGCGTGCGCTGTTCCCTGGCGCTTTGGGCAATCGACGCGGTGGGCTGATCGGTCAAGGAGGTCGAGTGTCAGAGTTCCTGCAGTTTCTGTTTTCCGGCCTGACCACCGGTTCGATCTACGCGGTGTCGGGCCTGGGTCTGGCGATCATCTACAACGCCAGCGGCGTCATCAATTTCGCCCAGGGCGACTTCTTGATGATCGGCGGCATGGCGACCGTGGCCCTGCTCGCCGCCGGAGTGCCGCTGCCGCTGGCGATCGTGCTGGCGGTGCTGATCACGGTGGCCGTCGGTGCCTGCCTGCAGCGCTTCGCCCTGGCGCCGGCGGGCGATTCGGACGCCCTGGCGCTGATCATCATCACCATCGGCGCTTCGATCTTCATCCAGGGCATCGTGCTGCTCCTGCTCGACAAGAACCAGCACGCGCTGGCCTCTTTCTCCGGCGACACGCCGATCGCCATCGGCGGCGCCTCGCTGTTGCCGCAGAGCCTGTGGGTGATGGGGGTGGGGGCGGTGTTGGTGGTGCTGGTCGCCGCCTTCTTCCGCTTCACCCTGCTCGGCAAGGCGATCCGCGCCACCGCCGCCAATCACATGGCGGCGCAGCTGGTGGGCATCAACACGCGCTTCGTGCTGCTGGTCTCCTTCTGTCTCGCCGCGCTGCTCGGCGGCCTCGCCGGCATCGTCGCCGCGCCGATCACCACCACCTCCTACGACCTCGGCCTGACCCTGGGCATGAAGGGCTTCGTCGCCGCCACCCTGGGTGGGCTGGGCAGCGCCTTCGGCGCCGTCGCCGGCGGCCTCTTGGTCGGCATCCTCGAGGCGATGATCGCCGGCTACGTCTCTTCGGCCTACAAGGACGCCGTGCCCTTCGTGTTGATCATCGTCATCCTGCTGTTTCGACCGCAGGGCCTGTTCGGCGGCAGGGTCATCGAGCGCGTATGAAGCGGGCTCTGCACCCGGGTCTCGTGGCGACGCTGGTCATCCTCGTGCTGCTGCCCTTCACCTTTCCCAACAGCTATTTCTTCGATGTCGCCATCCGCGTCGGCCTCTCCGCCATCGCCGCGATCGGCCTCAACCTGCTGATGGGCTTCGCCGGTCAGGTCAGCATCGGCCACGCCGGTTTTCTCGGCATCGGCGCCTACGCCAGCGCCATCCTCACCAGCAGCTACGGCTGGCCGCCGCTGGCGGCGATGCTCGGTGCGGCGGTGCTGGTGGCGCTGCTCGCCTTCTTGATCGCCAAGCCCATGCTCAAGTTGAAGGGGCACGCGCTGACCATCGCCACCTTGGGCTTCGGCATCATCGTCCTGATCGTGCTGACCAACGAGGGCAGATGGACCGGCGGTCCCGACGGCATGTCGGTGGGGCCGCTGGCGGTCGCCGGCTGGCAATTGGGCAACGAGAAGCAATGGTACGTGCTGGTCGCGCTGCTGCTGCTGGTCGCCATCCGCCTCTCCCTCAACCTCTACGATTCGCCGGCCGGCCGCGCCCTGCGCGCCCTGCACGGGGCCGAGGTCGCGGCCAAGGTGGCGGGCATCGACACCGCCGCCTACAAGGTGCGCGCCTTCGTCATCTCGGCGGTGTTCGCCAGCGTCGCCGGCAGCCTCACCGCCCACTACTCGGGCTTCATCACGCCGGGGCTGGCTGGCTTCCTGCGCTCGATCGAACTGGCGACGATGGTGGTCGTCGGCGGCATGGCCTCGACCTTCGGCGCTGTCATCGGCGCCGCCCTGCTGACCGTCCTGCCGCAGCTGCTGGGCGGACTGGAGAGCTACGAGATGGTGGCGTTCGGTCTGATCCTGATGCTCACCATGATCTTCCTGCCGCGCGGCCTGGTGCCGACGCTGCGCGAGCGGCTACGCCGGGCCGGGAAATGACATGCTCGAAATAAGGAATCTGACGCGCACCTTCGGCGGTGTCACCGCCGTGCAGGAGGTGTCCTTCCGCATCCGGGCGGGCACCATCCATTCGGTGATCGGTCCCAACGGTGCCGGCAAGACGACGCTGTTCAACCTGATCACCGGTCTGTACCAGCCGAGTTCCGGGCAGATCCTGCTCGAAGGCGAGAGCATCGGCGGCCACCCGCCCGACGAGCTGGCGCGGCGCGGCATGAGCCGCACCTTCCAGAACCTGCAGATCTGCATGAACATGAGCGCGCTGGAAAACGTCATGGTCGGCGCCCACATGCGGCAGAACCAGGGACTGCTCGCCGGCATGGCGCGCCTGGGGAAACTAGTGCGGGCGGAGCGGGCCTGCGCCGCGGAGTGCGTCGAGCTGATGAACTTCGTCGGGGTCGGCCGCTACGTCGACGCCGACGCCAGCCAGCTGCCCTACGGTGCCTTGAAGCGGCTGGAGATCGCCCGCGCGCTCGCCGCCAAGCCGAAGCTGCTGCTGCTCGACGAGCCGGCGGCGGGTCTCAACCACACCGAGACGCAGGAGATCGACGTGCTGATCAAGAAGGTGGCCGCAGCCGGCGTCACCGTCGTCCTGGTGGAGCACGACATGAAGTTGGTGATGAACATCTCCGACCACATCCTGGTGCTCAACTACGGCAAAAAGCTGGCCGAGGGCACGGCGCAGGAGGTGCGCGCCAATCCCGAAGTGATCGCCGCCTATCTGGGCGGGGCGGCGGCGCACTAGATGATGCAGACACAAGCCAACGCCGCGCTGCAAATCCGCGGGCTCACCAGCCACTACGGGCGCATCCAGGTGCTGCACGGTCTGGACCTCGAGGTGCGGCCGGGCCAACTGGTGGCCTTGGTGGGATCGAACGGCGCCGGCAAGACCACCCTGCTGCGCACCATCTCCGGCGTGCAGCCGGCCAGCGGCGGCGAGATCTTCTGCGACGGTCGCCTGATCACCCAGCTCGCCGCCGACAAGCGGGTGCGCGCCGGCATCTGCCAGGTGCCGGAGGGCCGCCAGGTGTTCGCTGCCCTCAGCGTCGAAGACAACGTGCGCCTGGGCGCCTACAGCCGCCGCGACCGCGAGGTGGAGGCCGACGTGGCGCGCATGTACGCGCTGTTTCCGATCCTCGGCGAGAAATGCCGACTGGCGGCGGGCAACCTGTCCGGTGGCCAGCAGCAGATGCTCGCCATCGCCCGCGCCCTGATGGGCCGCCCGCGTCTGCTGCTGCTCGACGAGCCGTCGCTGGGGTTGGCACCGCTGCTGGTGGAGGAGATCTTCAGGGTGGTGCAACAGCTAAGGAGCGAGGGCATCACCATCCTCCTGGTCGAACAGAACGCCCAGGCGGCGCTGTCGATCGCCGACGTCGGCTACGTCATGGAGACGGGGCGCATCACGCTGTCGGGCAGCGGAGCCGAGCTGCTCGGCAACGACGAGGTGCGACGCGCCTATCTGGGGATGTGAGAGCGGCCCGCGCCCCCAGAAACGAATACGAAGCCTATGCGACCTGAGTTGGGTCATACTGCTTCAGGGCCAAAGGTGTTAGGCTAGATCGACCAAACCGATCGTCCTGCACGTCATCTGGAGCAAATTGTGGCCGCAATCGGCGATCACGCTGGCCCGAGCGAAAGAGCCAATGGCCGCCTCTACATCGGGGCGTTCCTATTCGTTGTCCTGGGCGTGCTTTCGGTATTCGTGTACCTCGAGGAGCGCGGGCGCGCCCAAGCCTTGGACAAGGCCACCGCCGACAGCCTGAACCTGGAATGGGTGCTCGAAAAGAGCCTCACCGCGACGCTGCGACGACTCGATGCCGACCTCATTGAAGTCGCCCGCAACGCCGCAGCGAATGACCTACGCCGCAACGAATTGCCGGCGCAGCACACAACTTGGACCGCCGATCTCGCGCGATTCAAGGGCAAATTCCCCGAGATCACCGACTTCTTCGTCTTCGATGCCAACGGTCAGCTGTTGTCCGCATCGGACCCGAAGCAAAAGCCATTCAACATCGCCGATCGGCGTCATTTCCGGAGGTTGCGTGATGACCCCACGGCGGGTCTGGTCCTCTCCGAAGTCGTGATCAGCCGGACCGATGGCCGGGCGACAGCCATCTTTGCCCGAGCGCTTCGTGATCGGGATGGCCATTTCCTGGGTATCGCTTCCGCACTGCTCGATTTCGCACACTGGCAAACCATCTTCAGCGCGCTGGACATCGGTGCCAATGGCCTGATCGCATTGCACCGCGCCGACACCCACCAGCTGATTCTCGGGCGCCCGCCACGTCTTGACGACTACAACAAAGCCGTCGCTTCGCCACTGGGACAGCGCATCGACGCCGGTGAAAGGGTTGGCGTAGAGCGCTTTGCCGCGCCCAGCGACGGCATCTCGCGCGTTCAATCCTTCCGCGTGCTGGAGGACTATCCCATCTATGTCAGCGTCGCCATCGCCGATGTCGATGCCCTCGCCGCCTGGCGACACCAAGCGATGTTTAGCGCGCCGTTCGTGGCGGCGCTGCTATTGGCAATGGGTTTGTTGCTGCGGCGGTTGTGGCGCGCGGAAGTGCGGCGCGTCGAGTCCATGGGAGAATTGGCAAAGTCCGAAGCCCGCTATCGCACGGTGGTCCAGGACCAGACGGAACTGATTTCGCGCTTCGTCGCCGACGGCACCGTGCTCTTCGTCAATGAGGTCTATGCCCGATTCTTCGGCACGACGGTCGACGCTATCGTCGGCAAGAAATGGCAGCCCGCGGCCTATGCCGAAGACATTCCCCAGGTCCAGGCGCAATTGAACCAACTGGCACCCGACCATCCGAGCGTCGTCATCGAGAACAGGGTCTATTCGGGTACGGGTCAGCTCCGCTGGATGCAATTCGTCAATCGGGCGTTTTTCGATGCCGCTGGACGGCTGATCGAGATCCAGGCTGTCGGCCGCGACATCACGGAGCGAAAGCTGGCAGAGGTGCAGATCACCAAGCTCTCCATGGCGGTGGAGCAGAGCACCGAGGGCATCGTGATCACCGACCTCGATGCCAACATCGAGTACGTCAACCATGCCTTTCTGCGCGTTTCCGGTTATACACGCGACGAGGTCATCGGGCAGAACCCGCGACTGTTGAAGTCGGACCAAACGCCCGCCGAAACCTTCAGGCAACTCTGGGCCGCGTTGAGCCGGGGCGGTTCCTGGCGCGGCGAGTTGATCAACAAGAACAAGGGTGGCCAGGTCTACATCGAAGACACGACCATCACCCCGATCCGGCAAAGCGACGGCAGCATTACGCATTACCTTGCGGTCAAGGAAAATGTCACGGTGAAGCGGCGCATCGAGCTCGAGTTGGAGCGACACCGCCATCACTTGGAAGAACTGGTCAAGGAACGCACCCTGGCGCTGTCGATCGCCAAGGAGGCCGCGGAGGCCGCGAACCGGGCCAAGAGCGCCTTTCTGGCCAATATGAGCCACGAACTGCGAACACCGATGAACGGCATCATGGGCATGACGAATCTCGCCTTGCGTCGCGCCACGGAACCCAAGCTGAGCGAGTGGCTCACCAATATCAAGCAGTCATCAATGCATTTGCTCGCTGTCATCAACGACATTCTCGACATTTCCAAGATCGAGGCTGAGCGTCTGACCCTTGAATCGAGGGACTTCAAGTTGAATGAGGTGATGAAGGAGCTGTGCAACCTGGTCGGGCAGAGCGCAAAGGACAAGGGGTTGAAGTTCAACATCGACCTATCGCCGGCGCTTGGCGACGTTGCGTTGCGCGGCGATCCCCTGCGCTTGGGCCAGATACTGCTCAATTTGACGAGCAACGCCATCAAATTCACCGCGGCGGGCGAGGTCACGGTGCGCGCCGTGTTGGCTGAAGCAGGCACGGCGGATATGGTGGTTCGGTTTGAAGTGCGCGATACCGGCATCGGCATTTCCGCCGAGGAGCAAGGCCGCATCTTTTCTCCCTTTGAGCAAGCCGACGATTCCATGACCCGCAGGTATGGCGGAACGGGATTGGGTCTTGCCATCTGCAAGCGATTGGCTCATGCGATGGGTGGCAGCGTCGGCGTCGAAAGCCAAACGGGAAAGGGCAGTCTCTTCTGGTTCACAGCGCGCTTTGCAAATGCCGATCAGCCGCAAGGCTGACAGGGACCGATCACCCGACGAGTTGCCGTTGATGAGGAGACAGACATGGGGTTTGCCTGGCGCAGGGATCTGTGGATCGCTGTTCTACTGACGATGGGTGCGATGGCGGCGTGGGCCCAGTCCGGGCAGCGCCGCTCCGAGTTCGGAAGCTACTCGGGCTATTCCGCCCCGAGCTACGATGGCTACGAGCGGAACTCCCAGTACGTCACGGTGCGCGACGGTACGCAAATCGCGGTGGACGTCTATCGGCCGACGCGATCCGGTCGGCTGGCCGACCAGCCTTTGCCCGTGGTGTGGACCTTTACCCCCTACAACCGAGCCACGCGCGATGCGGCTGGTGTGGTGACAGCGAGCGAGGCGGCGCAATTGGGTCTATTGAATTACGGCTACGCGCTCGCCATCGCCGACGTTCGCGGCAAGGGCGCATCGTTCGGCAAACGCAATGGCCCCGCCGACGCCAACGAGACCAACGACGCCTACGACATCACCGAGTGGCTCGCCGCACGACCGTGGAGCAACGGCAAGGTGGGCATGATGGGCTGCTCCTATTTCGGGGCGACGGCGCTTCAAGGCGTGCGCTCCGGGGCGCCGCACTTGAAGGCCGCGTTTGTCGGCACGACGATGTTCGACCAATATGGCACGTTCGCCCAAGGCGGCATCACTTCCGACGGTCTGCTCGATGACAGCGTTTCCGCCCAGGCCGTGGTCGAGGTCGATGCCGACAAGGACCGCTCGCGGCTTGCAGCGGCGTTCGCCGAGCACGCCGGCAATACGCCGACCGGAAGATTCTTTGCCGCCACGCCCTTCCGCGATGACCTCAACCCGTACACGACGACCCGGTGGTGGGAGGTGGGAAGCTTCTATCCCTATGTCGACAAGCTCGGCAAAGACGTTGGCATCTACGTCTATGGCGGTTACAACGATGCCTACGCCGATCAAACCATCCTCAAATACTGGAACCTGAAGTCGGCGAAGAAGCTCGCTTTCGGCGACTGGCCGCACTGCGAGACGCCGGGGTTTGCTGTGGACGTCGAGCGGCTGCGCTTTTTCGATTATTGGTTGAAGGGCATCGAAAACGGCGTGATGAGCGAGGCGCCGGTGCACGTCTATGTATCGCGGGCGCAGGACGGGAGGGAATGGCGCGGCCTCGACGATTGGCCGAGTCCCGCGCGCACCCGCTATTACCTTGCCGCCGGCAGCGCGAACTCGTTCCCTCCCCAGCGAGGTGCGCAGAAGGCCTGGGTGGAGGGTGGTTCGCTGCAGCTCGAACCGCCGTCTGCCGATGCGGGAACGGTCGTCCTGGCGAACGTCCCCAACCCGCAACCCCTCGTCATCTACGGCGCGGTCCGTGGCAGCGTCGATCCCTATAGCGCCACATTCACCTTGCCCGCGCAGGATCGCTGGCGGGAGATCGTCGGATCGCCCGTGCTGCGGCTCTGGGTCACCACCCCAGCGAACGACGCCGACCTCTACGTCTACCTGGAGCACGTGCACCGACTGGGCGGCGCCCAGGTGATCGCGCGCGGGGTCCTGCGTGCGTCTCACCGCAAGACGGGGCAAGCTCCCTACGACACCCGTGGCCTGCCCTGGCAGACCCACCGTCGCGCCGACGTCCTGCCGCTGACGCCGGGCGAGGCAGTCGCTGTGGAAATCACACTCAGTCCCGTTGCCTACACCTTCCGCAAAGGCGACTTGCTGCGCTTGGCGGTGACGACGCGGCGGCCCACTTCCGCACCGGGCAAGGCACCCGAAGCGCTGACCATATGGAGCGATGCCAGTCATCCGTCCTGGATCGAGTTGCCGGATGTCGACACCCGATCAAAGGCATTGAACCACGACGCAGCGGTGGGAGAGGCGCTGCACCTGCCGATTGCGCGTTCCTCGGATTGATCGAGCGGATTTGCTTGACCCCGGCGCCGCTGCCTTATTTACAGCGCAACCCAGCTGGGCGCAGGCTTGACGCCGGGCGGCGTCGCCGCCCAGCTGGCTTGCCATGGGCTCGCTACTTGAGTTCCTTGAAGACGCCGCCCTTGATCTCCACCATGTGGAAGGCGGAGAGGTCGAGGCCCATGTGGTCGGTGGGCGACATATTGAAGACGCCGCCGACGCCGACCAGGTTCTTGGTGCTCTCGAGCGCCGCGCGCAGCTTTTCCTTGTCGGTGCCGCCGGCCCGCTTGATCGCGTCGACCGCCAGCATCAGGCCGTCGTAAGCGTAGCCGCCGAAGGGCGACACGTCGGTCTTGTAGGCTGCCTCGTAGGCCTTTTCGTAGGCCATGCCGACGGGCTTCTGCGGATCGTTGGCGGGCAGGTCCTTGGCGATCAGCAGGGCCGGGGTCGGCATGCGGATGCCCTCGGCGGCCTTGCCGGTGAGGTGGATGAAGTCCATCGCCGCCTGGGCGTGGGTCATGTAGAGCGGAATCTTGATGCCCAGTTGCTGATAGTTCTTGGCGATGATCGCCGGTGCCTGGCCGGTGCCGATCGCCAGGATCGCCTGCGCGTCCGTGCCCTTGACCTTGGTCAGTTGCGGCGTCATGTCGGTGTCCTTGTCGGCGTAGGACTGGTCGGAGACGATCTCGACCCCGTAGGTCTTCGCCGCCGCCAGCGTCTCGGCGCGTCCGGACTTGCCGAAGCCGCCGGTGTCGGAAATGATGCCGAGCTTGACGATGCCGCGCTTCTTCATGTCCTCAAGCAGCTTCTGCGCCGCCATGCGATCGGTGTGCGGCGTCTTGAATACGTAGGGCTTGACCGGTTCCACCACCACGGTGGCGCCGGCGAAGGAAATCAGGGAGACCTTGGCGCGATCGACGAGCGGCACGATGGCCATGGTCGAACCGGTCGAGGAACCGCCGACGATGATGTCGACCTGGTCCTGCTCGATCAGCCGCTTGGCGAAGCTGTTGGCCTTCTCGGCGCTGCTGCCGTCGTCGTAGATGGTCAGCTCGATCTTGCGCCCGAGGACGCCGCCGCCGGCGTTGAGCTTGTCGACGTACATGCGCAACGTCTTCTCTTGCGGGTCGCCCATGATGCCGGCGTTGCTGGTGACCGAGAGCACCGAACCGATCTTGATCGGATCGGCCGCGAACGCCATGCTCGACAGGCTTAGCGCGATGACGCCCGCCGTGGCGAGGGTACTGAAACAGCTTTTCATTGTGTGTCTCCTCTGGTTGAAGAGTTCGGATTGTAGCGCCAAAGATTTTCGCGGCAGGGGCAAATTCTTGCGCCAATTTCACCTTGACAAGGCGGTTGCGATAGATTACAAAGTGCGTAAATGGTTCTACCTTTCATAACTTGAGTAGCGAAGTCGGGATTCGCTCAAAGGAGGATGGGTCATGAGACTCGGGATGGTGATTGATCTGAAGCGGTGCATGGGCTGCTACGGCTGCCAGATGGCGTGCAAGGCGGAACACGGCACACCGCCCGGCGTCTTCTTCGCCCGGGTGATCAAACGCGAGGAGGGACAATACCCGACGGCGCGGCAGATCATCCTGCCGGTGCTCTGCAATCACTGCAGCGATGCGCCCTGCGTCGAAGTCTGCCCCACCGGCGCCAGCCACTACGCCGAACACGGGGTCGTCGACATCGATCCGGAACTGTGCGTCGGCTGCCGCTCCTGCATGATGGCCTGCCCCTACAGCAACCGCTACTTCAACGTCGATCAGCGCAACTATTTCGGCGACGAGGGACCGACCGCCTACGAACAGGCGCGCTCCAGCCAGCATCGCGAATCGGTGGTGATGAAGTGCAATTTCTGCAAGGATCGCCGCGCCGAAGGCAAGGAGCCGGCCTGCGTCGCCAACTGCGCCGCCAAGGCGCGCATCTTCGGCGACCTCGAGGATCCGACCAGCATCGTCTCGCAGCTGATCAAGGACCGCGCCGGTTTCGTCCTGCACCCCGAGTCCGGAGCCAATCCCAACGTCTACTACCTGGCGCCTTGAGGAGAATCCAAGCATGAACCGTTACGATCAACTCATCGTCGATCTGGGCAACGACTATCGTCCGCAGCGCGAATGGGGCGAGGGCCGCGGCGTCCTGCTGGTCATCGGCCACTTCCTGGTCGGTGTCGCCGGCGGCACTTGGCTCTTGTCCACCGTCTTCGGCGTCAGCGCCGGCTTCTTCGTCGCCTACGTCTTCGGCGCCCTGGGCGGCCTCACCCACCTGATGTTCCTCGGTCACCCGGAGGTCGCCTTCAAGATGATGCGTAACGTGCGCACCTCCTGGGTCTCGCGCGGCTTCGTCGGCCTCTCCCTGTTCCTGCTCGGCGGCGGCCTCTATCTGGCCCTGCTGCTGCTCCAACTCGGCGACGCCTGGCAGGCGCTGCGCCTGTTGGCGCAGGGGGTGGCGATGCTGGGCGCGCTCACCGTGATCGGCTACATGGGTTTCTGCTATACGGCGTCCAAGGCCATCCCCTTCTGGCACTCGTCGCTGCACCCGGCGCTCTACATCGCCTACGCCGTGCGCGGCGGCATCGCCGCACTGCTGGTCATCGCCGCCGTGACCGGGACCCTGGCCAACGCCCTGCTGTTGCAACTGTGGGTCGCGGTCAGCGCCATCGTCACGCTGTTCTTCATCTTCGAGATCCAGGGCGCTTGGACCAGCGCCAACGTCGCGGCCAAGTGGTCGGTGCGCGACGTGCTCGCCGGCCGCCTGGCGCTGACCTTCTACGGCGGCACCCTGGCCATGGGCCTGATCGTGCCGGCGCTGCTCAGCTCGGCGGCGCAGACGCCGCTGATCATGGCGGCGATCGGCCTGGCCTCGGCGGCGGGTGACTTCTTCATGAAGCTGACCACGGTCAAGGCCGGCGTCTATCTGCCGCTGGTCATGCCGTCCTCGCGCCGCTGAGCCAGAGGACGATGGGCATGAACGTGCAGATCGGATTCATGGGCGTGATCGCCGACATCGCCAAGACCAAGAAGCTGGCCCTGGACTTCGATGGGGCGCCGACCTTGAGCGAATTGCTCGACGAACTCGAGCGCCGCTACGGCGACGAATTCACCAACCGCATCTACCGCAACGCCGTGACGCCGCGGCGGCTGCAGACGGGCACGCGGATCTTCATCAACAACAAGGCCGTGGACGACGCGGCGCTGGCGACAGCGCTGCCGCAGCCGGCGGAGCCGGGGGCGTCGGCTTCGATCCTGGTCTATTTCTTACCTGCATCCTGCGGAGGCTGAGAGGACATCATGAAAATGGAAGACGCGACGGTGCTCAAGCAGCACAAGGAAGGCGAGATCTGGGAGGACAAGTGGATCCCCTCCGCCTGCACCATCTGCTACGGCGGCTGTTCCATCCTGGTGCACAAGGTCAACGGCACCGTGGTCAAGATCGAGGGCAACCCCAAGAGTCCGGTGGGTAGCGGCCGTCTCTGCGCCAAGGGCATCTCCGGCATCATGTTCCTCTACGATCCGCACCGGGTGAACACGCCCCTGCGTCGCACCAACCCGGTCAAGGGCATGGGCGTCGATCCCGGCTGGAAGCCGATCAGCTGGGACGAGGCGATGGACGAAATCGTCACGCGCCTGGACAAGCTGCGCAAAGAGGATCCACGGCAGCTGGTGCTGCAGGTGACGACGACCCTGGCACCTTCCTCGCTGGTGTTCTTCCCCTTCGGCTGGGCCTACGGCACGCCCAATATGTGGGTGGCCGGCGGCGGCGTGCACTGCGGCAACGGCGCCCACGCCGCGGGCGGCGTCACCCACGCTTCCTGGTCGATCGTCCCGGACTTCAAGCACTGCAACTACGCGATCTACTTCGGTGCCTCCAAGGGCCATGGCGCCGGCCACGCGGCCACGCCCAACATCTCGCTCGCCGCCGACGCGCGCGAGCGCGGCATGCGCATGGTGGTGGTCGATCCGATGTGCAACTTCGCCGCGGCCAAGGCCAACGAGTGGGTACCGATCCGCGTCGGCACCGACGCCGCCCTGGCCCTGGCGATGTGCAACCTGCTGGTCAACGAATTGAAGATGGTCGACACGGAATATCTGCGCGACCGCACCAACGCCATCTATCTGACCCGACCCAACGGCAAGTACGCCCGCGATCCGGCCACCGGCAAACCCCTGGTCTGGAACACGGTCAGCGGCGCCGCCGTGGCGCACGATACGCCGGGCGCGCGCCACGCGGCGTTGGAGGGCGAATACACGATCGCCGGCGAGCCCTGCCAGCCGGGCTTCGCGCGCATGAAGCAGCAGCTGAAGAAATACACGCCGGCCTACGCCGAGAAGATCTCCGGCGTGCCGGCGGCGACGGTGGCGCGTCTCGCGCGCGAATTCGGCGAGGCGGCGCGCATCGGCAGCACCATCGTCATCGACGGCAAAACCCTGCCCTACCGGCCGGCCTCGGCCATCTTCTTCCGCGGCGCCCAGGGTCACAAGAACTCGATGTACAACTGCTTCGCCATCGATCTGTTGAACCACATCGTCGGTGCCGCCGACGTGGTCGGCGGCACGCTCGGCTTCAATCCGGTCTGCCACGGCCATCCGGATACCGGCAAGCCCTACTACACGCCCAAGGTGGACCGCGACGGCTTGATGGCCACCGGCGCCTGGATGCTGCCGCACGTGCCCTATCCGCCCGCCGATCCGAGGAAGCCCGATTCGATCGGCCTGATCGAGGTGTTCCCGCTGTCCCACGTCTCGCCGCTGATGGCATCGAGCGACCAGGAGCACTGGTGGAAGCAGTTCAAGCTGCCCTACCGGCCCAAGTTCATGCTGAACTACGGCGCCAACTCGGTGATGAGCGTGGGCAACAAGGAGGCCGTGATCGAGAGCTTGAAGAGCTACGACTTCATCGCTTCCTTCGACCTATTCCTGAACGAGTTCTCGGATTTTGCCGACATCATCCTGCCCGACGCCAGCTACCTCGAGGTGGTCGACCCAAGGCCCAACTTCCCCTTCATCTTCAACCATCCCGCCGGCGAGGGCGAGTGGGGCTGGCCGATCCGCCAACCGGTGGTCGAGCCCGCCTTCGAGCGGCGCAGCGCCCGCGACGTGATGCTGCAGATCGCCTACCGGCTGGGCCTCGGGCCCGAGATCAACATGGGGGTCAACGCCTACTACGGCCTCGACGGCGAGCAGATGCTCGATCCCGACAAGCAGTACACGATAGAGGACATCACCGATCACGAGTTGAAGCACAAGTTCGGCGAGCAGCGCGGCCTCGAGTGGTTCAAGGAGAACGGCGTCATCACCTGGCCGAAGAAGGTCGAAGAGGTGTACTGGCGCACCTTCCTCGACGTGCGCATTCCGATCTACCACGAGTACCTGATCGAACTGGGCGAACAGACAGGCAAGATCTGCGCCGAGGCCGGCATGAGCTACGACCCGGCCTACTACGGCCCGCTGGCGGAGTGGCTGCCCTGCCACGCCCACGACGAGCAGGACGCCTCCTTCGATCTGTTCGCCTTCTACTATCGCGACGCGATCCAGGCCAACGGCTTCACCATGGAGAACCCCTGGATCGACGAGATGGCCAAGATCGACCCCTTCTCCTACCGCATCGCCATCAACGCCGACACCGGGCGGCGCAAGGGGCTCAAGGACAACGACGTGATCTACGTCGAGACCGCGACCGGACGCCGCGTCACCGGTCGGGTCAAGCTGACCGAGGGCATCCATCCCGAGGGTGTGGGCATCGCCGCCTGCGCCGGCCACTGGAGCAAGCACCAGCCGATCGCCCAGGGCAAGGGGGTGTTCTTCAACGATCTGCTGGAGATCGATTTTGCGCACACCAGTCCGGTCAACCTGAACCTGGATCTGTGCGCCAAGGTGAAGATCGGCAAGCAGGCTGCGGCCTGAGGCGGGGATGGGGGAGGCCATCTACTGCGAACACGGCGGCACGAGCGGACCGACGCTGGTGCTGCTGCACGGCCTGGGCGCCACGGGTAGCGTCTGGCAGGGAATGCAGCCCCTGCTCGCGCAGCACTGGCCGGGACGCTGGCTGATCCCCGATTTTCGCGGCCACGGTCGCTCCAGCACGCGGCCACCCTACGGCATCGGCATGCACGCGGCCGACGTGGCCTCGCTCGTAGACCAGGACGCGGAGCTCAGCATCGTCGGCCACTCGATGGGCGGCGCCGTCGGCATCGCCCTGGCCACCGGCCTGTTCGGCGTGCGCGTGGATCACCTGGTCGCCTTCAGCGTCAAGGTCGACTGGACCGAAGAGGAGGTGGGCCGCGGTCGGGCGCTGGCGCGCTCGCCGGCCAAGACCTTCGCCACGCGGGAGGAAGCGATCGCGCGCTATCTGCGCGTCTCCGGCTTGGAGGGATTGGTCGCGGCGGACTCGGCGGCGGCCGCGAGCGGCATCGCGACTTGCGCGGGGGGCTTCCGCCTCGCCACCGATCCGCGCTGCTACGACCTGGGCACGCCCGATTTTCCGGCGCTGGCGAAGCTGGCTACGGCGCCCCTGCAGCTGTTCTGCGGCGAACAGGACAAGATAGCCAGCGCCGGGGCGATGGCGAAGCTGGGCGCGACCGTGACCACGCTTCCCGGCCTCGGCCACAATCCCCACGTCGAGGCACCAGCGGTGCTGTGGGCCGCGATCGCGGCGGCGCTGCGATGACGCTCGAGGCCGGCGAGAACGGCACGGGCAAGGCCCAGTTCGGTGTGCAATCGGTGGAGATCGGCTTGCGTGTCCTGGCGGTCCTGGCGCAGGCGCAGCAACCGTCGATGCTGCGCGACATCGCCAAGGAAATGGCGATGCCCGCGGCCAAGGTGCATCGCTATCTGGTGAGCCTGGCGCGCGCCGGCATGGTCGAGCAGGAGGGCTCCGGCGGGCGCTACGGATTGGGGCCGCTGGCGCTGTCGATCGGGTTGGCGGCCCTGCATCAACTCGACGTGATGAAGATCAGCGCCGCCGCGATTGCCGACCTGCGCGATCGCACCAACCAGACCGCGATGCTGGCCATCTGGGGTGCCGGCGGGCCGACCATCGTCCGCTGGGAGGAATGCCGCCGCCCGGTCGCCATCAACGTGCGCGTCGGATCAGCGCTGACCCTGCTCGATTCCGCGACCGGCCTGGTGTTCGCCGCCTACCTGCCGCGCCACATGACCGAGGACAAGCTGGCCGAGGAGATGCACGACCACAACCGCAGCGACGTCGAAAAGACCCTGGCGGAGGTGCGCGCCCGCGGCATGGCCATCGTCCGCGGCAACCAGCTGGCCTCGATCAACGCCGCCAGCGCCCCGGTGTTCGACCACACTTCGCACATCGTCGCCGCCCTGACCATCCTCGGGCCGGAGCGGCGCTTCAAGGTCAATCTGCAAAGCGCCGAAGTCGAAGCGCTGCGCGCGACCGCGGCCGAGGTCTCGGAACGACTCGGTTTTCCACGCATGGCAGCGGAGAAGCGTCCGCTGCGTGCCGCGGCCAAGCGGGTCAGCGCGCCACAAAGTTGATCCAGGCGCCGCTTTCGATGGCGCTCCTGGACACCTTCTGGCCCTGAAAGAGAATGACGATGTCCTTGCCTTTGGCGACCCTGATCAGTTCGTCGGGCGCAAGCGCGACGCTCACCTTCTCCCCTTCAGCGACGGCGAGCCGCGACCCTTCGCCGGGAACGTCGCGCTTCTTCCGGTAGAGCACGGTCGGTTCGTTGCTGATCAGCAGGAACACGCCGGCCGGTCGACTCGGATTTGCCCCGGTTACGGTTACCAGGCGCTCCTCATCCATCATCCTGCGCTCGGCAGCAGGTTCCTGGGCGGGTGTCTTTTCTAGCGCTGGGTGACTGGCTGCAAGCGGCGTTTCTCCACCAGACGCTTTCGCTTCGCCTTGCTTGCTGCGATCGTCGACGGCAGGCGCTTGCTGGTCGGCGCCACCCTTCAACGAACTGTCGCTCCTGAGCGCAACCTCGGTCGTTGGCGCAGGGCTTGCCGCTCTGTCGCGCCAGATCCAAGCCGAGGTCGCGCCAGCGATGAGCAGGAGGACGACGGCGGTCGAGGCCCAAGCGCGGCGCTTCTTCTCCGCGCCCGCGCCAGGAGCTGGCTCCGGCGGGGGCGAAGCGTGGTCGAGGGAGGGGTCCGCCACCCGCTGCCAATCGACAGGGGCCTCCGCCCGACCGCCCGTTGGCGGGTTGGGCGTGAGCAGGCCGTCGATGACGCCGCCTTCATGGATGGCGATGCCGCCGCAGGCAACGTCGCCGACGAGCATCCCACCACGCTGAATTTCGATGATCTGGGTGGCCCTCACCGGTCCGACGAGCCTGCCCCTGACCACGACGCTCGCCGCGTTGACCGCACCGGTGACACTCCCCGCCGTATCGATGACGAGTGCCGACTTGGGGACTTCGGTGCATGAGACGCTGCCGAAAACCTCTCCCTGAACATGCACGACACCGGCGCAAGCGATATCGCCGTCGATACGCAAGCCGACACCGATCAGCGTGTCGATCTGGCTCGGCGATAGATTCGTCTTGTGCGTATTCCCGGACAAGGAGTACCTGCGCTCAGGGACCAACGAGGGTCCGCTCGTTGTTATGGCGGTACTCTACTCCTGTCCGCAATCACGGTACACTGGCTCCGGCGAGCCATCACCCGACGCATCCCTACCCTGCTGCATGATCATCACCGACCCGACGTTCTATCTGATCGCAATCCCGGTGGTTCTCTTGAGCGGGATCTCCAAGACCGGAATTCCAGGACTGTTCGGCGGCATGGCGGTACCGCTGCTGTCGCTGGTCATCTCGCCGCTGCAGGCGGCGGCGATCATGCTGCCCGTCCTGTGCTGCATCGATCTGTTCGGATTGCGCGCCTTCCGCGGCGTCTACGACCGGCCCAACATGCCGATCCTCCTGACCGGCTTGGGCCTCGGCATCGTCGCCGGGGCCTTGATCTTCGGCCTGGTGCGCCAGGACCTGCTGCGCCTGATCATCGGCGCCATCGCTGTTTCGTTCTCGCTCAACAATCTGTTCGGCTGGGCGAAGAACCGGCCACCGACCCGAACCTCGTGGCCACGCGGCGTCTTCTGGTCGACCGTCTCCGGAATCACCAGCTTTCTGGCGCACGCCGGGGCTGCGCCGATCATGGTCTACATGCTGCCGCTGCGCCTCGACACACGGATCTACGTCGGCACCACGGTGTGGTTCTTCTTCGCCTCGAACTACGCCAAGATCATTCCCTACGCCCTGCTCGGACAATTGGACGCGGCAAACCTCTACACCGCCTTGCTGTTGCTGCCCCTGGTGCCCATCGGCGTCAAGCTCGGGGTGCTGATCCAGGGCAAGCTCAACGCCAGGGTGTTCTACCAGATCAGCTACTGGGCCTTGCTCGGTATCGGCATCAAGCTGGTCTACGACGGATTGCTGTGACTGTTCACGGTTCTTTCACAGTGCTGTGCACTGTTCCTCCGCGACGGTCCGCTCCGGTGTCCCGTGCTTCTTTTGGCGCCGTCGGTGCCTGGCGCACCATCAACGTAAATATTCGCACCTCGTCCAGCCAGCGCAAACGATCGAGTATTGGCACTCGGCTGTAGCTTGCCAAGCGCGCATCTGATATTTCATAGCTGAAATCGATGCGCTGCATGGTCACCCTAAGCCCAGCGTCTTGAGGCGCTCTAGCGCGGCGACGTCGGATGCATCACGCTGTCTGCCGGTTCCGGTCTTCAGCGCGATCAAGTCGTCGATATGGGCAATGCGGACATGAACATCGCCCAACGCCTTGTCCAAGTGGCGCGCCCAAGCACTGTCAAACGTCACGTTCGGTCGCACCAAAACATCGACTGTCGGCGCACTTGGTTCCCGGGGCCGCATCGGGAAGGCGAGGAGATGTTTCTCGTCGACCCAACGTTGCAGCACGGGCGGATCCGCAAAATCCTTCATAGAGACGGGAAGAACCGGCTCCATCCCCAGTGCCTGAGCTGCAAGACGAAACGCCTCAAGATTCTCTGCATCCATGGCGAGCATCAGATCGATATCCATCGTCGCCCGCTCAACGCCATGAATATTCAAGGCCAGCCCACCGATCAGGAGGTAGCGAACATTTTCTCGCTCAAGGGCGCGGAACAGATCAAGGTAGAACATTCGGAATCACCGGGGCGACTTCGTCTCGATTCTACGCTGCCACGATCGACGCACCAACGTCATTCCGGCCGCAGAGGCCGTGGAAAGCTGGCCGGGCTGGCGTTGCCGTCGTGGTCCAACGCCGCCACGCCGAACACGAAGTTGTCCTTCGAAATTCCCTTGAGCGTATGCCGGGTGAGCTTGCCGACGTCCAGCGCATGTGTCCACGTGGCTTCGCCGGGGTCGCGCCAAAGTATGCGATAGCCGGCCAGATCCGGTTCGGCATTGGCGCGCCAGCGCAGGGTGGTATCGTTCTCCAGTTCGCCGACCTCGATGCCGACCTCCCGCGGTGGCGCCGGCGCCAAGGCCAGGGCGGCCAGCCCGGCGGCGTTGATGCGCGTCACCTGCGCGACGTAGGCGGGGTCGACGAACTCGGGCAGATCGCCGAATTGCACCCCGCCTTCGCGGCGCACGTCCTGGTGCTGATGGCGATAGTCCTCCGCCGGTTCGGTAAACCGTACCGCCGCGTAGCCGCGCTCGAGGAAGGGCAGGTGGTCGCCGCCGCGCAGGAAGCGGTCGGGGCGCGGGATCAGGTGCACCGTGAAGCCCGGCAGGTAGCGTTCGCCGATCTCTTTGAGGTAGCGCCCGAGCTGATGGGTCGGCGTATCGAACTCGCCTCCCGACTGGGCGATGGCCTTGAGCTCCGCCCGCGCCCGCTGCGCAAAAGCGTCGCTCGTCGCCCCGCTCTGCGCCGTCAGCAGCGCCGGCAGGCCATTGGCGAACAGCCGCACCGAACGGTTGTCGCGCTTGCCGTCGGCGCCGGTGGAACTGCCGATGATGTCGTTGGTGATCATCCCCGCCAGCGGCAAGCCCAGCTTCTCCGCCTGCTCGGCCCAGTGCTTGGCGCCGAGCAGTCCCTGCTCCTCGCCGGCGACGGCCATGAACACCAGGGTCGCATCGAAGCGCTGCGCCGCCATCACGCAGGCCATCTCCATCACCGCCGCCACGCCCGAGGCATCGTCGTTGGCGCCCGGTGCCTGGCCCTTGGCATCCATCACGTCGGTGGCGCGGCTATCGTAGTGTCCGCTGACCACGTAATAGCGATCGAGGGGGCCCGCCTGGGCGCCGGGAAGGACCGCGACGACGTTGACGATCTCCACCGCTTGCGGGATACGCCGACCCGGCGGCTCGACGTAAGCGTCGAACGCCACCTTCAGCCGGCCACCGCTGGCCTCGCTGCAGTGGTCGAGCTCGGCCTTGATCCAACGCCTGGCCGCACCGATGCCGCGAGTCTCGGAATTCGTTTCCGATAGGGTGTGGCGGGTGTGGAAGGACGCCAGCTTGGCGATGCGCGCTTCGATCCGCTGCGCCGATATCGCAGCCACCACGGCGGCGATCTGGGGATTGGGTTCGGCTGGACCCGCCGCAAGACCGGGACAGGCGATCGCGACAGCGAGCAAGCCGCATCCAATTGTCCGCTGCATGATGGCGAGCTCCATGGCAAGACGGCCAGCGCCGACGGCAGGTCAGTATAGCGGAGTCGCGCCACAGGGCTGCTAGGCGGCGACGGGTCGGCCTTCGGGGTTGGCGCCCGCTGGCGCGACGGCAACCAGACGGTTGAGTTCGGGTATGCAGGCGCCGCAGCCGCTGCCGCACTTCAGCGTGGTCTGCAGTCGCTCCAGGCTGTTCGAGCCCTTGACGATGGCTGCCGCGATCTCGTCGACCGAGACATCATGGCAGTTGCAGACGATGCGCCCCCGCCTGGGGATGTCCATCGGCACCACGGCCAAGGGTGCGAACAGCCAGCGCCGCAGGTGCTCGACACTTTGTCCGGAGAACATGGCGTCGCGCAGCCAGCCCGCTGCGGCGGTCTCGCCGAGCAGGGCGATACCGGTCAGATGATCTTCCTCCACCGTGGCTCGCTTCTCTATGCCGCGCGTCTGATCTTTGTAGTGCAGCACGGCCGCATCGAATCCGGCCGCTGCGAGCACCGCCTCGAGCGATTCCGCCGCCGGCATCGCCGCGTGGGCCAGATGCAGCGTCAGCAGCGGCGCCTCGCGGCCGGCCAGGGTAAGGCTGGCGTAGGCGAAGCGTTCCAGCAAGGGCGAGAGCAGCCGCTCCCAGTCGAGAACCGTGTCGCTCGCCGCCGCTCCGCTGGCCTGGCGCATCAGCACCCCGCGCCACGGCAGCTCGGCGCGAGCGATCGATATCGCGGCGTGTTTGAGTTCGGGCTGGTGCGACACCGGATCGACCACGGCGGCGAGCAACTCGTTGACTCCGGCGTGCGCCAGACGCCTTCGCCCCCAGTGCATGGGGACGAAGGCGTGACCCGGTTTGAGCGAGCTGTCTGCGGCCGCCGGCAGCAGGATCTCGCCGCGCCGGCTCTTCAGCAGCACCAGGTCGCCAGCGCCGATGGCGCGTCGCTGCATGTCCGCGGGATGGAGGCCCACCCGCGGCAGCTCGGCGTGATTCATCAGCTGCGCCAGCTTGCCGGTGCGGCTCATGCCGTGCCACTGGTCGCGCAAGCGCCCGGTGTTGAGCTGCAGCGGATGGCTGGCGTCGGGCTTCTCCGCCGTCGTCACCAGACGCACGGGAATGAAGCGGGCGCGTCCATCCTCGGTGGCGAACTGCCCATTGGCGTAGAGCCTTGCAGCACCGCGGTCGGCACCGGCGGCCAGCGGCCACTGCTGCGGTCCCTCGGCTTCCAGCAAGGCGTAGCTCAGGCCACCGATGTCCAGATCGCGACCGATTGTGGTTGCGACGTGCTCTTTGAAGACGTCTTCGGCAGCGGCGAAGTCGAACAAGCGTGGGGCGTCACCGCGGCCGAGCTGCTCGCCCAGGCACAGGGCGAAGTCGCGGGCGGTCAGCCAGTCCGGGCGCGCCTCGCCCGGGGCTGCCACGGCCGAGCGCACGCGGGAGATGCGACGCTCCGAGTTGGTTGCCGTCCCCTCCTTTTCGCCCCAGCTCGTTGCGGGCAGCAGCAGGTCGGCGAATGCTGCGCTCTCCGTATCGGCGTAGGCTTCCTGCAGCACGACGAAGTCGCAGGCCGCAAGCGCCTCCCTCACCTTCCCCTGGTCGGGCAGGGACTGCGCCGGGTTGGTGCAGGCGATCCAGA
>JAHFRE010000033.1 GCA_023258955.1 Sterolibacterium sp.
CCTGTTGATCGGCTTTCTCGGCACGGCGGCGACGCTGACGCCGCTGGTGGCGGATATTTCGCTCTGGTTCAACCGTCGCCGCGGCACGGCCGTGGCGATCCTCTTGAGCGGCAACTTCGTCGCCGGCATCTGGCCGCCGGTGATGCAGTTCTTCTTCGAGATCGTCGGCTGGCGCGCGACCTTCATCGGCTTCGGTCTGTTCTGCCTGGTGACGCTGCCGTTGCTGGCACTGGCGCTGCGTCGGGCGCCGCCGCTGTTGACCCAGCCAAGCGGAGAAGTCGCCGCGGCCACGGGCAGCGGCCTGGCGGCCTGCCAGCGGGAGCTGGGCCTGTCGGCAGGATCCTTGCAGTTTCTGCTCTGCCTGTCGGGCTTTGCCTGCTGCGTCGCCATGTCCATGCCGCAGGTACACCTGGTCAGCTATTGCACCGATCTGGGCATCAGCCCGGCGCGGGGCGCGCAGATGATGACCGTGATGCTGGCCTTCGGCATCGTCAGCCGACTGCTCTCGGGCTGGATCTCGGACCACATCGGCGGCGTGCGCACCTTGCTCCTCGGCGCGCTGCTGCAGGGGGTGGCGCTGGCGCTGTTCCTGCCCTACCAGGGGCTGGTCGAACTGTACGTCATTGCCGCCCTGTTCGGCCTGTTCCAGGGCGGCTTGGTGCCATCCTACGCGCTCATCGCGCGACGCTATTTCGATCCCCGTGAAGTGGGACTGAGAACGGGAGCGGTGCTGATGGCGACCTGCTTTGGCATGGCGCTCGGCGGCTGGCTGCCGGGCGTCATCTTCGACGCCAGTGGATCCTACCGTGCCGCCTTCATCAACGGCATCGCCTGGGACACGATCAGCGTCGCCATCGCCCTCTATCTGCTGCGACGGGCAGGGCCCGCCGCGGTGCGGCGACTCCATGCTGGCGCATAGTTAACATCAACAAAAACATTAGGATCGGCTGCTAAGCTCAAGTTGTGCATGAAAACTCCCGTTACCCACTTGGACAGCGAATTATTGGTACAAGCAGGGGAACGACATGCTGAAGGAACAAGAACGGAAACGCTTCGCCGAACTCGCCAGCATCTGGGCCACACACCGAATCTACACGGAGCAGGTGGTCGAAACCTTGGACTCGGTCGAAGTCTTTGCGGCGGGCCGCCAACTGGTCAAGGCGGTCGAACCGATGCATCTCTACATGTACTGGCAGCCCGGCGCGGAGGGCAGGAAGCGGGTGTTTGTCCAGGACTTCGGCCGCTACCGCGCGACCTATGCGGAGTGAAGCGAGCAGCGACGCATAGACCGAGTTTGCTGCAACGCTGACCGGGCCGGCGCTCCAAGCGCCGGGCTCGACTCGCCTTGCCAATCGCGTCGCCGCCTATGAACATGGTATCTTTGCCATACCGAGGGGCGCTGGCCCAGCGCCGACATCGGTGGCGATTGGCGAGGTACACAATCAGGGAGGGAGACGACGTGAGCGATAACGCTGCGGAGAGAGAGGCGGCCCCGGGTCCCGTGGGCTTGCAGGCGTTGTGGTTGAAAGAGGATTGGTGGGCCATCTGGATCGGACTCGGGGTGGTCCTGCTCGGGATCGTCCTGTTCATGAACGGCAGCGGTGCGCTCAAGTCCCTGGCCGTCAATCCCGGCGGTCTGAAGTGGGTCAGCCTCGACCAACTCGCTGCGCATTTTTCCACCAACGCCACCAAGTATGCGACCCAATTCCTGGTGTTCGCCGCCATCTTCGGCGCCACCTGCGCCGTGATGGGGATCAAGCTCGGACGCTTTCTGGTCGGCTTCCTCTTCCTCTACCTGCTGTCGATGTGCATGTTCGCCGTGGGCGGGTGGGTCAACGCCGCCAGGTACAACCTGGAGCCGCCGCTGGTCGCCCTGGTGGTCGGCCTGCTGCTCGCCAACCTGGTGCCGCTGCCCAAGATCTTGGACGATGCGCTGCGCGTCGAGTACTACGTCAAGCTGGGTATCGTGCTGCTGGGTGCGACCTTTCCCATCACCCTGGTGGTGACCGCGGGGCCGGTGGCGATCGGTCAAGCGACCATCATCTCGCTGCTGACCGCGCTCACCATCTATTTCCTGGCAACTCGCGTGTTCGGGCTCGACCGCCGCCTGGGCGCGGTGATGAGCGTCGGCGGCGCCGTCTGCGGCGTGTCCGGCTCGATGGCGATCGCCGCATCGGTGGGGGCAAAGCGCGAGCACATCTACACCTCGGTCACCCTGGTGGTGGTGTGGGCGCTGATCATGATCATCGTGCTGCCCTTCGTGGCGCAGGCGCTGGGGCTATCGGCCGGCGTCGCCGGTGCCTGGATCGGCACTTCGGAGTTTGCCGACGCCGCCGGCTTCGCCGCCGCCTCGACCTACGGCAAGATGGCGGGCAACGAAGAGGTGTCGATCAAAGCCTTCACCTTGATGAAGGTGATCGGTCGCGACCTGTGGATCGGCATTTGGTCGCTGGTGTGGGCGCTGATCGCCACCACCCAATGGGAAAAACAGGAGACCGGCGCGCGGCCGGGCGTCGGAGAGATCTGGCGGCGCTTCCCGAAGTTTGTCATCGGCTTCTTCGTCGCCTCGATCATCGTCACCCTGTTCACCCAGGGCTATGACGCCGACACCTTGAAGAAGGTGGTCAAGCCGGCGCTGATGGACCAGATGGGTGCCTTGCGCGGCTGGGCTTTCATCTTCTGTTTTCTGTCGATCGGGCTCAGCACGCGCTTCAGGGAGTTGAAGGCGGTGAGCAAGGGCGCATTGGCGGCTTTCTCGATCGGCGTTGCGGTCAACGTGGTCGCCGGTTGGTTCTTGTCGGTTCACGTCTTCGGCGACTATTGGGCGAAACTTTGACGCCGTCGCCCCAATGCTGCCGCAGCTGCAGCCATTTCCTCGCCGGCGCCGCGGATCTCGAGCGCGAAGTCGCCGGGCTGAAGATACTCAGCTCGGCCTACGCGTCGGTCCGTGGCGAGACCGGGCTGTGCCGGCTGCGCGATTTCTTTTGCGTGCCCGAGCACGGCTGCCCAGACTGGCGCGAACTCTAGGCGATTGACCAGCGCCCGGCTTTTCTTCGCGGCGACGGCGAGCTCGCGCCGGCTTTGTTAGCATGGTGCCTGCGGAACACCCAACCGGACCCACGCCATGCCCACCAAGATTCCCCAGCCCGTCCACCTCAAGGACTATCTGCCGCCCGCCTGGCTGATCGACACGGTGGAACTGCACGTCACCATCGGCGACTACTATACCGAGGTCAAAGCCTCGCTCGGCTGCCGCCGCAATCCCCTGGGGCCGGCTGGCCCGCTGGTGCTCGATGGCGAACAATTGATCCCGCAATCGGTGTGCATGGACGGTCAGCCATTGGCGGCGGAGCGGGTCAAGCTCAAGGACGACACGCTGACCGTGATCGGCGAGTTGCCGGACAGCTTCCTGCTGGAAACCGTGGTGCGCATCGATCCCGACAACAACACCCAACTGTCCGGCCTCTACCGCTCCCAGGACGGTTATTTCACCCAATGCGAGGCCGAGGGCTTCCGCCGTATCACCTACTTCCCCGATCGGCCGGACATCATGTCCCGCTACACTTGCACCATCCTCGCCGACTACGACGAGTTCCCGCAGCTGCTTTCCAACGGCAACCTGGTCGCCAGCGGCGGCGGCGGGCGCGGTCGGCACTGGGCGCGCTGGCAGGATCCCTACGCCAAGCCCTGCTATCTGTTCGCCCTGGTGGCGGCCAAGCTGGAGATTCTGGAAGACCGCTTCGTGACCGCCTCGGGACGCGAGGTCCGCCTCGGCGTCTACGTCGAACCGGGCAAGCGCGCACAGTGTGACCGCGCCATGGCGGCGCTGAAGAGCGCCATGCGCTGGGACGAGCAACGCTTCGGCCTGGAGATGGACCTGGACCAGTACATGATCGTCGCCGTGGGCGACTTCAACATGGGGGCCATGGAGAACAAGGGCCTCAACATCTTCAACACCAAGTACGTGCTGGCCGACGCTGACAGCGCCACCGACACCGACTTTCAGAACATCGATCGCGTCGTCGCCCACGAGTACTTCCACAACTGGACCGGCAACCGGGTCACCTGTCGCGACTGGTTTCAGCTCACGCTCAAGGAGGGATTGACCGTCTTCCGCGACCAGGAATTCGGTGCCGATGCCCACGGCCGCGCGGTCACGCGCATCCGGGAGGTGCGCAATCTGCGCCTGGCGCAATTTCCCGAAGACGCGGGACCCATGGCCCATCCGGTGCGCCCGGCCTCCTACGCCGAGATCAATAATTTCTACACCGCCACCATCTACGAGAAGGGCGCCGAGCTGGTGCGCATGATCCAGACCTTGATCGGGCGCGAGGCCTTCCGCCGCGGCATGGATCTCTATTTCCAACGCCACGACGGCCAGGCGGTGACCTGCGAGGAGTTCATCGCCGCCATGCAGGATGCCTCGAGCGTAGACCTGACCCAGTTCCGCCGCTGGTACGCGCGCGCCGGCACGCCGCGGCTCGAAGCGAGCGGCGAGTGGGACAGCGAGGCGCAGCGCTACACGTTGACGCTCGCCCAGAGCCTGGCGGCGAGCGCCGTTGATGAGCGGTCGCGACAGGCCGGCTTGGCGGTGGAGGCGGGCCCGCTGCACATTCCGGTCGCTGTCGGTCTGGTGTTGCCCGACGGCAGCGACGCGCCGCTGCGCCTGGCCGGCGAGGCGAGCGCCCAGGGCACGACCCGCGTGCTGTCGCTGACCGCGGCGCGGCAGCGCTTCGTCTTCGAAGACATCGCGAAGGCCCCGGTCGCCTCGCTGCTGCGCGACTTCTCCGCACCGGTGATCCTCGATCTGGCCCAGAGCGACGTCGAGTTGGCCCAGCTGATGGGTCACGACAGCGACCCCTTCAATCGTTGGGAGGCCGGCCAGCGGCTGGCGACGCGGCTGTTGCTGGCCGGTATCGCCAGCGACGGCGAGGCGGGCGACTGGATCACCGAGGCCTACGTGGTCGCCTGTCGCCGCATCCTGGACGACGGGCTCGCCGGCGATGCGGCGCTCGCCGCCGAGGCCCTGATGCTGCCGGCGGAACAGGTGCTGGCCGAGGCGGTCGTGGCGCAAGGGCAGGTGATGGATCCCGAGGCGATCCACCTCACCCGCAACGCACTGCGCCGCCATCTGGCGACCGCGCTGCGCGACAGCCTGGAAGCCGCCTGGCAGAGCCTGGCGCGCGTGACCGACTATGCGCCGGACGGCGCCCAGGTCGGTCGCCGCGCCCTGCGCAATCTGTGCCTGGGCTATCTCGCCCACAGCGATGAAGCCTATCTGCGCGCCCAAGTGCTGCCGCGCCTGCTCGCGCAGTTCGAGCGGGCCGACAACATGACCGACGCGATGGCGGCGTTGTCCTTGCTCGCCAACCTCGACCTGCCCGAGCGCGAGACGGCGCTGGCGAGCTTCTACGCGCGCTGGCAGGGCGAGGCCCTGGTGGTCGACAAATGGCTGCAGGTGCAGGCGACCTCCTGCCTGTCGGGCACCGCGCAGCGGGTGCGTGAACTGATGCGCCACCCGGCTTTCGAGTTGAAGAATCCCAACAAGGTCTACGCCCTGGTGCGCAGCTTTTGCGGCGCCAACCCGCGCCACTTCAACGCCGCCGACGGCAGCGGCTACGCCCTCGGCGCCGACGCCATCCTGGCCCTGCAGGGGCTCAATCCACAGGTCGCGTCGCGCATCGCGCGCTGCTTCGATCGCTGGCGTCGCTTCGACGTCGGGCGCCAGGCGCAGGCGCGCGCGGCGCTGGAGCGGGTCGCCGCTGCGCCCGGCCTGGCCGCCGAGGTGGCCGAGGTGGTGGGCAACGCGCTGGGCTGAATTTCTGGCCCGGCGTCGGCGCCAGGCAATTCGTCGAATAGGGCTTGTTTATCGCCGCAATTGGCGCGCATCCATCCTGGGCGGCCCAGCCAGAATGGCGGTGTCTTGATAGCGGAGATCGCCATGGACAGTTTCGTTCAATACCTCGTTGCCACGCCAAGGCAGCGTCCCGTCGTCTCCTATTCGGACAAGGAGACCTTTTTCGCCGACGACAAGAACGAGCTCGACCAGCTGATCGCGGTCAAGCAACGCTACGGTTGGTTGCTCCTGGCGCGAAGCTATTCGATGGAGGAGGGGCACGGCGCGACGCTCGCCAGGAAAGCTCTGGCCAAGGCGGCCTGAAATCGCTTCTGCCTGGTTGTGGGGCGCTGACGTCGCCTGGCCGTGCTTCGACCTAGGCGCTCGCCTGGTTCAAGCGCTCGATCGATCCCTGATCCAGTTGCAAGCGCGCTCCGGCGATGAGTTCGGCCAACTGGGCGCTATTGGTGGCGCTGACGATCGGCGCCGTGATGCTGGGCCGCGCGATTAGCCACGCCAGCGCAACGCTGGCCGGCGTCGTCTGCTGCTGGCGCGCGACCTCGTCCAGGGCATCGAGGATGCGCATTCCCCGCGGGTTCATGAACTTCTTCATTCCGGCACCGCGGACGCTTTGCGCCAGGTCAGCCTCGGAGCGATACTTGCCGCTGAGAAAACCCGCGGCGAGCGCGTAGTAGCAAATCACCCCGACACCCTGCTCGACGCAGCTTGGCTCTAGCGCTGCTTCGAAACCGGCGCGCTCGTACAGATTGTATTCGGGCTGCAAGCTCTCGTAACGCGGGTAGCCGCGTTGTTGGCTGGTGGCCAGAGATTCTTCGAGGCGTTGGGCGGCGAAGTTCGATGCACCGATGAACCGCACCTTGCCTTGCTGCACCAATTGCGCATAGGCTTCCAAGGTTTCCGCCAGCGGTGTTGCGGTGTCATCGCGGTGCGACTGGTACAGATCGATGTAGTCGGTTTGCAGACGGCGCAGCGAATCCTCGACCGATCGGAGAATATAGGGCTTGCCCAGACCCTTGTCCTGCGGCCCCATTTCCATCCCGACCTTGGTGGCGATGATCACCTGCTCACGCTTGCGGCTTTGCCGCAGCCATTTGCCGATGATGGTCTCCGATTCCCCACCCGAATTTCCCGGCGCCCAGCGCGAATAGGTGTTCGCGGTGTCGATCAGATTGAAACCTGCGGACACGAACTGGTCGAGCAACTTGAACGAGGTCGCTTCGTCGACGGTCCATCCGAATACGTTGCCACCGAACGCCAGTGGCGCGACCTGCAGGGAAGACCTGCCCAATCTGCGCAAATTCATCCTGTCCTCCGATCACGAAAACCGCAAGTATGGACCGCCTCCCATGAGAAGGAAACGGGTTAGACGGATTGTCCTGTATTGTGGCCCCGCGCCTCCCCTACGGTATGCGCTGCAAGGCCGGGACCAGACCAGGGGGAGCAGGCGACAGATTAGTTTTTCCGACGATTCATATTAGAATTTATGCATTGACGCGATGCACAAATCTGCCTACCATGCGCTTGTCTCCTCCAGCTTCCTCCTCCTCCTTTGGAACTGGACTTAAGCCCACGGCGCAAGCCAGTGGGCTTTTTTTTGGACACACCGCAACGCGACCCGAGCAAGGGTGATGGTGGGACCTATACTGGTGTCGTACGCTGCTTCAGGAGCAGGCAGCGACGCCTGGGGATAGGATGTGGGTCATGGATTCCGACGATCGATTCGCCCATTGGGCCGCGCTGTTCTCCGACAGTTGCAGAAAGTTCGCTGCGACCCTGCTGCCAAATCCGCCGCCAAGCAGCGCTGCGGTTCAGGTTCAATATGTCGGCGTCACCGCCGCGGCCTGCCGTCTGTTGCAGGCCGTGGATGGGGGCGGCGTTCCCGCGTTTGTGACCAAGCAGTTGCAGCAGATCGCCGCGGCGAACGGGATTGAAGTCGCCAGCGAATGGACGCCCAATGAGGTAATCGCGGCGCTCAGAGCCAAGGCCAGCGACGGCGCCGCCGAGCGTTCGCCAGCCGCGGACTGAAGGCTCCTGAGCGCCGTGCGGTGAACGATTGGAACGGGAGATAGCCATGCGTGAACTCATCATCGTGATTGTCGCTGCTGCGCTTGCCGGCTGCGGCGTGGACACCGTCGCCAGTGCAGGCACGGCTGCTGCCTTAAAGAAGCAGGAAGTGGAACAGGGAAAGAAGACCATGGAGCAGGTGCAGCAAAATGTCGGCCAAGCCGTCGAACAGGCCGAGCAAAATGCCCAGAAGACCGAACAAGCGGCGAGCAAATAGGCTGGTCGTTCGACCCCGGTATCCTGTATTTAGTTGTTATGTAACAATTGCTTGGAACCTGCTGGTTGGCTTTTGCCGGCGGCTCTTGGTAAAATGCGAACTCTTGCCAAGGAGCGAGCATGTTCAAGCAATCCGACAAAGTGTATTTCCATCGCGGCCCAGTCGAACTGATTGGCGTTGTGCAAACAGCCAGCCAAGGCTCCGTGACCCTGCTCGGCGTCGAGTTGGGATTTCGCTCGCCCTCGCGTGAGCGGATTACCGTTTCCGAGCTGGACTACCTGTGCGCGATGGACGACGAGACCTTCGATCGGCTGAGCAAGGATGAGCCGGCTTTCGCCAAACAGCGTAACGATGCGCACTTGGCGCCGGTGTCGGCGGCGTCCCAGCGCCTGGCGGCGATTGGCTAGGCTTAGATCGCGACGACCGGGCCGCGCGCCGCACCGCTGATCGCAACCGCATCGCCACCGACATCGGGGCCCGCTCGATCAGCGCGGCTTGAATTTCTCCACCAGGGCGTTGAGTTTCTCCTGGCGTTGCTTGGCCAACTGCTCCGCCTTGTCCTGGTCGGCGCGCTTCTTGAACCGTTCGCGCAGCGTATCGAGCGCTCGCTGCCGCTGCTCTGCCGCAACTTCACCGGTCGCTGTGCCATCGAGGTCGAACCGAGTCTCGGCTTGGGACAGCGCCTTCAGATAGCGCGTCGATGCGGTGTGTATGCGCAACGCGGTTCGCAGATGGGCAGGGTCGATTTCGGGTAGTCTGTCCAGGATCGCCTTGTGCACGCCGATGGCCAGAGGCTGGCAGTCGCGAAACGGCAGGAAGGCCTCGGTCAGCGTATCGAGCACGACATTGCGGGGACGAACCGGCTTCTGCTCTCTCTTGTTCATCGCGACGACTCCTGGAGCGTAGCGAAAATTATGGCACAGAATGCGAAGGATGATTGCGATGATCGACCAGCGTAGCCCATTGCCCGCCATCGAAATCGAAACCAACGAGCATCCGACGTGGTCCGTGATCTGGATGCACGGGCTGGGTGCCGATGGTTCCGATTTCGTACCCGTCGTGCCCGAGCTCGGCCTGAGCAGCGAACCGGGCATACGCTTCGTCTTTCCCCACGCCCCCGAGATTCCTGTCAGCTGCAACGGCGGCTACGTCATGCGGGCCTGGTACGACATCATTTCGCTCGATGTCGTCGTTCGGCAAGTCGATGAACACGGCTTGCTGCAATCGCGGGCGGCCATCCGCCAGCTGATCGCCAGGGAAAATTCGCGCGGCATCGCCAGCGAGCGCATCGTCCTGGCTGGATTTTCACAAGGCGGCGCCGTGGCCTATCTCACCGCCCTCACCCACGCCGAGCGCCTGGCGGGACTGATCGCCCTGTCGACCTACATTCCCTCGCCAGAACTGCTGTGCAAAGAGGCGAGCGCCGCAAATCGGCAGATTCCCATATTTGCAGCCCACGGTCTGGAAGACGACGTCGTATCGCCACGCTTGGGGACGGCTGCCAGGGACTTGCTGCAGGGCGATGGCTATGTCGTCGACTGGCATGAGTACCCGATGGCCCACTCGGTCTGCCTGGAGGAAATCCAAGCCATCGGCGCGTGGATCGCGTCCACAACGCGACACGGTTAGATCACAACGCCGCCTCGCGCCAACCCGCCCGCGGACTTCCCGAACCTTCTGCCGCCAGGATCTTCAGCGGTAGAGCATCACCGGAATCTCGCATTCGGCCAGCACCGATGCCGCGACGCTGCCGAGAAAGAACTTGCCGACCTTGGAGCGGCCATGGGTGCCCATGATGATCAGATCGCAACCCTTCTCGCCTGCAAATTTGACGATCGCACCCTGGGGCGTGTCGCCGAGCATGGAGACGCAAACCGCCGTGACCCCGGCTTCTTCGGCGCGCTGGGCCACCGCCGACAAAGCCTCCTCGGCGAGCGGTTTGGGACTTTCATCGACGCCGGGAATGTAGGTGGATTCACCGACGAAAAGGCCGGTCACCTTGGCGTTCAGTACCTTGGCCAGCGCGATTCCAGCGCTGACGGCGCGCATGGAGCGATCAGAGCCGTCGGTAGGTATAAGGATGTGCTTGTACATGGCGCGGGTCCCGACAAATGCGATATTGAATGTCCGAGTTTACTCCGAATTGATGCAGCCAGGCCTCTGCGCCTCGGCCGCTGGCCCGAGCCCTCGAACCGATTGTCGAGCGATTTGTGACGCCCATCGCACCCGACTTGTTCCACCTGTGGCAAGCTGATCGACAGGAGGGTGCCGCCATGAGCGAAGCGATCAAGGCCAGTACCAGCGGTAAGAGGATCTATATCAGCGATCCGGACGAAACCGCGCCGGCGTCGCCAGCGGCAAACTTCGCCCTTTGGGTGGTATTGATCGTCGCCGCGCTGGTGGCCATATTCCTGGCCTAGCAGGGCTGGCCGCGAGCATCACTGCTGGCAGGAGGGCTCCCCCATGAATGGCTACCAAATCACGTTCTTTACCCACCAGGACAAGCGCCATAAGGGCGAACCTTTGGCCGATTGGCTGGTGCGCCTAGCGAAAGAAATGCAGCTGCGCGGCGCGACCTTGATCGCGGGCGCCGAAGGCTTTGGCCACCACGGTCGCATTCACTCCACGCACTTTTTCGAATTGGCAGATCAACCGCAGGAGGTTCTGATCATAGCCACCGAAGAGGAATCGCAGCGATTGTTCGAAAGGCTACGCGTCGAACAAGTCGAGTTGTTCTATGTCAAGACGGCGGTCGAGTTCGGGGCCTTGGGCAAGTCTGCCTGAGGCAGATCGAGAGGCCAGCGACAGCCCCTGCGACCGGGCGCACAGACAAAAAAGCTCCCGCGGAAAACCACGGGAGCCTGAGTCCTGCGCAGCTAGGAGAAGTTACGCTTTTTGGATGTTCGAGGCCTGCTTGCCCTTGGGGCCTTGGGTGACCTCGTAGGAAACCTTTTCGCCTTCCTGCAGCGATTTGAAGCCGGGCATGTTGATGGCGGAAAAATGCGCGAAGAGATCTTCGCCGCCATCATCCGGCGTGACAAAGCCAAAACCCTTGGCATCGTTGAACCACTTGACTGAACCTGTTGCCATTAGACTTGTTCCTTAAGTTAATACGATAAAAACCTCGGCAAGACGCCGAGGGTCAACCTTGCAATGCAAGTTCTCGACCGATGCGGAAATTGGCAAACTGTAGTTCGGGGAATTGAAGAACTGCAGCCTTTCGGCATTGAAGGGGTCTTGACGAAGCCTGACCCACAAACCTTATACGCGCCTTCGGTGACGCCGTCAATGAGTTCCGTATCCGCGCTGTTGCCAGCGGCCGTCAGCTGATGCGCCGCGCCGCCCATGCACCGCCTGTCGCTGCACAGCTTACCATCCAGAACACCACACTGGTTCCCAGCACGACGCCGGCGGATCCGAGTATCAGCGGCATGACCACGCCCGAGGCATTGATCACCATCAGGCGCAAGGCGATCGCCTCGCCAACGCGATCTGGCGGCACCAGTTGGTGCAAGTTGCTCATGATCATCGGTTGCACGGAACCCAGCGCCAAGCCGAGGACCACCGAGCCGGCCGACATGCTCAGCGGGCTCGTCATCAGGGGGAAGATCGCGAACATCAAGGCCGTCGTCAGCAGCGCGACGATCAATACCTGGCGCTCCCGCAGGTGCTTTCCCAACCAGGGCATGAGCACCCGCACCGCGGCTGTTGCCGAGGCGAAGACCCCGAGCACGGTGCCTATGGCAGAGGCGCTGAAATCATGGTGATGGCCAACCACCGGTACCATGAAGGTGTAGACATCCCAACTGCTGGAAAGCAGCCAATTGACGAACAGCAGGTGCGCGAAATGGGGGCGGCGAAACAGGTGCCAGGCGCGACCCGGCGTCGCGCTGACGCTCGGTTCGTGCTCCGTCCTCGCCGCCAAGCCGCGTGCGGCCAGCCAGGTCAATAGGGGCAGCGACGCCAAGGCAACGAAGGCGACGCGAAACCCGGCCACGTCGATCACGGCACCGGCGAGCATCGGCCCGACCACGTTGGATACCGACGGCCCGATGGCGAGCCAACTGAACAGGCGACGACGATCGACGGCATCGCGGGCCATATGGCCGACGTGTCGCTGCAAGGCGATGATGGTCAGACCGCTCGCCGCTCCGGTCATCAACGCCCCCAGGGCGAGGGTCACGACCGCGGGATAGAGGGCGGCGAGGACCGCGCCAGCACAGGCGAGCAGCACGCTGATGCCGATCGGTCGAGTCAGACCGTGCCTATCGGCGTAGCGTCCAGCCGGCAGGGCGACGAACACCTGCGATACCGCAAACAGGGCGAGCAGCAGACCGGCGATCATGGCGCTGTCGTAGGTGCGAAGCGCCCACAGCGGCGCCGCCATGCGCAGCCCGGTCAAACAGCCGTGGATGCAAATTTGCGCCGCGACCAGCCGCGGCAATTGCGCATTCATGGCCACGGTGGTCGGGTCCGGTCGATCATAGAAGTAGAGGCGCCATGGCGATGTTGGGCGAATATTCGTGCTCGGTCGGTCTGCTGGCGTCGCTGCCGGGGTCGGGCGCTTTGCGGTAATATCTAGCCCCCGACGGCAGCCGCAACAACGGTGCTGCAGCGACAGTAGCAAGAGGAGTGAAATATGGCAATGATCGACGCTGTATCCAAAGAGGTCATCGACAAGTCGGAATGGGTCGCCATCGCCACCAACGGCAGCGAGGGCCCCCACCTGGTGGCCACTTGGGGCGATTACGTGAGGGCGCTCGGCATGGCCGACGAGACGATTCTGGTTCCGGTCGGCGGGATGCACAGGACCGAGGACAATATCAAGGCCGACGATCGGATCGAGCTGCTGTTCGCCTCGCGCCAGGTTCAAGGATCCAGGGGCCCGGGCCAGGGCTGCTGCGTTGCGGGTACTGGCGTGTTCCAGTCTGCCGGGGCGGCGATGGAAAGAGTGAAAGCGCGGTTTCCCTGGGCGCGCGCGGCCTTGGTCATCACAATCAAAGAGGTCAACACGCAACTCTAGTCAGCGTCGGTTCAAGCACCGCCGCGCTGTTCGCGCCTGCCCAATGGATCTCCTTTGAACACCGACACCTCCAAGACCAGCCCCAAGGCCCAGATCGACGCTCTCCTGCTCAAGCTGCCGGGAGTCAGCGCGAGAAAGATCAGTGGCCTCGACGCCTACTTTGTCAAAGACAAGATGTTCGCCTGCATCAGCGGCCAAGGCGTTGGCTTGCGCTTGCCCGCCACCACGGCGACCGAATTGCAGTTCTCGAGAGCCAACGTCGTTGCATTTCAGCCTGGCGGTATGGCGACTTCCCGAGAATGGATACAGATCAATCGCGCCGAGGTGGCCGAGTACGCCCTGGATCTCGAGCTATTCAAGGCAGCGCTGGCGTTCGTCGCTGGTGCCACCCGCTAGACGGAGAGCGGCCGATCGGGCGTGAAGCCATTCGCTGGTTGGACTACAACCGCGAATGGCAGTGAGTTCCAAGCCAGCCGCCGGCGCTGCCAGCTCAAACAATTGCTGCTGGACCGCTCAAGGCACGCAAGCGGTGTGCGGCGTCCATTGCAAAGACGCGGTTGCGCCCGGCTTTCTTGGCGGCGTAGAGCGCTTCGTCGCTCGCCTTGAGAACATCCTCGACGGATGACGCGCCCGACGCGATGTCCGGCACCGCGATGCCAACGCTGATGGTGATGGCGATGTGGTGTTGATCGGCCGAGAAGTCCTGCGCCGCGACCGCGCCCCTGATCCGCTCGGCGGCGATCACCGCGTTGTCGAGATCGCTCTCCGGTAGCACCACCAGGAACTCCTCGCCGCCGATGCGGCCGACGATGTCGATCCGCCGGAACTCGCGCCGGGCAATCTCGGCGATGCTGCGCAACACCGCGTCCCCCGCGGCGTGGCCGTGCGCATCATTGACCTTCTTGAAGTAGTCGATATCGAACATCAGGAAGGACAGCGGCCGCTTGGTCCGCTCGGCGCGCAGCAATTCATTCTGCGCGTGTTGCAGGACGCTGCGCCGGTTGGCCAGGCCGGTCAGCGCATCGGTACTAGCCAGGGTGTTGAGATCGACAAACAACGACCGTACGCCGAAGACCCCGGCCGCCATGAAGAGCGAGATGGCGAGACCGAAGACGGAATCGGCAGGGTTGCTGGAATCCGACAGCACCACGAGGCGCCACAAGGGAGCGAGCCGGCGTTCCACCATCAAGGCCAACGCCAACGCGACGCAGCCCCAGGCGGCTCGATAGCGCCCGGCGACGCTGGTCATTTGGCGCAACGCAATCGCGGCGGCGACGATTTGCGCCAGCAACGACACCACCAAAATCAGCAAGAGTGCGGGACTTTCCGGCATCGGCTCCCTACCATTCGGATCGGCTCGACATGCGCCAGGAGTATCGCATAGGAAGTCCGAGCGGCGCCGACAAGCCGGCGGTGCGGCGCTGCCGGTTGCGCCGGCGGCGGCAAAGCCCTTATTTGGCGCGGCCTCCAGGCCCAGCGCGGTTGACATCGCCGGTGGCCTGGTGCAATGTGTGGCGGGCTGCAGACAGGCGAACGCTGGCGCCGAATACGCAGACGCGGCGACGGCAGCGGTTGCTGCAACAAGCGTGCGGGCAGCGGCGCTGACAACGGCAGAGAACAGATCGGGCACGATGTTCCTATATTCCGAATACATTTTCGTTCTGGTGGTGGGCCTCATCTTTGTCGGCGTGTTCCTGTCGGGAAAGCGGGGCGGGCGGCGCGCTGCTTTGCGCATGTTGTTCAAAGACAGCGAGGCCTTGCACGCGGTCGATCCCGATACGCCGGTCATCGACTGCGTGCGCAAGATGTGCACCGAGAAGATCGGCGCGCTGATCGTCATCGATGGCGAGAAATTGGCGGGCATTTTCACCGAGCGGGACGCGCTGAACAAAGTGCTGGCCGCTGGCCTCGATCCTGCCGCGACGAAGATCGCCGAAGTGATGACGCGGGACCCCTACTGCGTTGCGCCGACGATGACGGTCGGCGACGCGATGGATGTGGTGACGCAGCGGCGATTCCGCCACCTGCCGGTCGTCGCCAATGGCAAGGTGCTGGCGCTGGTGTCGAGCGGCGACCTGATCCACTGGCTGGTCAAGGACAAGATCGAAGAGGTTCAGGAGTTGGTCGACGCCGCCGCCAGATGATCATGATTGTCGCTCGGTCATAGGCGACGCTGGCCTACAATGGGCGGCAGGACCTCAGCGGAGCTTAGACATGCCCAAATCGACGAAGGCTACAACCAGCAAGCCGGCCACGCCGGCGAAGACCCGCGCAAAGGCGCCTGCACCGAAGGCGGCCGACGCGCCGGCCAAGACTGTGCCGAAGAAGACGGCAAGCCCAGCCACAGCGAAACCGAAGCCGGCGATCTTGGACAAGAAGTCGCCCAAGGCGGCCAAGCGGTCGCCACCGGCTACGGCGCTCGGGGTGACCGCGGAACAACGCCGTTGCTACGTCGAGGTCGCCGCCTACTTCATCGCGGAACGGCACGGATTCACCCCGGGCCGCGCACAAGAGGACTGGGTTAGCGCGGAGCTGGAAATCGATCGCATGCTGGCCGAAGGCAGGCTGCGAACTGGCTAGCGCAACTGCAGCGAATGGGCGGTTGCTGCGTCAGGCGCTGGCGACGGGTCGCACCACCAGGACGTTCATCCCCGACTGCGGGGTTCCCATGTATTCGAGGCCGACTTCTTCCGCGGCGACGAGCGCCAGTTCCACCCGTCCGCGATAGAGGTTCAAGAAGCGTTCGACGGTTTCGCCCTCCTCGCAACCTCTCTGCAGCTTCCAGAATTCGCCGACGTCGGTGGCCGATGTGGGGCCGAACATGCTCAGCACGGCCCAACCCTGATGCGGGTTGTTGACCCTGTAGTCGCTCTGCGCTTCCAAATGGGCGAGATCGGCAAGCCCTGAAGTGAATGACATGGTGGCTCCGTGACGCACTCGCTGGGGATGTCCATCGGCGTGCGCAGATGCAGCGGCGCCGCGAGTTTAACCGATGCCGCCATCAGCGTTGGCTGGATGGGCACAATTTGCCGCGGATAATAGTTGACTTTATTAGTACCCTATACCAAGATGGACATCGGGAGTCCGCCGCCCCGTTCTGGGCCGCTGGCGACGATGCCAACAATCGCAGTGGAAGGCCCGTGAAGAGCCCCAACGCTAGCCAATCGTCTTCTGCTGGTGCCGCTCCGCTCGGACAGCGAGCGGCAAGGGTCGGTGCATGGCTGACCCTGCTGTTGGCGCTGGCAGTCTTGGCTGCTCCAGCCGCCACCGCCGCAGCCACAGTGTGGAGCGGCCCCAAGCTGGTCTTCGCCAAGGGCGACGGGACGGATCCGGGGCTGGCGGCCAATCAGGATCGCCTGACCGCGACCGTCTGGTTGACGCGCGGCAGCAGCCAGGGCCTGTACAACGTCGCCCGTGAATCCGCGTTTACCCATTCCGTCAGCCCGGCCGATACCGAGTGGGCCACCGGCACCACGGCCAGCTACCAAACGCTCAACTATAGCGATTGGGAAGCCTGGGCCAGGGGCCTGGGCAAGCCGCCGGCCACGGTCGGGGTGAACGCCGTGCTGCACCTCAAGACCGACGACATCTACGTCGACATCAAATTTCTTTCCTGGTCGCAACGACCCGCCAGCGGCGACGGATTCTCCTACGAACGTTCGACGGCCAGCCCGGCAGCTGCAAGTCTGAGCTTCGTGCCCGGCTGGAACCTGGTCGGCAACAGCGTCGAAGCCACGCTCACCGTAGCGAGCCTGTTCGGCGATCCGACCAAAGTCGACTCGGTGTGGAAGTGGCTACCCGGCAGTTCGAACTGGGCGTTCTATGCGCCAGCCCAGAGCGACGCGGGGGTGGCCTACGCCACCAGCAAAGGCTATGGCTTCCTGAGCGCTGTCGCGCCCGGTGAGGGATTCTGGGTGAAAGCCGTTGCGGCGTTTTCCGTGCCGCTGCCGACGGGTCTTGCCGTGCAATCGTCGAGCTTCAAACCAGCGCTATCGAGTCCCGCCACGCCGGGCGGAACCCACGCGCTGCCCAGCGGTTGGAGCCTGATCGCCGTCGGTGACAGCCCGAGCGCAGCCCAATTCGACGCTGCCATCGCCACCGTGCTGGCCAGCGCGCCGGCCGCCGGAAAGGTATATACCAATCTCACCACGCTGTGGGCTTGGGACGCGACCCTGCAGAAATGGTATTTCTGGGCACCGGCGCTGGTCAATAGCGGTGGCCTGGCGGCCCACCTCACGAGCAAGGGTTATCTCGACTTCTCGACGCTGGCGAACAGCTCAGGCGGCACCCTGCCAGCCGCGACCGGATATTGGGTGAACATGCCCTAACCGGCCTGCGGCTGCTTCGCGACGTCGCGTGTCCGCGCGGGTCGTCAGAAGCTGAGGGCGAGATTCTCGAGGATCTCCCGCATCTTCTTCAGCCGTTCGGCCTGAACCTCTTCGGCGATTCTCAGGGCGGCGTCCCGGTTGCCGGCCGCCAGCAGCGGGATCAGCTGGTTGTCGCGGCTGTTCTTGAATTCAGCCCAGATCGTGCCGAATTCCTTCAATTTTGCGCCGATCTCGAGCAGCCGGGTGTTGGCATGATCGAGGCCGGCGTCGACTCTGGCGGAGGCCACCTTGATCGCCTGCTGTCTTTGCGCAAAGGATGCCGTGTCGGTCGGCAGAAACATCGCCATCAGATTCTCGCGCGCCTCTGCCAAGCCCCCACTCATGGCAACCGTCGGCGCCAACATACGTTGGACATTGCCAGTCGCCGGAGTCTCCGGCGTCGCGACTTGCGCTCGCGCCGGCAGGCAGGGAATCAACAGTGCAACCGACAAGATGAGCGCCTGCGATTTCATTTGACGAATCTCCGACTGTGGCGAGGCCTGGTCAATCGCCATCCTCCGTTGCTGCGAGTTCGGCACCGGCATCGGCAGCTGGACGTGAGGTGGCGAGCAAAACGCAGAATATTGCGCCGAACGCGTAGAGTTGCCAAGTTGTCGAACACAGCAGGGGGAGCAGCATCAGCGCGGCCCCGATCCATTTGAGCGTCTCCCGCGCCGCGATCGTTCCCCACTGGTATGCCGTATACCCGGTGAGGCCAAAGACCACGGCGCCGAAAAAGAAGGCCGGGCTTGGCAGCGAGAAGCCCAGCGCCTTGAGCAACGCCAGCAGTTCCATCGGTCCCAAGTCGCTCTCCGAGGCTGCGAGCCGCCTAGTTCGATGCCAAGGCTACCGCTTTGCTCGGCGGATAGAGCTCCTGCAGCGCCTCTTCGCCGATTCCGAGCGCGCGCAAGGCGACCGGGCCCATCCTTCCCCAGTCCGAGCCCTGCCTTAGCTTGGGGTTGTGATATTGAAACAGATGCTCTGCGATCTGGCCGACGGCGATCAGACCGATGGCTTCATTGCCACGGCGGAAATCCGCGGACAGGGTGACCATGTTTTGGTCGTGGTGGTGGCGGATCGCCAGCGTGATCTCTTCGGGCAGCCACCAAGCGCGGGACAGAGCGCTGCCGACGGCGGCATGGTTGGTCGGGAGCTTGGACTCCTCGATTTCGGTGATTCCGATGCCCTGCTCGTCATCGGCTCGCTTGAGCAGCTTGTCGTAATCCTGACCGTAGCGTTTCATCAGCACCGGTATGCCGCAGTTGCGGAACAAGCCGAAGGTGTAAGCGTCTTCGGCAAGAACCTCGCGCGATGACTCGAGTCGCTTGGCTAGCCATCCGGACAGGCGGGCGACGGCGGCCGACGTGTGCCAGAACCGCTCTATCTGGGGGGTGATGGGGAAGACGTTGCGCAGCGCGATGCCCGCAACCGCCCTTCCTGCCGTCGCCAGGCCGAGCACCTGCAAAGCGTCGCGCACCGATCGCACCCGCCGGCCGCTGCCGAAGTGGGGGGAATTGGCGATCCCGATCAGCCCGGCGGCGATCGCGACATCGGAGCTGATCGCGCGGTCGAGCTGGTGCAGATCGGGATCCTCCTTGTCCATCTCGGTCTTGATCTGGGTGATGATCGCCGGACAGGTCGGAATACCGATCTCGTGAAACGATGTCTCCAGCATCAGCGTCGCGCGCCCGGCGGCCGACTTCTCGACGGCTGCCCGTGCTTCACTATCAGCCATCCCTGCCTCCCCTATCTACCCCGTTGGCCGCGCGGCTGCACGCCGCGCCAGTTGTCCAAGCATCGAGCGAAACCGATCGCCAGGCGACGCCGAGCAGCCGGCGCCGGGCCGATCGGGCGTGGATAGCCCGTCCAAGGCTAGAATACACTACAACGTCCACGCCGCAGCCGGGCACAATTCCGTGACTTCAACAGCGCCATGAAGATTCTAATCGTCGATGACAACCTCTCCATACGCAAGGTATTGTCGGCCCTGCTCGCAGCGGAGGGCCACCAGGTCGTGGCGGCGCTCGAAGATGGCTCCCGACTGTTCGAGTGCATCAAGCAAAGTTCGCCCGACCTCGTTTGCCTCGATTATCACCTGCCCGGCAGGAATGGCCTCGAGCTGCTGGCGGCCTTGCACGCTGCCTCGCCGCAAATCGCCGTGGTGCTGATCACGGCGTCGAACGATCCCGATCTCGTGGCTCAGGCCGCCAACGCCGGCGCATCGGGATTTCTGCACAAGCCTTTCTCGCCGCCGCAGATTCTGGAAGAGATTGCCCACATCGAGGAGGGCCGCCGGATCATCGCCGCGGCGCGCGGCGAAAGGCCGGTTCTCGATCTGCGCGAAGCGCAGCCGACGCGAGGCAGCGTCGTGATCGTCGATGACATGAGCTCGATGCGCATGTTGCTCAAGGGCATCCTCGAAGATATCGGCTTGAACGTGCTGCAGACCGTGGCCAACGGCGAGGAGGCGGTCAAGGCCGCGAAAGCCCACTGTCCCGCGATCGTCTGTCTGGACGTGGACATGCCGGTGATGTCTGGATTGCAAGCGTTGCCCCTGATCCGTGAAGCCAGTCCGCTAACCAAAGTGGTGATGGTTACCGGAAACACCGGCAAGTCGTTCATCGACGCCGCCGTCGCCGGCGGCGCCAAAGGCTACATCGTCAAGCCGATCCGCCCCTCTCACGTCGAAGCGTTCATGCAGAAGCTGTTGGCTTAGACCCGCCCGATCGCTCCGCTCTCTGCGCATCGCCAGATGAGTCCATCCCTCTCCTCGATCACGCCACGTGACTGCAGGTCGCGCATGACGCGACTGACCATCTCGCGCGAGGCGCCAACCATCTGCGAGATCTCCTGGCGGGTGATGTGCCGGGACACGACCTTGTGGCCGTCCCTGTCTTCGGCGAGATCGAGCAGCACCCGGTCCACCCGGTCATAGACGTCCAGCAGCGACAGGCTCTCGATCTTGCGGTTGGCGATGCGCAGGCGTTTCACCAGGCTGCGCATGACGTAGAACGCCACCTCGAAGTTGTCGGCCATGCAGCGTCGGAATTCGGCGCCGGCGATCACCGCCAGGCAGCTCGCGTTGGTGGCCTGCACCGTCGCCGAGCGCGGCAGGCCGTCGATGATGCCCATTTCGCCGAAGAAGTCGCCGGGACCCAGCAGGCTGAGGATCACCTCGCGCCCTTCGTCGTCGCCCATCACCACCTTGAGGCTGCCGCTCAAGGTGAGGTAGAAGCTGTCGATGCGGTCACCGGCGTTGAGCACCAGCGCGTGTCGCGGTATGCGGCGCAACACGGCCACATTGGCCACGGCCGCCAGCTGCTCATCGCTGAGCGTGGAAAAGATCGGCAGGGCGCGCAGCGCCGCCAGCGCAACCTTGCTCTCCGTCTTCATACCAAGCCGCCTCACAATCTTCGCTGTGGACCTACCATAACGGCTGCAATGCCGCCGTCCTTGAAGTCGAATCCTATGATCCTCTTGCACGTGAGGAAATCTGTGCGGCGTCTCACGCGATGAATGGCATTCGCGGGCGAAGCGTGCGCTGGGTCACAATCTTGCGCATCGCGCTCGGGGAAGGCGCTTGGGTCGCAGCCATCGCGCAGCGGCCATCGAAGCGCTAGGGTTTGTACAGCCATAATCCGACGCCGCTGCCCAGGGTCTTGTTGGCAGTCGTGAAATTGAGATAGCCCTGACTGGCGATGTAGTCGGCGAGCGCGTTGCCGCCCTGGGCGTCGAGGGCGGGGGAATAGAAATACCATTTCGCCTGAGCGGCGTCCCAAGCCCAGAGGCTACGCATATTGATCGGCACAAGCCCTGCCGCAGGCTGGATCGGACTCAGATTGGCGTTGAAAGCGGCGGGAGTCTGGGTCGTCCCGGTCGATATCAGATTCCAGCCTGAACCCAGCGTTTGGAAAAACGATGACTCGAGCAGGGTCGCTGCCGGCAATTGCGCCGTAAATGCCGCGGTTGCGTTGACCCAGAGGCCGTCGCCACCATTGATGGTGGTCAGGGCTTCGTAGCCCCTGCTGCTGGCGTAGGCCTGACCGCGATCGCCCTGTGCCGGCGAATAGTACGCCCAGGTAGGGTAGCTGACAGCCGCCGACGTGCCCCTGCTCACCCACTTCCAGACCGAGGCAACCTTGGCGGCGTCGCCGAACTGGTCGGCGACGTCGATGGTGGCGCTGGCGCTGTTGCCGATCAGATTCCAGCCTGGACTCAGTGCGATAGCGACGCTATGGAGCGGCGCCAAAGCAGCGAAATCGGGCAGATCGCCGGCGTTGACCACCCAGGGGTCGCTCAACAGCGTGCTCGCGTTCAGGTTGGATACCATGGACCAATGGACCTTCGGATTGCAGGTCGGGCAATCGGCCCAGGCCATGAAATAGCAGGTCTTGGGGAGGTTGTTTCTGATCCCCGTGATCAAGGTCGAAAAGTCGAAGGTCCCCGCGGTGGACAAGCTACCGGCTGGCGGACTGGCCGGTCCGTACTCGGCCAGTGCAAACGGCTTGCCGTTGACCAGCAGCGCGTTGTAAGCGGCGATGATGGCAGAGTCTATCGTGTCCTTGTAACCGTCGATGCCTACGATATCGACGAAATCGGCGCCAGGATAGTAGCTGTTCACCGAGTTCTGGGCAGAGGTCACCCCCGACGACGCGGCATAGACCCAGATCAGATTGTTGAGCTGCCTGACGTTGGTGAAGTAGTTGAACATGTGCTGCCAGAGGTCCTTGTAATCCTGGGGATTGGCCGCAGAACCCCACCAGAACCAAGCGCCGTTCATCTCGTGCAAAGGTCTCCACAAGACGACCACGCCGGCATCCTGCAACTGCTGCAGGGCGGTCGCCACCGCGTCGAGCTGTGCCATCCAATTCGAATAGGCGGCCGTACCCGGCGTGATCGCGTCGCTAAGCCGGTGCCCGGTTCTATTGGTGTCACTGCCGCCACCACCGGTCCAGGGATTGTTGGCACCGAACATCACCGTGACGATTCCGCCCTGTCGCCAATGGTTGATCGCGCTGCTGTTGACAATTTCGAGCACGCCGGCGTCGGTGATCTGAGGAAACCTGTAGCTGGGCGTGGGATCGGACGAATAGTCGAACCCCGCCAGACCGACCAGCGACCCGGTGGCGTTCTTGAGGTTGGTGACGTAGAGCGGGTATCCCTGCGCCGCGCTGTAGATGTTGTAGGTCGGATTGGCGTTGCCGGTCTCCTGGCCGGAGATAACGCGCTTGCTGCTCCGGTCGGGAAGGGCGGCGAGATACTGATACAGATTGATCGCGGTCTGGGTTGCGTTTCTGTTGGCGAGGGTGGCGGCGCGGGGCGTGGGCGGGAAAAGCACGAGCACCAGCAACAGGGCATTGAAGATCGATCTGGCTAGCATGACGGCATTGTCCCTGATCGGATGCAAATCGCTTGCCCTGCCGGCGCAAGCCTTGCGGCTAGACGCGCACCCAGCAGGCACCGGCGCGGGCCCTGGCGCTGGACGCGGGCGGCGCGGCGCAGGTCGGGCAAACGCCGCGCCGAAGAAAAGGGCGGGTTCTGCCGGCTTATTCGCGCTTCTGCGGCAGCAATCATGCGGCAGTCTGTTGGTCTTGTTAAAGGCTGTTCTGCGGAGATCATCATGAGCACTGTCGGTATCTTGCTGCAACTTGGCGGCGCCATCTTCGCGCTGCTCGCCTTGCTGCTTGGCTTTTGCCACCTGTGCGACGACGTCGAGCTGTGGCTGGGCGAGTTGCGCAGCGCCCATCCTGCGCCTGCGCATCGCGCCCGCCGCGCCTGACGAGCTAGCGCTTCTTCGCGGGGCGAGGCTTGCGGGGGCGGCCTTGCGGCAGTTCGGTCTTGGAGAAATACCAATCGACGTATTCGTAGCCGGCTTTCAGCCGCGCATCGGCATCGGCGACGGTCGTCGGCGGCAGCACCACCACCCTGTCACCGGGACGCCAACCCTCCGGTGTGGCGACGCCGTGACGGTCGGCGGTCTGCATCGCCTCTAGCACCCGCAGGAACTCCTCGACCGAGCGGCCGTTGCTCATCGGGTAGTACACCATCGCCCGCACCTTGGACTCGGGATCGATGAAGAAGGTCGCCCGCACCGTCGAGGTGTCGCTGGCGCCTGACTGGATCATGCCGTAGTCGTGGGCGACCCGCTGCGCCGTATCCTCGATGATCGGGAACGGCACCTCCACCCCAAAGTTGTCGCGGATGTTGCGGATCCAGGCCAGGTGCGCAAAGTTGCTGTCGATCGACAAGCCGAGCAACTCGCAGCCAAGCGCCTTGAAGCGGTCGTGGGCGCGCGAGAAGGCGACGATCTCCGAGGTGCATACCGGGGTGAAATCCGCTGGATGGGAAAAAAGGATCAGCCACTTGCCGCAATAATCCTGCAGCTTGCGCGGTCCCTGGGTGGTCCTGACCGCAAAGTCAGGCGCCGGCTCGTTGAGTCGCGGCAGGCTGGTGGTCCAAACGTTTTCCATCGCGTTCTCCTCTCATCGCTCGAAACGTGCGCGAATCTCCGCCGGCACCGGGCCGGCCTTCATGCCTTCCGGATCGGTGGGATCGCGCAGGGCCCAAACGCGCAATTCATGACCTTCGACCACGACCCGACCGGCGTTGATGATGCGGTGTTCGACCAGGAACAGCTTGTTGCGCCATTCTCCGATCCGGCTCTCGATGGTGATCCTGTCGCCGAAGCGCGACGGGCCGAGAAACTTCGCCGTCGCGTCGACAATGGGAAAGCCCGCCAATCTATACTGTGCCCACAGTTCTGGCCAGGGCGCGATCGAACCAGGTGAAATAGCGCGGATAGAAGACGATGCGCGCCGGGTCGCAATCGGCGAAGTCGACGACAAAATCGAGGCTGGACGCTGTCATGCCGGCCGGTTTCTAGGCGCTAGGGCGGAGGCCAAGCATAGCGCAATATCGACGCGAGCGGGGCGCCAGCCCCGGCAGCCAGCGGGCGCCGGCGACCTTGGTGGCGACGGCGGAGATGCGAACTGGAGGATGCTTTTTTGGCTGAGGACATGAGAACAAATCTACGGGTTCCGTTCGCGGAGAAGGACAAAGCAAAGCGACTCGGTGCGCGGTGGGACCCCGCCCGGAAGCTCTGGTATGTCGACAACGCGGCGGATCTGGCGTCCTTCGCCAGGTGGCTGCCGACCCAGCCCGGTGGCTCGCCGGTCGCTGCAGCGCCGCCGCCCAGCGCTGCGGCGCAGACGCCGCAAGCGGCTGGAGTCACCATCGTCGGCAGCGCCTTCGTCGAACAGCCACGTGTTTGCGACTGTCCGCCATGGGACCTGTGCAACAAGTGCCAGGCGTTTGCCGTGAGCCGCTAGCCATCGGCCGCGGCTCGGCCGCTATCGCCCTGGTCCCGGCCCGTTGATCAGGGGTGATTGCGGCCGCGCTTCTGGGTGGCCTTGGTGAACGATTTGTGAACGCTGGCCTGCTGCTCGAATTGGCGGGCGATGTTGCAGCAGACGAGGTCGCACAGCGCATAGATGGAAGCGTCGGCGATGCTGTAATAGACGCTGGTGCCGCGGCTTTCACGGCCGACCATGCCCTGCTTGGCCAGCGCCGCGAGATGGCGCGAGACGTTGGCGGTGGAACAACCGCAGAGCTCGGTCAGTTCGCCGACGTTGTGTTCGCCGCTGCGCAGCGTGTTGAGGATGCGCAGGCGCATCGGATCGGCCAGCGCCTGGAAATACTCGGCGACGTGCGCCAACGCCTGCTCGGACAGTCCTGCCAGCGGGCTGGCAGAATTCTTCGTGGCAACCATGCCGACCCCTCCAATGGTTTCGTCCCGCCGCTCCGGTGATCGGTAGCGACCGCGATTGGCAGCCACTTTATCATCTATTTGCGCAATTAGGCAAATAATGAAATAATGGGCGGCAACGATCCCCTTTGACCTGCTCCAGCGCGACGGAAATAGCCATGATTCGAAACATCTCAGTTGCGTTGCTCCTTGCCGCCGCGGCCAGCGTCGCCCAGGCGGACAGCGCTACGCCGGCGCTTGCCAGCGCGCCGGTGCGCCGCGGCGGCGGAGCGTCGCTCTACGCCGCGGAAGGCGTGGTCGAGGCGCTGCGCCAGAGCGTGATTTCCGCCCAGGTTCAAGGCGCCATCGTCGAGCTCGCGGTCAAGGCGGGCGATGCGGTGAAGCCAGGCCAATTGCTCGTCCGCATCGACGCCCGCGCTGCCGATCAGGCGCTCGTCGCCAGCTCCGCCCAGGCGGACGCTGCTGGCGCCGAACTCGAGGTGGCCAAGCGGGACTTTGCCCGGCAAAAGCAGCTGTTCGAGCAGCGCTATATCAGCCAGGCCGCCCTCGACCGCGCGGCCGCCCAGTTCGAGAGCGCGCAGGCGCAGCGCCATTCGTCGCTGGCGCAGACCGGTGTGGCGCGGACCCAGTCCGGGTTCTATAGCCTGAGCGCTCCCTACGCCGGTCTCGTCGCCGAGGTGCCGGTCACCCAGGGCGATATGGCGATGCCCGGCCGCCCCCTGCTGACGCTCTATGATCCGGCCTGGCAGCGGGTCGTCGTCAACCTGCCGCAGGAACTGCTGGCCGGCCTCGCGCCCAATCAGCCTGTCAGAATCGAGTTTCCCGGCCTGCCGGCAGCAAGCCGCTGGCAAACCGCGACCCGGGTGACGGTGTTGCCG